>CAYUBI010000046.1:0-18811 GCA_964443005.1 uncultured Candidatus Marinamargulisbacteria bacterium
GCATTTAAATAAATTAGGTGCTATAATAACAACATTAACTGATGAACAAGCTAAATATGCTAACCTTATTTATTCAAGTGCTGAAAATTTGAATTTCTTGGTAAGTAGCATCTTAGATTATTCAAAAATTGAGGCAGGAAAACTTGAAATGGAATTAATAGACTTTGACTTTCAGGTATTTTTAGAACGCCTAAGAACATTATACGGTATTCAGTCTACGAAAAAGGGACTGACCTTAATTGTTTTGGTTGATCCAAAAATTCCAGAAGTATTAAAAGGCGACGAAAAACGTCTTGAGCAAATATTAGGGAATTATATTAGTAATGCAATTAAGTTTACTGAAAAAGGGAATATTACCCTTGAAATTAGTATCGAGTCTAATTCACAGAATGAAATTTCGTTAGAGTTTGGTGTACGCGATACAGGCATAGGCATTCAAAAGGAAAATGCGGACGAGCTATTTCAGGTATTTACCCAAGTAGATAGCTCTATTTCTCGTAAATATGGAGGATCCGGACTTGGTTTAGCTATTTCAAAACAATTAGCGACCTTAATGGGCGGAACTGTAGGCTTTGAAAGTGAAGCAAACAAAGGCTCCTACTTTTGGTTAAAAGTTACGTTTCATAAATCGATGATAAATCCCGCGAATATTGCCAAACAAGATATTTCTACTACTGACAAAAAATTATCTATTCCTGAGAATACAAAAATTCTTGTTGCCGAAGATAATGAAACCAACCAAGAAGTTATGATACTTCTGCTTAACAAACTTGGCATCCAGGCTGATATTGTATCTAATGGCAAAGATGCACTTGCAAAGATAAAGGACACTGATTATGATCTAATATTAATGGATATTCAGATGCCAGTAATGGATGGCATTGAAGCAACAAAGAGAATCAGACAATCTAAAGAAAGCTATAAAAATATCATAATTATTGCAATAACTGCAGATGCTTTTAAAGAAAACTTGACTAATTATTTAAATACTGGATTAAATGACTATATTACTAAGCCGATTAATTATGAGGCACTTGTGAACATACTTCATAAATGGCTAACAACTAGCAATGCAGCCTTTACAAAAACAAAACTAGTGCCTGAACTCAATGCTTCAATTTTTGATGAAGCAGATCTACTTAATCGACTTGAAGGTGATCGTGAAATTGCTAAAAAAGTAATGAATATTTTTCTAGCCAACACTCAAGAAAAAATACTTGCCCTTAAAAAATTTAATCATGAAAAAGATTTTAAAAACATTCAGTTACTAGCCCATTCAATCAAAGGTTCAGCAGCTAATGTTGCAGCTTTAGAAATGAAAGAGCTTGCAAGCAAAATAGAGCAATTATCACAAAAAAATCAAAATGCTGACATTGGCCTATTAATTGAAGACTTATTACAAGCATTTTCGAATGTTCAAAAAGTAATAATAAAACAAGACAGAACAGAACAGAATAGAATAGAATAGAATAGAATAAAAATTTTTAATTATTATTGATACCTTGAATAAAAAAGTGGGTGTTTTTAATGTACACTGTGTTAATCATTGATGATGATGCTGATGAAATATCCCTATTTTTATCAGCAGTAATTGATCAGGCTGTTTACAAAACTGTTATTGCCAAAGATGGAAAAACTGGCATTTTATTAGCTCGTAAAACAAATCCTGATATTATTTTATTAGATTGGATGTTACCGGATATTGACGGGCTAGACGTGTGTCGACAATTAAAAAAAGACAATCAATTAAGTCTTATTCCTATTATTATGCTTTCAGCAAAGGATGCAGAATTCGACAAAGTGCTTGCACTGGAAATGGGGGTTGATGATTATGTATCCAAACCATTTGGAGCCAGAGAATTATTTTCCCGTATCAAAACTCAACTTAGGCGCCCCCGAACAAACGCTACAGATGATCAAGAAATTCCTGAAATTGTACTTCAATACAAAGATATTTGCATTGATAGTAATTGTTTTAAAGTAACGATAAAAGGCAGCACAGTTCAACTGACTAAAACTGAATTCGCATTACTCTATTCGTTAGCAAAACAACCAGATAGAGTCTTTACTCGGGATCAACTACTCTATAAAATATGGAAAATATCTTCATATGGCGATACACGAATGGTAGATGTCCATATCCTTCGCTTACGCAATAAACTAAATAAATTCTCAAATTTCAATTACATCACAACAGTACATGGTATTGGATATAAGTTTTCAATCGAATAAATCTTTGCAATATATACGCTATCGAAATTAATTTTAGTCTATTTAATTATTCATAAAATCTTTTAAAAATTGTTACAAATAATACATAACCATTCTGTATTATCTATATATCGAATTAACAATTCAATATATAGATAATTTACGAAAAAAGAATGGAGGTGATTCACACTCGTAAAAAAGTGAGGAATAAATGAAATTTCTAACAAAATTAACAAGCCAACACGATAAAATATCTGAAGCAATAAATGAAACTATTCTTGAACTATTTTCTATAAGAAAAAACGACACTAAGCATTCTTATAAAATAAATAATCTTATAAAATTGCCGAAGAAAACAGTTGATAATTAAACTGACCGAAATTGTCATTTTATGAAATACAGAATCAATCTAAACGCATAGGAGTCATCTATGATTACAGACGAGCAAGTTAAATTATTAAGGAGGCTGCACACTATGGGAAAAGGAAAAGAAGCTACAATTATTATGTCTGGAATGATCGCACAAATAGGACGAAAATATTTTAAATCTAATAACGTTTCAAGTAAACAGAAAATAGATCATAACAAGCAAACACAACAAAATTCTTTTGAAGCGGATTGGTCTGTTATGAAAGAGTTTTCACGAAACAATCATGAATTACGTGCGAAAACAATTTTTCAATACTTTCAACGGCGATACCCGGGACAATATCGAGAGGTTCAATATAATGTATTAAAAAAAATAGACAGATTTTTCAGCTGACAACTTACGTAAGCGCAGCTAGATTCCCACTACCCCAGCCCTTTCCAATCTTCATAGGAAAGGGCTCAAACCTCGTTTATTTTACTAACAAGTTACTTGCTAAGCTTGTGATCTCTGCTTCAATCGAAATCCTTGCTCGTTCACTTACTGCCGAGAACTCAGCTTTAAGTCGCTGAAAAGCCTCGTCCGAGTGATTAGACAAAAATCCATAGTCAATATCTGAAAGGAAGTAAAAAAGCTCAAGAGTTCCCACATTTGCACTGGAACCCTTAAGGCTATGAACTAAGTAAGGAACTTCCTTTAATTCCTCCGCTTTCAGCAATTGAAGAATCTTGTTCACCGTATTAATCAGATCCATGTCCCGATAGGTTTTTAAGAGGTTAGCCAATTCTGTCGGACTATCAGAAAAGATATTATGCAAGTTGGACGGATCAAAAACAGGAAATCGTTGAACTTGGTTGACTTGCGGACTCTGCTTGCTGTCGCTGCTATCAACCACATACTGTTCAATCATTTTTTGCAGACTTGGTAAATGAACGGGTTTAGCAAGATAGTCGTCCATGCCAGCATCCCTTGAAGCATTGGTATCTTCCTTATAGGCATTGGCTGTAAGTGCAATAATCGGAACATGCGTTCCTGTGTTCTTTTCATGTATGCGAATGGCTCGAGCAGCTTCATGACCAGACATTTTCGGCATATTGATATCCATAAAAACCAAACTAATATCAGGTATTTTCTTTACTACTGCCACAGCTTCTTCCCCATCCACAGCTTCGATAAATTGTGAGTATCCACCCTTTTCAAGAAGCTTTCTGAGAATTAGCATATTAAAATTATTATCTTCTACCAATAATAATTTTACAGATTTTTTCCAAGCATCAGACTTTACACCATTAATTTCAGCTGATTTATCCAAAGCAGCTGAAGTTGTCAATTCTAAAGGAAGTGTAACTACAAACATTGAGCCCTTTCCCACTTCCGAATCAACCGTTATTGTCCCACCCATTTGTTTTATCAGATTTTGAGTAATAGTTAGCCCCAAGCCCGTTCCGCCATATTTTCGCGTAGTCGACATATCCGCTTGAGTAAACTTCTCAAAAACTTTATCTGCTTGTTCTGTTGTCATACCAATTCCAGTATCCTCAATCTTAAAAATAAGCGATTTTTCTGTTGTTTTTGCAGATAACGTAACAGCACCCTGGTGTGTAAATTTAATTGAATTACTCAAAATATTTATTAAAACCTGTTTAAGTCGGGTTTCATCTCCTACAATAAAAAGGCCCTGCTTATTAGGCATACGCAACTGAATATCAATATTATTTTCAGAATGCTCAACTAAGGTTCTCCCTAATAAATATACAGTCTGCAACAGTTCATCTAGGTCAACCTTTTCTTTTTCCAAGGTCATTTGATTAGCTTCAATCTTAGATAAATCCAAAATATCGTTGATCAATTCCAGCAAATGAAAGCCTTGTTTTCTCATCAAATCAAAGGTCTCTTGTTGCTCATTAGACAAAGCTTCGCCCATCTCTATCAGCTGAATACCACCAATGATTGCATTCATGGGCGTTCGTATTTCATGGCTCATATTGGCCAAAAAGTCACTTTTTAGCTGATTAGAACCTTGTGCCTCATCCCGAGCCAGTTTTAGGTCTATGGCATATTTGGCCAACGATTCTTCAGCCAGTTTTCTTTCTGTAATATCTCGGCGAAGAATAATAAAATTTAAATTTTCATTCTTAATTAAAGAAACAAAAATCTTAAACCACCGCTTACCCTTTGGTAAATCTATTGAAAATTCTTTTCCTTCTGAAATTCCTTTTGTTATTGCTTCTGCACGTGCAGCCATAACCACCTCAACGGCTGTAGCAGGCAGAAATGTCCATAGATTTTCTCCTACAATATTTTTATTTCCTTTTTCGAGTAAATGTTTTTGTGAAGAATAATAGGAAAGACAGATTCCCTCATTGTCAACTTCAAACAGCTCATCAGGCAAGGAGTGTAATATTGATTCAAGTTGGCTATTTAGCGAAAACAATTCGTTCTTTATTGTTTTTAAATCACTGATTGAGGTGCGAAGCTCAAGGCAATTGTTTAAAGCTGGTCCAATATATGAAACCAGAGTTTTCCCCAGCTCTACTTGTTTCTCTGTGAAGGGCGATTTTCGATTGGCACAAACAATAATCCCAACATTTTTATTAAAATCTCTAAACTGAAGAGCCATACTATTTTCGAGCGATACAGAAAACAACGGAAGCTTATGTGCTTCATTATTTATAACCACTCCTTTTTTATTAAAATCAAATAACGGCTCTTTTAAGCAAACAGAAACAGCAACCGATTGAGCTTTAGTTGACGAAGTATCAATATCCCGCAAATCGTTGGTTGTAGCTGATACCATAAAATTATCACTCTTATCAAAAACACCAATATACCCAGTCGTACAAGCCATCAGATGATTAATCTGATGAAGCAAGGATTCTAACAACATTTCATCAGAAGAACTTGACATTTGTATTAAGATTTTGTTTATTGCTTCCATGTGCTGATTAGCAAGGTCCATTTTTTCAACTGCTTTTTCAGCAATTTCATATTTAAGGGCAGACTTACTCATCAAGGATTGAGTCAGTGCTTGGTTTTGATAGGCTAGCTCAAGACGCATTGCCATATTTTCAGTCCAAAGTTTATCGAAAACACGATCTTTTAAGGATATCTTTGAAAGAAATAACGTTGATAATCCAGTCAACGCCAAGGTTTCATATACTGTTTCAAGCGAAAATAAATTTGCCAACAGCGAACGGTCATTTTCACCGAAAAAAGTTTGGATCACGATATTACCAAGAGCAATTAGAGTACCTAGCCCCAAGCCTTTGCAAACAGCAGGAACAATGACTCCTGCCTTAAGTTGGACAGCAAGGGTAGCGGGGATGACAGCAGAAGTTGTGGCAATTAATTTATTCAAAGTAATCAAAGGAACCTCCTGTTAAAATGCTGAAAATAATATTTTCTCATTTCGAGACTTGATACTCTATCGAAATATATTTCCGAACTTATGTCCAGCTTGATAATTAATCTATCGTTTTGGATTCAAAATATTCCCATCATATATTAGGCATAATTCATCGAAAATATCAATTTCTTTTTGGGTAATTCTGTTTAAAGAAGCTCCACTACAGAGAATATGTTTTTATAAAATCAAGAGGATCTGCATCAAATGACTCGAAATTAGCAAGAGTGATAACTAATTGTTTACACATGGGATATTTTCTTTTGAATAGATCAAGCCCCTGTATCGGCTTTATCTTGCCTGATTTCACTTCAATTGCATAAATAACTCCATGATAAATATAGACAAAATCAACTTCATGATTACTTTCACGCCAATAATATAAATCTCCAGGAGTAGAAATTAGCCGATTACCTATAATTAATTCAAACAATCTACCTTTTAAATCATTATCTAAGGTATTTTTTTGATAGCTAAAATTAACAAGTGCTGGGCAACCAATGAGAATTTTTGGACTACTAGTTTTAGAAAGATAAGCTTTGGGGCTGTATTTATGTAAAATATTTGCAAGAAAAGCTCCAGAATATAAATGCGTATAGTGTTTAACTAAATCTGAATTCCCTTTACTTTGTAATTGGCCTAAAAGCTTGGTATAACTTATTTCCTGAGCTGGATAATGGCAGAGTATTTCAAATGCTTGTCTAAATAAAGCAGGATTTCCAACACGAT
The DNA here is from genome assembly GCA_964443005.1 of uncultured Candidatus Marinamargulisbacteria bacterium. Taxonomy (GTDB): domain Bacteria; phylum Margulisbacteria; class Riflemargulisbacteria; order GWF2-35-9; family CAYUBI01; genus CAYUBI01. The sequence goes on from CAYUBI010000046.1 coordinate 6,711, forward strand.
TATCTTGAAAAATATCTTTTGAAATAGCAGCCTCTATAATTGAATCTTTTATATAACTTTTCCATCTGTCAAAGTTTTTTTCAAATGGTACAGCACCTGGATAACCGCCGTAAACCAAGTAATGGTCTAACGAGTAATTAAATGCTTTTTTACATTCTCCATAAGACCATTGATAAACCTTTAACAACTCGAATCGCCCAGCTAAACTTTCTGACAAGCCTTTTTGAAGTTGCAAGGAACTAGAGCCCAGTACAATTAATTTGATATAGTAAGGATTTTCGTCCCATAAAGCCTTAATAATTTCTGACCAATTTGGGATTTTTTGAATTTCATCTACAACTAAAAGTGAACCAGGACCCAGTGCCATTGTTTTTTGCCAATGTTCAATTAACCAGGATCTATTGGGTGAGAGCAAATCATCTGCATGAGAATAAATGCTAGGAATCGACACCCTTTCCAAAAGTTGTTTAATGCCCATAGTTTTTCCAACTTGCCTAGGACCTAAAACAACCTGAATTAATGGATTTTCTTCAAATATGCGCGTCTTTAATTCATCAACAAAACTTCTAATATAGACCATATAAACCATGCTAGCAGAAACCACTAGACCTGTCTAGCAAAAACAATAGCACTGTCTATCAAAACAGATTGACAAGCGTACAATCTACCAATCTTGAGAAACTTTGTCAAATAAATATGCCCATATATGAGGCCATGTTGTTAAAAGAAAACTTTTTGCAAAACTGAATAGATAACAGTATAATTAATGATAAAAGGAATAGCTAAATGTTTAAAGAAAAATATATTAATGCTTTTACGGATTTTGGATTTAAGAAACTCTTTGGCGAAGAGCTGAATAAAGATATTCTAATTGATTTTTTAAATGAGCTATTAAAAGAAGAAGGACTACAAATAAAAAACCTTACGTATCTAAGAAACGAGCATCTAGGAAGTTTAGAAATGGATAGGCGAGCGATATTTGATTTGTACTGCGAAAGCGAAACAGGAGAAAAGTTTATCGTGGAGCTACAAAAAGCCAAACAAAATTTTTTTAAGGATCGAAGCATTTTTTATTCTACTTTTCCGATTAGAGAACAAGCCGAACGAGGGGAATGGAACTTTGAGCTAAAGGCAGTATATACGATAGGAATACTAGACTTTATCTTTGAGGAAGATAAAGCGGAAAAAGATAAATTTTACTACAAGATAAAACTCAAAGATACCGAAACAAACAAAGTATTTTACGACAAACTAACGTTTATTTACCTGGAGATGCCGAAGTTCAATAAAGAAGAGGCAGAGCTACAGACCCATTTTGACAAGTGGTTGTATGTATTAAAGAATCTGCACAAGCTGGAGCAAATACCCGTTAAGTTGAAGGATAGAGTATTTCAAAAACTATTCAAATCAGCAGAAATAGCTAAGTTTACCTCGGAGATGCTGGAAAAATACGAAGACAGTCTAAAGTACTACCGAGACATAAAAAACTCGTTGGATACAGCTAAGGAAGAAGGGCTGGAGGAAGGGATAGCTAAAGGAAAGGCAGTGGGGCTAGTTGAAGGTAAAGAGTTGGGCTTAGCTGAAGGACTAAGTAAAGGCAAAGAGCTAGGGCTGACTGAAGGAAGGATGAAGGAACGAGCAGGAATGATAGTGCGAATGCTGGAAGGCGGAATGTCCGTGAAAGATATCGTTAAAATAACTGGATCAAGCATTGAAGAGATACAAGGAGCAAGTAATTAATAAAAAATAGTTAACCAGAAAATTGTGCCAGATTGAGGAAGAAATATATATTGCAGCAAAGCCTGAGAAATTGATATAATGACCAGATGTTTGCCAAACAATCTTTTTTGTACCGTTATGCTTTTTTACTCATTTGCCTATTCTTTTTTGGATATGTACTCATTGAAAAATTGCTTATTTTTTACAACTTTCACGTTGGATTTATTGACCTATACTTTTATGATCATGCTTGCTGGAACATTTCACGAGGTTTGGGCCCTTGGCTTGATTATTTTCACAAAAGTTTTTTAGCAGATCACTTTTATTCGTACCTTTTTTTAATTGCTCCTTTTTATTGGATTAAAACCTCGCCTATATGGATTTTTATTGCCCATGCTTTGGTTTTAGTTTTAATCCTCATTCCTATTCTTAAAATTTCAAACGAGCAATTTGGCTTTCGCGGAATGATTATGGCATTTGTCATTCTGTTTTTTACTTATACGTTTCGTCAACAAATTAATCAGGACTTACATGGAGACATTGTAATGGCAGCACTCATCTCATGGATTTTATATTGGCTAGTTCATGAACGGTATCAGTGGGTTCTAGTGTTAACCTTAGCCCTACCCTTTGCAAAAGAAACAGCAGGCCTAACTGTTATTATGATTGGCGTATATCTATGGATTTTTCGCAAGCGAATGTGGGAAGGGTTCATCATTATTGCATATGGAATTATTTCAATGTATGGATTAATTCATTATATAATCCCCTATTTTAATGGTACAGCTTATCGGCATTTTAATCGATTTAATCAGTTCGGCGCGACTTTTTCAGATCAATTAAAAACAGTTTTTCTACACCCCATGACAGTCATAACCTATGCTTTGGGTGGCAATCACCTTGCCTACTTAGCAGGCATGATCCTGCCCTTGGTAGCCTTGCCATTATTTAGCGCTTACTCCTTGATTGCTCTGGGGATTTTAGCACAAAATTTATTAGGAGCTGGAGTCTACACCATTGATATTGGCGGCCATTATTCTGCTGGACTTGTCCCCATATTTGCATTTGCAACAATACAGGTAATGGCCAAAATAAAACAAACGTGGACCCAGCCTGCTTACACGCGTTTTATTCGTATTTTCAAAGGAGTTTCGATCTTTTTTATTGGTGTGAATATTCTCGTGATTATTTTTATGGAAGCTCGATTTTTTTGGATTTCGCCTCATGTTAAAGCTGGGCATGAAGCACTTAAATTGATTCCAGCAACTCAAAGCGTTTCTGCATCTGAAGTGTTTTATATTCACTTACATTATCGATCTACTATCGAGTATTTCCCTGTGATTAATCGTGCAAATTATGTAATTGCAGAACAACGCGAAACATTGGTTCCTGATCATATTAATCAAACAGAATATTTGAAAACAATGTGGCATACTGGAAAACAGTGGCAAGTGCTTCGATTTCTTATTTTAGGGCAATATGGAACTGAAAACATTCGCTATCAACAAACTTTAACAATGTTAGCTAATGACCCAAATTATCAGTTAATTTTCGAAAAAGAGGGCGTTGTTGTTTATCAACGCAAATCATTATGAATGTTGATGTAATTCGTCACATTGATCGCATTATAGGTATTCCTATTTGCTTTTGTCTTTCGCTACATCATCATTGTTTAAAATTTATTAACAAACTCAGTCAACACAAAAACACAAACGAAAATCGCACCATTAAGAACATTCTTTTCATTGAACTTTCTGAAATGGGTTCAGCAATTATTGCGTATTCAGCTATGAAACAAGTACAAGAGGCTTACCCAACTGCAACCTTGCATTTTTTAATTTTCGATAAAAACAAAGAAAGTGTTGCGATTTCAGGCTTGGTATTGCCTTCAAATATTCATGTGATTCGTGATCAATCCATTATGCCATTTATTTTGGACACTTTACGTTATTTACGCTTGGCTAGGAAAATAAAATTTGATGTAATTATTGATTTAGAATTATTTAGTCGATGTACAGCTATTTTAGCTTATCTTTCTGGCAGTCCACGTCGTGTTGGCTATTATAAATACACTCACGAAGGTCTTTATCGCGGCAACTTGCTAACGCACAATGTTTATTACAATCCGCATGTGCATATGAGCTACAACTTTCATGCTTTAGCACAATCACTGATTGGTAACGAACGTTTTTTGCCTCGATTTGCAATCAATAAATTTTCGCTAAATCAACCCAAAATTGACTTAAATAAAACAATATTATCACGATTTAAATCAGTTATTGGAACGGGTCATCCCATTATTATTCTAAATCCAAGCCCAGGGAAATTATTACCCATTCGCAATTGGGGGCAAGAAAAATTTGCACAACTTTCTAAAGAATTAATTAGTAAATTAAAGGCAACCATTGTTTTAGTTGGTATCAAAGCTGAACAAGATCATGCGGATTTCATCAAAGCTTTTAATCAGCAGTCTTCGAAAATCATTGATCTTACAGGAAAAACAGCGTCAATCTATGAATTGATCCATGTATTTGCTTTAGGCAATATCTTAATCACAAATGACAGCGGGCCTGCGCATTTCGCCTCATTAACAGACATTATTACAATTGTATTTTTTGGTCCAGAAACACCTGCACTTTACAAACCAGTTTCGCAGACTACAATTGCAATGTATGAACCTTTTTCTTGCAGTCCGTGCTTAACAGCTATGAACCATCGAAAAACAGTTTGTCACGATAATCGCTGTTTACAAGCAATCTCTGTTGAATCAGTTATTTCAGTTGTTACAGATTCACTTAAGCATTCACACCATTGATCACAATAAATAATGGAATCTAAATATGCCTTTTTTTGAACTTCTTAAAACCAGCTCCAAACACAGTGGCCGTGTAGGAAAAATTATTACACCCCATGGAACCATTGATACTCCCGCATTTATGCCAGTTGGAACGCAAGCAACGATCAAAGGATTACGCGGAGATCAAATTCTTGAAACTGGCGCACACATCATTTTGGCAAACACATATCACCTTTATCTTCGTCCAGGAATTGACACCATTGAACGCGCAGGTGGCTTACATGCATTTATGAACTGCACCTTACCTATACTCACTGATAGCGGTGGATTTCAGGTATTTAGTTTAGGCGGCCTTCGACGCATTATGGACAACGGCGTTGTTTTTAAATCGCATCATGATGGCAGTGAACATCTTTTGACTCCAGAATCTGTTCTTGACATTCAACGTCGCTTAGGAAGCGATATTATCATGCCCTTAGATGTTTGCGTGCCAGCAACTGCTTCCTTAGACGAAGTTAATCAAGCAGTTTCACAAACCACCCAATGGGCACAACGCAGCCATCAAGCCTGGACAACAACTTGCAACATAAATGATCAGCACCTATTTGGTATTATCCAAGGTGGGCTTTTTAAAGATGAACGCTATCAGTCTGCAAACGAACTCATGAATCTTGATTTTTCTGGATATGCTATTGGCGGATTAAGTGTTGGTGAAGAAAAACCAGCGATGTATGACCTTGCTGCTTATTGCGCATCATTACTACCCAAAAACAAACCACGCTATTTGATGGGCGTGGGTGATCCAAATGACATTCGTCATGCTATTGAATCTGGTATTGATATGTTTGATTGCGTGCTCCCTACCCGACTTGCCCGTCACGGAACAGTTTTCACGAAATCCGGACGATTAAATATTAAAGCCAAAATATTTGAACACGATTATGAACCTATTGAAGCCTCGTGTGACTGTTATACATGTAAAAATCATACACGCAGTTATATCCGACATTTATTTCGATGCGATGAAATGCTTGGAAAGATGTTAATGACTATGCATAATGTACATTTTCTGGTTAAAATAACAAAGGAGATTCGTCTCAGTATTCTCAAGGAGGACAAGTAATGGATATTCGTATACGATTTTTGTTGGTTTGTGGAGTATTAATTGCATCAATTGTAGCAATGATGATGATTCCAATTAATCTAGGACTTGATTTGCAAGGCGGCATGCGTGTTGTAGTTGAAGCCAAAGATACAGCAACCTTCAAAGTCAACAATGAAACCATGCAAGGTGTTCAAGCTGTTATTCGCAATCGGGTAGATGGACTCGGAATATCCGAACCTGTTATTTTCCTTAAAGGAGATCGACAAGTTGTTGTGGAACTTCCAGGTGTTAAAAATCCAGATCACGCTTTAAAAATGATTGGGGAAACAGCGCTTCTTGAATTTGTAGAAGCTGAATGGGCGCCAGGTGACGCATCTGTATTAACACCTGAAAAAGTCGCACTTCTTGCTGGGCCTGATGCCAGACTTGATAAAGTTGTTGTAAAAGATAATACAGGAAAAATTATTCGTGAAACACCGATTATTCTTAAAAAAATGGCCTTAACTGGCAATGATTTAAAATGGGCAGGACCAGGCACAGATCAATATGGCAACCCCATTATTAATATTGAATTTTCGCCTGAAGGATCGAAAAAATTTGCAGAAGCAACTCAACGAAGTGTTGGCAGACCTTTAGCTATTATTTTAGACGGAAAAATTATTTCTGCACCGAATGTGAATGAGCCTATTTTTGGCGGAAAAGCACAAATATCAGGCAGCTTTTCGATTGATGAAGTTACAGATATGGTTATCAAATTAAAAGCAGGTTCCTTACCAATTCCAGTTGAAGTCGTAGAAAACAAATCCGTAGGTGCTTCGTTAGGACAAGACTCCATTCATAAAAGTCTTGTAGCTGGAATCGCAGGATTTATTGCAGTAGCCATTTTTATTATTTTATACTATCGATTATCAGGCATGATGGCCATTTTAGCGTTAATTCTATATTTCCTAATTGACATGGCAATTTTAATGGCTTTTCATGTGACCTTCACACTTCCAGGCATTGCTGGCATTATCTTATCGTTAGGCATGGCAGTTGATGCAAATGTTATTATTTTTGAGTGGATTATGGAACAACGTCGATTAGGTGTTTCCATTATGACCTCTGTTGAAACTGGTTTTCAAAAGGCTTTTACAACTATTTTTGACTCAAATATCACAACGTTAATCACTGCTTTTGTACTGTTTTGGTTGGGAACTGGAAGTATTCGAGGCTTTGCAATCACACTCACTATCGGAATTTTAGTGAGTATGTTTTCCGCAATTTTTATCACGAAAACATTTATGTTAGGACTAACCCAATGGAAAATCGCTGAATCCAAATGGTATATTAAAGGTTAAGGAGATACACATGAAACGACAATTTAATTTTATTGACAAACGCAAACTGTGGTATACGCTTTCGATCCTAGTGATATTCATTGGTATTGCAGCAATGATAAAAAATCAATTATCAACTGGACAAATGCTTAACTGGGGAGCTGATTTTACAGGTGGAACGAACATTATTGTTCGATTAACTGAAAAATTGCCAGCTATTCAAAAAGATGCAAATCAGAAAAATAAAATTTTAGGTGAAGTTCGAACAGCTATTTCAAATGGCGGATTCAAAAAAGCATCTATCAGCTACTTTGATAAATTCGATATCATTATTCGAACACCTGTTTTATCTGTTATAGAACGTCAAGAACTGGTAAAAACAATTCAATCAAATTTCGGAACAACTGAAGTGCTTTCAATTGATTCGATTGGCCCTACTATTGGAAAAGAACTTCGCACACAAGCACTATTAATTATGGCTATTGCGTCTGTTCTGCTTCTTATTTACATTACCTTCCGATTTGAATTTTGGTTTGGAGTTGCAGCCATTATTGCAACTGTTCATGATGCTTTAGTTGCTATTAGCGTTGCAGCAGTCGTTGGCATTGAAATTAATACAGCCTTTGTTGCTGCTATTCTAACGATCTTGGGATATTCAATTAATGATACCATTGTTATTTTTGATCGTATTCGTGATAATTTAAAAACAATGCATGAGGAAAAATCACTTGCAGAAATTGCAAATATTAGCATTAACCAAACATTAACTCGTTCCATTAATACAGGATTATCTGTTCTTTTTACATTAGCCAGCATTATGATTTTTGGAGGCGCATCCTTAAAAGAATTTGCATTTATTATGCTCGTTGGCATTTCTAGTGGCGCTTATTCGTCCATATTTAATGCTGGCCCCTTACTCGTTGATTTCAAACGCTATTTTGCAGTGTCAACGCCTAAGCCTACTCTCAATTCCAATGGAACTATTACGCCAATTACCTCACCAGCACCAGCATCTATGCCAAAAAAGCAAACAGCACTTCCTATAGCAACAAAAGCAGAAGACACTGTACCCAAGAAAAAGAATGCAAAAAATAAAAAATAAATTACGGAATAACTCCAGTCGCACGAAAACCCTATAATAATGGACATTGCATCATCAATTATTATAGGGTTAATTCATGGATTTGGAGAATTTCTACCGATTAGTTTGTCTGGCCATCTTGTTTTTTTTCAGGCAAAATTTGGAGCAATCGATCATGGACTCATTTTTGACATTTTATTACGCTTAGGCACCTTAAGTGCTGTTATTTTTTTCTACAAAAGCCTTATATGGCGGTTAGTTCAAAGTGCTATTCACTTCAAAAAACCTGGATGGACTGCAGAGCATCTCATGCTTCAATGGTTATTCTGGGCAATGATTCCAACAATAATTTTATTTCTACTATTTCAATCCAGTATTGAATCACTTTTTCACAGTGCACGAGCTGCAGGCTTTTTTCTTTTATTAACAGGAATGGTTAATTTATGGATTAATCGGCTATCCCGTAACTCCAATAAGGAAGAACCGCATTCATCAAAAAATAGTTTTTGGATTGGTGTTGGCCAAAGCTTATCCCTATTTCAAGGATTTTCGCGTATGGGTCTCGCAACTTTTTCAGGATTAAAAGCCGGACTTACTATTGAAAAAGCAATTCAATTTTCTTTTCTATTATCAATTCCTGCTCAAATAGGAATAATGATATTTACCTTAACTGACATATTAGATTTCTCCATTCATCTAGACATGCTAATAGGAATGTTCACTGCATTTTTATCAGGGTTAATTGCAATTCATTTATTCTTTCATCTAATCCAAACAAAACGCTTTTACTACTTCGCATGGTATTGTTTTTTCGTTGGCGGGCTCATGCTACTTTAACGCTGCCTTATTCTAAAATTGCACCTGTATTTGCAGACGTTACCATTTTGGCATATCGTGCCAAATATCCAGATAATTTTCGAGCTTTAGGTTTAAATGCTAGGAGTCGTTTTTTAATTTCTGCATCTGTTAATTTTACATGAATCAACCGTTTAGGAATATCGATTTCAATAATGTCGCCATTTTTTAATGCACCAATTGGCCCACCATTTGCAGCTTCTGGAGAAATATGTCCAATCGAAGCACCTCGTGTTGCACCGGAAAAACGGCCATCTGTAATCAACACGACATCTTTATCTAAGCCCATACCAGCAATTGTAGACGTAGGAGTTAGCATTTCACGCATACCAGGCCCACCTCGAGGTCCTTCATTACGAATAACAACGACATCACCTTTTTTTATTATCCCACTTACAATTGCCTCAACAGCTTCTTCTTCAGATTCATATACACATGCAGGTCCGGACGACACAAGCATTTCAGGTGCAACGGCTACTTGTTTTACCACACAACCATCAGGAGCCAGATTTCCAAATAATACAGCAATTCCACCTGTAGCATGATAGGGATTTGTCACAGATCGAATGACCTCTGATTTTAAAACTTTTTTCCCAACGAGATTTTCTGCTATGGTTTTGCCAGTAACTGTCATCAACTGAGTATCAATCAGTTTCTTTTCAAGTAAAGCAACCATAACTGCAGGAATCCCACCTGCATCATCTAAATCCTGAATATGATAAGCCCCAGCAGGAGCTAAGGAACAAATATGAGGAACTTTTGCACTGACTTCATTTACCATAGCTAAGGGAATATCTAAACCTGCTTCATGCGCAATTGCAGGCAAATGCAACATTGTATTTGTTGAACAACCTAAGGCCATATCAACAACCAGCGCATTCATAAATGCAGATTTTGTCATAATATCACGTGGCTTAATATTCTGCTCCAACAAATGCATAATCGCAATTCCTGCTTGTTTTGCTAAGCGAATTCGATCAGCTTTAAACGAAAGGATGGTACCATTGCCAGGCAAGGCCATACCAATAACTTCAGACAAACAATTCATTGAATTGGCTGTAAACATCCCAGAACAACTGCCACAAGTTGGACAAGCACTCGCTTCAATTTCGCTCAGCTCTTGCTCTGACATTTTACCTGCTTTACACGAACCCACTGCCTCAAACACTGTATTTAAATTAATATCTTTATCCTGATAACGCCCAGCTAACATGGGGCCTCCAGAAATAATAATCGCAGGAATATTTATTCGGGCAGCAGCCATTAGCATTCCAGGAATAACTTTATCGCAATTGGGCACTAAAACCAAAGCATCAAATTGATGAGCTTGCGCAACAATTTCGATTGAATCTGCAATCAATTCCCGACTTGGCAAGGAAAACGACATGCCCTGATGCCCCATAGCAATGCCATCACATACGCCAATTGTACCAAACATAACCGGCGTTCCACCTGCCATTCTAACGCCAGTTTTAACAGCTTCCACAATTTTATCTAAATGAATATGCCCAGGTATAATTTCATTATAAGACGAAGCAATTCCAATTAATGGACGCCGCAATTCCTCATCTAAATACCCCATTGATTTGAACAATGCTCGATGAGGTGCTCGGGATATTCCTTGTGTAACATTGTGACTGCGCATGTTAAACTCCTTATACTAAATTTCATCCAAAGTATATCACTTGTTAATAAGGATTCAAATGTGTATCAACAATTAATCAGCTATTCATTGACATAAAAATTTCTGAGCATTATTCTATTCATATTATGAAAATATTTAGACCTATTATTGTTAACCTAGGATTTCTTTTCTCAATAATCATATTGTTTGGACTTCAAACAGCCCAAGCTAATAATTATGTTTTTGATAAAAACTTCAAACTACTTACGCTAGATCAACTTGAAGAATTTGTATCTAGTAATCACCATTTACCAGGGGTTGATACACCCGAAGATCTCAAGAAACAAGGCTATGGAACCATTATTAATCAAGGGTTTAAATATCTGGAAAAAATCGAAGAAAACGTTCTTTATCTTGGACAACTGAATCGACAAATAAAAGCTATACAAGAAGAACTAGCCTCCAAAAACGAAAAAGTAGTTGCGATAAATCAGCGAATTACTGAAATTGAGAATCGAATGAATGAACTGATGCAAGGAAAAACACAATCACCCACTTCTGAAAATATCCAAAATCTGAAAGGAAACTTATGAAACATTTATTACCCGGACTATTATTTTTAATTTTTACGTCGCTTGGTTTTTCAGATAATTATATGCTTTCTTCATTAAAAGATATCACTGATCCAATTTACATTGATCAAATCGATTTTTTTCTTTCAGTAGCTAAAGGCATTGAAAAACAAGACTTTAAAAAACTCGCTGAAAACATGATGCATACCATTAAATGGGATACCGTTTTTAAAGCTTATGAAGCTTATGGAATTAAATTAATTCAAGCCCCTTCCATGAATCTAACAATCAAAGGCAACAGCATGGATGCAGCCATAGATATTCGTTTGTCAGATGAAAACAGAAAAATTGAATGGGAAAGAACAGAAACCAATACAGTTCATCGTTATTATGGTCGGTTGGATTTTCAAGTGTATATCAATCTCATGGAGCTAAACATCATTGAAAGTACAGCTAAGTTTTCGTTTACTATTTTCGATGGAAAAATGTGGGAACGAAAAAATGAATTTATTCTTTTATCAAAAAACGGTTATGTTTTTGAAGATCTTCCTGTGCGAAACCTTGAAACTATTTTAACGGAAATCAATAATAAATGGCCAGAAATAATCTCTAAAAGCATAAAGAATACGCCAGTTGGTAAGCAGTGGCTTTGGTAACATCTAGTTTGGCTGTCGGACTTAGGATAATCTACTGCGAAAAAGATCAGAGCTAATGCCGTCATTTACGTGAACAATTCAGTCTTTATTGGGTTGACTTTATGAAAAAAATAGCAAATAATTGATCTGCAATTATGAAAAGATTTATTGAAGAACAATTGTTAAGCTGGAAAAATAACCCATTGCGAAAAGTGCTGCTGCTTAGAGGTGCACGACAAATAGGTAAAACATATTCAGTCAGGGCATTTGGAAAGCAGTTTGCTTACTATCTCGAAATAAACTTTGATGAAAAACCAGCACTAAAAGAGTTATTTTCACGCTCATTAAGTGTCGATAAAATTATTGAACGATTAGCTATTATCAGTGCGGTTCC
>CAYUBI010000047.1:0-9547 GCA_964443005.1 uncultured Candidatus Marinamargulisbacteria bacterium
TTCCGTGCATAATCATTTTGCTTAATTTGCGCTAACGCTTCGTCCTTTGTGCCATTCAGCTTAAACTCAAACACATATACTATATTGGCGATCTCGATCACTGCATCAATACGACCTTGATTGGTAACAACTTCAGCCTGAATGCGCAAACCAAGTAAGGTGAAAACAATATAGAAAATTGTTTGATAATGTTTTTCAAATTCAATATTCAACGTATACGGAATATTTGCAAAAAAGACTTTCAAGGTTTCAAAAAATAGAGACATATTTGCACTTTCCAGCGCACGAATCAGTTTGTCTAAATAATTCTCAGTCAGTTCCTTTGGGACGTTGCTATAAGCTTCAGACAAATAATTAAGAAAAGAATCTTCAACTTCCAAATTAGGAAAGCCTAAGGTGTACAATCGCCCTACCAAATCTTTAATGGTTAGATATCCTGTTTGATATAACAGCGCTATAGGTGATAAATTTCCAATTTCATAACTCGCAAAAGCTTGTTCACCAACAGTCAAGTGCTGCAGGCTTGGCACATCAAACTGGCTTATTGTAATTAAATCAATCAAAAACGTTGGCGTGCCAGTTTCAAACCAGTAGTTTTTAAACTGGCGGTGCTTAAATAGCAATAACGTAGAAAATGGATTATATACATACGCTTCTGCCAACGTAAATCGATAACCGTTATACCACTGTTTAATTAATTCTCGAATATTTCCTATGCTTTTTTGTGTTGTTACCATTAAAGCATCTATATAATCAATAAAATAGGATTCTACTTCTTGGGGTGTATAGCCTAAAATTGAAGCATAATCCATAGACATGGTAATATCGTCTAAATTATTAAGTCCCGAAAACACACCCACGTTGCTGAATTTACTCACTCCGGTTAACAAAATAAATTTCAAATACTCGTCCGAAGCCTTAATTACCGTATAAAATCCTTTTAATGTTTCTTGGATCTCTTTGGCTGTTTCGACAGCTGTAATATGATCTAAAATTGGTTTGTCATATTCATCAACAAGAAAAACAACTTTCCCTATTTGTGCCAATTTCCTAATAAGTTCTGCAAAAATGTCATCATAATGTTCTTTGACAATCGTAATATTGTAATAAGCTGCAATATCGTGTAGCTCATTTTTAATAAATTGTTTTAATTCATTCGGGTTTTCAATATGCTTTTTGCTAAAATCAATTCGTATAACTGGATATTCTTTCCATTCAAAAGGCTGGTCATAAATCCATAACCCCTTAAAAAGCTCCTTCTTTCCCTTGAAAATCGCGTCCAATGTTGACAGCAGTAGCGACTTGCCAAAGCGACGCGGACGAGAGAGAAAATAAACTTTCCCACAAGCAATTAAATTGTAAATTATTTCCGTTTTATCAATATAGAGATAATTTTCTTCAATAATTTCTGAAAAAGTTTGAATACCAATTGGTAATTTTTTCATTACGTTAGCTCCTTATGCTCGCTAAACACAATTAAGTCTATTTTAGAATAAGTATAAAGCTAAAATTACTTATACTCAATCTAATTTCGTTAACTCTAGTTATTGTTTCTATATATTTTTGAATGATCTATATGATATAATTTTCTTAGGAGTTTTAAATGCCAGAAATTAGTCGGTTCTTTGGTATTACAATCTATATGTATTATGATGAGCATAATCCACCTCATTTTCATGTAAAGTATAATGAATATAATGCAGTTATTCGTATCCGAGACTATGCACTTCTAGAAGGAAAACTACCACCGAAAGTTTTTGGCATGGTAATGGAATGGACAGTTTTACATCAAACTGAATTATTGTCAGATTGGGATAATGCCTGCGATGAAAAACAATTAGTTAGAATTGCACCGTTATGAATTACTTTTTGCAATCCTTCTCAAATAAGGGCAATTATGTTTTAGAACTATTCTTTGTTGACGGAACCAGCGGTTTCGTTGATTTTAGTGAATATAGAATAAAAAATGGCGTATTTCATAAATTTATTGATATCAATTTTTTTAATCAAGTGTTTTTGGATCCTGAATCAAGAACGATCACTTGGCCAGAGAACATTGACATCGCACCTGAAACATTATATTACAAAGCAACAAATCAAAAACCTTCTTGGTTTGAGGAATAAAATATATAATATATTTCGAACGATGATCAATCTGTCCTTGCTACCTGAAAACACAATAGCTAGTGTTGCAATTCAGTTAAATATCGCACATGAAGGTGGACTGCATTAACATTAATAAATCCCAATAAGAGCTTTGGAATACAAATATTTTGCGCCCACCTTTGTGTATTATTAGCTAATTTTCAAATTGATTGCATTACCCCATAACCCATGAATATTACAATAACTATAAGCAGTTAGTGTACCTGGCTTATCAGTTTTGAAATAAAATTGAGCACGAGAGTCCGAATAAATTGAACTGGTATTCGGTCCAGCAGCTGAGGCACCATGAGCGCTAAATTCGGTTTTACCAATTTCATAAGGGAACTTTTCGCTGTCAGCCTTAAAAAACAAACTAACCCACTGAATATGGTGTTCTGTTGTGTTTGGATGCGGAATTTCCTTGCCAACAGAAACAGTTACAGCAATAAATTCAGCTTTTTCTATTGCGCTGTCAATATTGATTGCAGGTACATGTTTTTCAGTTTTCCAATCTGCATTTTGTGTTAAATGATCATATATCGTCATCATTTATTCCTCCTATTTCACTTATTCAGCTTGCTAAAACCCAAGCTGTTCCTGCACTAAAATAATTGTAATTCTATTGATTGTAGACTCTTTATTAATTATCAAAATTTTATTAACTGAACTACTCGCAACTCCGTATACGTTGTGCGCTCGCTCACTTTCTAATGGAAGAACATAATCATAAATTCGCTTGAAACCTTCAGCTTGGTCAGTGACAATTTTTTGCGTTCCAACAACAAAAACAACGTGCTCTGCTCCATACGCATATGCAGGCTGTTGGCTCCCTGTTAAGGATGCAATTATTAATTCACCATTTTCTGTAATAGCATGAACGCTACCCAGAGCGTACTCAGGTGTTGCACCTAATTTCACCATATCTCGCTGTTGTGTTTTGATATTCATGGACATTAATTTCTTTTTTACAGATTCGTACTTTACAGACTCCTGAATTTCCCTAGAAATACCAATGGTATCTAAAGTAACTGAACTCATGGTCATCACTTCAGCACCTTTCGGTAATAATTTCAAAACTTTTGTATACGCATCTTGACCACTTTTAACAATAACAACAGTCATACCATTATTTTCAAGGCTTTTTTTCACTCGACTCAGTGAATTTTCATTAGCTAATGTACTCCATGGTTTCATGATTGTAGCTCCTTTTTAATAAAGGAATAGTACATCGATTTTAATGTTATGAATACTACTAATGTTAATTGTGAACGGAGGTTCATAATTGGAACATGAATACAGCCAGCTGAATTTAAATAGTTTTCATAGCAGCTACTCTTCTTTTCCCTTTTCAATTGATTTTTCGTGTAAGCTATACGGCTGCTCACGCGTTTTCATTTTAATTTCACGAAACATACGCCCATTAACAGAAATTTTCAACGTGTAACTGCCTGGTTTGCTTGGCCCTTTTAATCGGTAATTTGCTTTACCTTCTACGTCAGTAAACAAAACTTGCGATGTTTTAATAGGAAAAATTGTGAAATTAACACTAATATTTGAAGCAGGATTATAATAAAAATCAGAGGCTTTTACTTCAATAGGCGAAGTCATAACTTGATCACAATAATTATATAACTCACGAATTTGAGGAGTTTCTAATTGGTAAAAATCACCTGCAACAACATTAAACGTACACGTATCTATTATTTCAGGGAATTCAACTGACCGTACTTTTAAAATATAAGACCCCATTGTAAAAGGTGCTTGAAGTGGCCCTACAGTAAAAACTCCTTTTGCGTCTGTTTGAACTGGCGAATAGACAACATTAGCTGTGCCAATTCGAAAAGATCCCATTTCAATTTTATAATGAGGAACAGGATTTCCATAAGTATCTTTGACACTAACATCACACATTTTATCTAACCGTTTTCCAGCTGGAATCAAATTAATTAAATTGAATATTTTAATAGTTGAAGCAACATTTGGTGAAACTCCAAGAACACCAATTGGTTTTGATGTGCCATCTGGAAAAACTCCGGCAATATGATAAACACCTATTTTAGTTGGTATTTTCAAATTAGCCAAAATGATGCCATCTTTATTCGTCACTCCTTGAAAACGCTGTTTTAGTGGATCATCCATAATATATGTAAAATTAAGGCCAGGTCTAATCGCAAGATTTCCATTCGTGATTTTCACCTTAAATATACCATTAGCTTGTATCCCAGCAGTAGCAACAAAATTACCATCCAGATTTTGAAGCCGAAATCGGCTTGAATAAAACGTTTCAAAAGTAGATGAAAACACCTTTTTCTCTGGATAAGTATTTATTTTATAAAACCCTTCATTAATAATTTTTGATATAGATAAAAGAAAAGCATTTTCAGATGTATGCTGAGAAATACCTTTTTGCAAAATATTATTACTAATATCAATAATTTCATAAGAAAATGGTTCCACATTAATTTGATTGCGAAATTGATCAAAAACAATTGAGATCAGCAAATTATCCTGATCTAAATCTAAACGATTATTTTTTAAATTAACATATTGAATTGATTTGACACCACGCTTGATTACACCAAATCGTCGGTCACCCTCAATGTTTTTTAAACGAACGCGAATAACATAAATCCCTTGCTCATGAATTGTAAATGGTTCAAGTTCCAAGGCTCCATTATTTGGCATAGTTTTAATCCATCCAGCAATTCGTTCCTTTTTATCTTCATTAAAAATATCGATTTGCACAGATTCCCCCTGATATTTTTGAATATTTTTTGTCATCAATCGAACAATAACATGTTTAATCAATTCATCTGCAGTATATTCTTTGGGAGGAATATTAATTTCAAGATAATCAGCATCTTTATAAATTAGTTTTGTATAGGCAGTTTGTTTAAACCAGTGATCCGAACCTTTAACATGAAATAAAATTTCACGAACTCCTGGATCACCTGCACCTGTCCAATTAAATTGGGCACAGCCTAAACTATCAGTTTTTAAATTTCTTTCAATATTTTTTCTAAGATTTTTCTTTTCAATATAATACGCAGCAATAATCGGATATTCTGGAACAACATTGTCAAATTCATCTTTCAATTGCAATTTTATGGCTTCAGCCATTTTATTTCCAATAACATGATATTGATTGTCACCAGCAAGAACGTCACATTTAACAGGAAAAGCAGCACGCACTACAACCCCCTGATTAATCGCGACTTTACCACCTTGGATGCCTGCTTGCAAGATATAGTCAGCTGATAATTTTGGCAGTTGAAGCAAAGCTATGGCCAAGCCATCTGCATTCGTAGATACTCTATATTCATACAATTCCTTACCATTACGATCAGTTAAACGATAAAAAACTAATTCATTGCTAATCAGATTTCCATGAGGATCTGTAACACGAACAGGAAAACTTGCTTTAACCACTGTATTAACAACTAAGTCATATTTGGGATGCCCAATCCAGCTGATTCGTGCAGCAGAAAGTTTTTTTACATCAATTGATGTTTTTGCAATTTTTCCTTGATCTTTGTCAATAGCAAAAACATAAAAACGACCTTCTTTTAAAGGGGCATTAAATGAAAATGTCATGTCTCTATTTTTTGTTTGTAAAGTTTGTGTTTGAGCTCGACTCAATTTTTGAACACGATTAATCGGTTCAATAAAAATATCAGCAACAGTTGAATTAACTACGTTTCCAAATTTATCTGTAGCTTGCAATAAATTTCCGTCAATAAATGCACCTGAATTAACTGTTTTTTGGGGACGTTTTATCCACGAAAGTCGCGCAACTTTTTCAGGAATAACAGTAACGCTAATTAATGTTTTAAGTGATCCAACCGACGCTTCTAATACATAATCTCCAGCTGCTTGGCCTGTATAAATATCAAATATCATTTTCCCATCGTTATTTGTGCATGCTGCTGTAGCACCTCCACGTAATGATGCAAATCGAATTTTATTAGGCACTAATCGGAGAAAAATTCGGCTTATCCGTGACTGGGATTCAGGTATAGGTGACGGAAGCACTGGTGTTTTTATAATTCGCAAATCCACTTTAACATTTTTGACTGGCTTGTCCATCACGTCTAACAATGCAACCTCAATAGGATTTTCAAGATGATGATTCGCAACACCAATATACCGCTCTTTTGAAAATACTAAGCGTGCAAGATCTGCAGGAATAAAGTCAATCTTACTCCAGGTAATTTGAGGCTTAAGTTCGCGCTTTTCATACCGAAATTGTAAATCAACAGTTTGCGGATGTAACGGGGTTTTAACCTGAAATGTTACAATTCCATTGTCATTGGATTTGTGTGAAATTTGATATTCACGGCGATATTGTTTTTGCTGAAGAGAATAAACAAGCGTACAAGCAATATTGGGAAATGTTTGGCCATATTGATCTTTCATTGCAACACTAATCTTAACATCTGATTTTTGATCTGCTAATGCTACAATTGATTCTTGACTAATAACTACCGGACGAATAACACTTTGATCTTGAACAATAACATGAAAATTTTTAATTACAGTGCCAACTTTTGCAGATAAAGCCCATTTGCCAGCTTTAAGCCCTTTGACAGTTGCCCGCGTTAAACCTTGCTGATCTGTAACATCTTCTTTATACATCACTTTCAATGCATCATCTGCAGTCCATGCAATTTTTACGTCTGGTAATGAATTTCCAGCTTGGTCTACAACCTTAAATGCAGCTACTTCAGGAATTTCATGGCCAACACGAATAATTTGTTCATCCCCACGAAAATCATCCAATTTAATTTCATTACCTGGTTTCATTAATAAATGGTAAGAAATCTGTTGATCCTCCAAATTTGGATCAGATGCTGCTATATCATAATCGCCGGCTTCTGAAGGCAGCACTAATTTAGCAGTTGCAATACCATCTCCTTTTGATTTTGACAAGGATTCGGCAACAAATTCACCATCTACATCTGTTAAGGTAAACGTAATGTTTATATTAGGTACAGGATTCCCATATTTATCTGCCACAAGTACTTGAATTGGACTTTTTAAAGGTAAGCCTACTGTACCTATACGCTCAGGTTCTCCAATATCCTTTAGCTCAGCTGGAGGCTCTGTTTTAGACTGCACACGAAAAACTACTTTCTCCTCAGTATGTCGAAGTTGTGCAACTATGGCAACAGTTTCGGAACGTTCATTAACAGAAAAATTGATTTTTGCAATACCGTGAGTGTCTGCTTGAACAGATGTTAATATATTGGGACTAGTTTGTGCAGTAATTAAATAATAGTCTACGACTGCCCCAGGAACTGAATTATTAAAAGCATCTAAGACCTTTACTTTAAAAGCATTTACCAAATCTCTGCCAACAGAAGCGCGAATAATATAACTTTTTTCCATATTAATTAATTTGCTTGGCTTTTCTGCATAAACCCTAAATTCATGTGTCTTTTTTTTGCTTTTATATGCCATAGTCACTGAATATTTTCCTGGCTTTTGCCCCATTAGCAGTTGAATACCAAAAGCACCTGATGAATCAGTCATGACAACGTTAGGAACTTGTAAAAGACAATGACTGCCTAAAGGCGATCGCGTAATATTAACATGTACCAATGCTTGTTGAATTGTTTTTCCATATCCATCATATAATCGATAAAAAATTGGCCCAGAGGTCTGCCCTACGTAATACGTTTCTTCCAATTGATTTTGAACTAACACAAAATTTGATCGTTGTTCTTCACGTCGATGTTTAGCTGCAATTTCACGATTGATTCTCCATTTTTGTAATTTTGGTATAGCAGACGAAATAGCATTACCTACTTCGTTCACATATTCATTTAGAAATTTTCCAGTAACTTGTAATGCTCCAGAAATAGGGTGAATAATTGTAGCACCCATAAAATTCGTATATTTTTTTAATTCAGAAGGTTTATTGTATGTAATATCTACATAAAACTCATCATAAGGGGAATAATTTTTAGTAACAATAAAAATTTGTGATTCTGGCAAATATTGACGTTCACCATTTAAATTAACTCGCGCAACTGGGTAAGTAATTGGAAAATAGATTTGCAATACATGATTAGATAAATATCGAAAGCTTAAGGTGCTTGATTCATGTAGCTTATTAATAATTTCAAACCGATTGGATTTATCCATATCTGCGCGGAAAAATTCGGTATAATACTTTTTTTCATCACGATAAATAATGACATTTGATGCATTATAAATAACTTTATCCAAAGCATAACGATCCCCTTCAACAGACACCTTATGGTTTTGGTGATCAAATACTATACTTAATTTTACTGGAGAAGCATCTTCAGAAACAAAATATAGAACAATCGGAATACATAGCATTAACGCAGCATAAATACCTACTAACGTTAAAACGATTTTCTTTTTAACAGTTCGGGCCATTGTGAAAGCTTCCCCCTATTAACCTTATTATATGTTCTTTTTGTTGTAAGATAAACCCAATATTCGATTTTTCAATAAAAATAGGTGATTTTTTTTTAATTTTCTATCGATAACTTGTTAAATAAAGCAAAAAGTATCATCACAACAGGAAACAATAAGGAGAAATTAATTATGGCATTATCATTTGGCAATCTACTTGAAACAACTCGATCTAATTTTTATAAAGAATACGATAATGGGGGTTATCTATTTAGCCTTGGATCAAAAGCTGGAGATAAAAAGATTAGTACTGATGAGATTCAGAAAAAATCAAATATGCACCCGGTTGAAGCTTTTGTAAACAAACTAGAAAACATCCAGGTAAGCCCTTATACAGACCCAAAATTTTCAGTTGCATTAGAGCGAGCACATTTAACCATATATGAAGTCGCCTCAAACGACTATAATGACAAACAAACTATTAATATTGGAATAGTGAAAAATCATTTTAATCAATTTATTCATCATAATATGCCATTAGAAGAAAACATTGCAAATCAATTACATGAAAAACTTGAAAAAATTATCGACTTATATTCACATATTTTTCCAATTACTGGAACTCAGCTGGGTAGCTTAACTGAAATGCTTAGAAAAGATCTGGAAGAAGATGGATATCCAACAGAAAACAGTATCATTCAGGTTATTGGCGAACAAGACGCTGAAGTTGAAGTACCAATCTATATGTTTTCACTAGCTGATCTCAAGATATTAGCAGCAAAATTTCAGGTTAAGCTTGCTTCATTTAATTAAAAAAAGGCTATAAAAATTAATTTAAGCTCAGGCTAGTTTACTTTTTAAAAAAATCTTTATATAGTAGTAGTATAGTTTACTCTATATAAGGATTATGGCATGCAACAGTTAATTAAACGTCAATCTATTTTTCAAAATCCCGATATTTCGCTTATTACTGATGATTTAAAACTATCTATTACGAAAAACCAACTAACACAAC
>CAYUBI010000047.1:9557-18457 GCA_964443005.1 uncultured Candidatus Marinamargulisbacteria bacterium
CTACTTAAAGAAGTAGAACAAGCTAAATCAACACAAAAAAATTTACAATATGACATTCAATCACTTCAGCAACAAAAACAAGAACTAACGTCTCAAGTTGGAATATTTCGTAAAAAAATTGAACAAGCCAAACAATGGTTATTAAAAAAAGAAACACTTAATCAAGAAATTAACACACTTCAAAATCTTAAATCAACAACGCTTGAGCATTATCACGAAAATATCATCAAATGCAAAGCAAAAATTTCAGATCTAAAAAAACAGTGGCAATCACTCAAAGGATATTACGAAAAACAATATGATCAATTACAAGATAAAGTTAAATCATCACAATCAATTTTACACGCAACCTTGAATGCTAATGAAGCTGATATTGCTGCATTGCAACATCAGCAGGAACAGAAAAAAATAGAAATGGAACGTCAATTTATTACAGCACTGAATCAACTAAAAACCCAGTATCAACAGCAAATTCAAATGATACGCGAAGAATATGTTATGACACTTCGCCAAAAACGAAAACTAGTAGATCATGAACAACGCATTGTTGATCAACAAATTCAACGTATGAATATACGAATTAAAGAAGAGCATGAGCGAATGTTAGCACAATATCATGAAATGGTTTCTCGAATTCAAAAAATGCTATCATTAGAACTATCCCCACAATTTGCCAAACTAGATGAACTCCTTAGCAAAAGCGTTGATTTAGGTTCGCAAAAAAACATTATTCCGCTTAAACAACGGGCATCATAATTAGCTTTTACGTTAAAAATACTTTATTAAATATCGCGTCAATATTCTTAAGATGATATTGTAAATCAAAAACCGAGTGAATTGCCTCAGGACTTAATTGCTGGGTGACACGCAAATCAGCGCTTAACAACGCCTCGAAAGTTGCTTTCCCCTCTCTGGCAGTCATTGCATTTTCTTGAACAATCAAATATGCATTTTCACGTGTTAGCCCAGATTCAACAAGTTTCAGCAAAACCTGTTGTGAAAATGTTATACCTCCTGTACTCCATAAATTTCGCAACATGGTGTCCGAATGAACAACTAGGCCATTTATAATGTCATTAAATGTTTGTAACATATAATCCAGCAAAGTCATACCATCTGGAAAAATAATCCGTTCTGTAGACGAATGAGAAATATCCCGTTCATGCCAAAGCGCAATATTTTCCATACTTGTTACAGCATATCCACGAATGACACGTGCTAAACCAGTCAAGCGCTCGCACATAATGGGATTCTTTTTATGGGGCATAGCTGACGAACCTTTTTGACCTTTGCCAAAAGCTTCTTCTACTTCAGTAAATTCAGTTTTTTGTAATGCACGAATTTCAGTTGCAAATTTTTCAATAGAAGCTGCTAAAATAGCCATGGTTGTAACTACTTCAGCATGTCGATCCCGCTGAAGAATCTGCGTTGAAATATTTGCAGATGTTAAGCCTAATTTTTGGCATACTGCGATTTCAATTCGTGGATCAATATTGGCATAAGTACCCACTGCACCTGATATTTTCCCAACAGCAATAGTCTGACGTGCTTGATTTAATCGTCGCAATGATCGCCCCAGCTCATCATACCACAACGCTAATTTGAGACCAAAAGTCATAGGCTCTGCATGCACGCCATGAGTCCTGCCGATCATAATAGTGTTTTTAAATTCTATAGCTCGTCGTTTTAAAGTTTTTCGCAATATCTCAACATCTTGAATCAAAATATCCATAGATTCAGTAACTAATAATGAAAATGCTGTATCTACAACATCTGATGAAGTTAACCCCAAATGAATAAAACGTGATTCTTCTCCAACATTTTCCGCAACATTAGTTAAAAATGCAATGACATCATGATTCGTTGTTTTCTCAATTTCATCAATTCGATCAACGGAAAATTTAGCTTTGGTTTTGATTATTTTAACAGCTTCTGCAGGAATGGTCCCCAATTCTGCATGCGCTTCACAAGCAGCAATCTCAACATCCAGCCATTTTTGAAATTTGTTGGTAGGCTCCCATACCTTGGCCATAGAGGGTTTGCTGTAACGGCGGATCATACGTTGCTCCTGATTATAAATTTTATGATATCATAACATATAGCCAAATAAATTTCACTTAACTTTCAGATCATTTCCCTTTGTCAACACTCTTCCTCTGTGATATATTCTAAGACATGGAGAACTCTCTAAATCAAGAGAAAGCACGGGTTAAGGGGATTGGCCGCGAAGCAGGTGTCGCGGTAGCCATCTCTGCATTACGTTCCGCATCTAGTTGCGGTATTGGTGATTATTTAGATTTAATTTCTTTAATTGATTGGTGCCATGCATGCGGTTTACGAATCATTCAAATGCTGCCCAACAATGACAGTGGTTCCCATTTTGAACCGTACAATGCTATTTCCGCATTTGCACTAAACCCCATGTATATTGCACTTCATCATTTTGATGAAGTAGGGCTAACAGTTCCCATAGAAATCCAACAGGAAATCTACGCAATTCGTAGTATTGTAGAATCTAGGCAACGCTTTTCATTTGAAGAAATTGTTGTTACTAAACAAAAAATTCTTCACAAGATTTTTGAAGCTAATCATAGCTTGTTAAATTCCTTGCCAAGTTTTCAGCAATTTTGCGAACACAATCAGTCGTGGCTAGAATCCTACGCTGTTTTTGTGTTTCTATCTGAAGAATATTTATGTCATTGGACTCAATGGCCAGATCACAGCACTTACAATAGTGCAGATGTCAATCAAGTTATTATTGAGAATAAAGTTGAAATTCAATTTATAGAATTCTTGCAATGGCTAGCAGATTGCCAATTTAAACTAGCAAAACATTATGCACAATCAAAGAATATTTTCTTTAAAGGTGATATTCCTATTATGGTTAATACGAATAGTGCTGATGTGTGGGCTTGTCCTCAATTATTTCGCACTGACGTGGTAGGTGGAGCACCCGGTGATATGTTTGCAAAAAATGGCCAAAATTGGGGACTCGCTGTATTTGATTGGGATCACCATTTTGATGCTGTTTTAGTATTTTGGAAACAACGTTTGGCTCATGCAGAGCACTATTATGATTTGTTTCGAGTCGATCATGTTTTGGCTTTTTTTCGATTATGGGTTATTCCTAATCAAGAAGTTACAGCGCTTTTAGGCTATTTTGATGTTCAACCCTTTGTTACCTTAGAGGAACTACACAATTTGGATATTGATCGGTTAATTTATGCAGGTGCAGACGAAGGATTAATGCAATGGTTGTGGGGAAATGAACTCGACAATGCAAAAACTACGTATTTTGATTATTCCAATGGACGCTATATATTAAAACCACACTTGCAAAACGGAAAATCAATTATTGATTTTTTTGGTATTTCGATTATGGATTTTTATCAGTATAATGAAGAACAACTGGGTACTGCGCTAATAGAAGCCGAAGCTCATCACGAATCAGATATAGCCAATCGAATTCGACGGATTCAAGTCATATATAAGTTACTTCTGGTACTTTATAATCGTGTTTTTATTGCAGTTGATGCTAACCATTTTGCCTTTACAGATCATTTTGATACTAAAAATACATATCAAACCTTAGCAGAAGACATTAAGCATCAATTATCTTCGCTTTTTAAGACAAAAGAAGCTCTTTTCGAATCAATGTGGCTAAATCGCGCGAAAAAACTGCTAACACTAATTGGAGAATCCACGCATATGGTAATTTGTGCTGAGGATCTTGGCGTAGTTCCCAATTGCGTGCGCCCCTTACTCAAACAACTTGGGATTTATTCATTTAAAGTTATTTTTTGGGAACAAAATTATCATGAAGCTTCTCAGCTTTGTCAGGAACCCCACTATTTCGCCTTAGATCAGTACGAACCTTTGTCGTTAATGACAACCTCAGTCCATGATTCAGATACATTTTTAGGTTGGTGGGAAACACAATCCAGTGATCGACAAAAATTATTCACAGCAATTGGTTTTGATGGAGACGCACCTGCACAATTAACTTCGGAATGGTACAACAATATTCTGGAACGGTTATTATCTGTTTCATCTCAGCTGGTAACACTGCCGATTGTTGACCTTCTTGCATTATATCCCCACTATATTCTTTCAAATACATGGGATAACCGAATCAATATTCCAGGAACACTAACTGCATTTAATTGGACATGGCGCATGAAAATAAATATTGAAACACTTCAAGCTAATCTTAAGTTGGTTCAACAAATTAATGCAATGGTAATGAGCACCGGACGGGCTTGTGTACAGCATTAATTATTCATGAAAAAGGTCGTATGGGCATGGTTATGCCTTTGTATAGGGCTAATAAGTTTTGGCAATGTCACACTTAATACTACCAGCACTTATTTTTCAGCAGTAAAAGTTGTTGCGCCCCAAGATTCTAGCGATGTTCCTGTATATTATTTTTTAATTAAAAGTGATGCACCCTCAACAAATGCAGATACATTTTTATCAATTACATTTTCAACTGCAGCAGGTACTGTTGGTTTTGGGTCTGGAATTACTGCAGTTCACTTGTACTTAGACCTGAATAATGATGGGAGCTTATCAGATATCGAAAAACAAAATTATCAAAAAGCATATTTGGGGTTTAGCACACCTACTAATATTGCAATTTTATCCTTAACTGGAGAATATGTTTCAACAGATACCAGTCGTAATTATTTTTTAACAATAGATTTAGCAGATTCAGCGCAATATGGCCCCAATAAAATCAATATGAATGTCACTGGACTAACAATTGCGAGCGGTACAACTGCTATTGATTCAGCTGCTATAACTTCACAAAATTTATCGATTTCAGCCTTGTTATTAACAGATGCAGCAAGTACATTAAATTATGTTTTTCCAGGTGATAGTACCAAATTAGTGATGAGTTTTTCATTACTTGCAAAAGGAGAAACTATTCTCAATAATCCATTTACAATTGAGCTAACTAATTCTGGGAAAAATTTTGATGCAAGCTATGCAACAGATGGAATTATTAATGCATCCATTTGGCTAGATAATGGATCGATTAAACAACAAATTGACACAGATGATACCTTAATTACCAGTGCATCAATTACAACAACGTCAATGCTTAGTTTTATCAATGTGAATATTGATCTTGCAGTTAATATTACAAGCGATTTTTTACTGTCCGTAGATATTGGTGGAAACAGCATTGTTGGTATTACGCAAAGTGTAAAATTCAGTCGAGTACAAAGTATTGGGGATGCATCTCAATCAATTATAAAAGTAACTGCTTTTTCAGGATTAACTAAATCATTAAGCATTGCTGGACTCCGTTTGGAAAGCCTTTCCAGCATCATCCCTACTGCAAATTTTTCAGGAAACATGATGATTCCAATGCAATATTTACGATTAACCTCTCAGTTTTTATCATCTTCAATCAATGTTCTTGTTATTAATAATGAAGGTACGTTGAGCTTTCAACAACTCAATGATACGAATGTAGTCACTGATGTATATATTTATCAAGATACTTACGCAAATGATTATTGGGATAAATATGATACACTCGTTGGATACTTGCAAGTTAACAATACGGTTAATCAAGTTCATCCGCCAACTCAAATTAGTATTACTTTAAATAATGTGCTAATTCCTACGTACAACTCTTTTGTAGATGAGCGGGATTTTTTTATTGTATATAAACTACATTTTGCAGCTGAGCCCAGAAAAACTGCTGAATCAAAGCTTTACAACTTATCCTACAAAGATCGACAATTATTTGGCGTTCATGAAATGACGCACTATTTTTCATTGCTACCCACAGCTAGTTTTTCTACATCATTAGTTGATATTGCCATCCATAGTGTAACAGAGCTTGTTCCATCCTATTGTTATCAAGGGGAACAAAAAGTTCCGTTGCTAAAAATTTCATTGCATGATTATACTTCTTACAATGACATTAAAATGAGTATCAAAAATACCATTGGCTCTTTTTATGGAACAGATAATGGGATTAAGCGCGTATGGTTAGTCAATGATGTTAATGCTGATAATATTTATACTGCAGCAGATGAAATAATGGCTGTGACACGTTCGTTTCAAGATGCCACAATTGCTGAATTAACAACAATTGCATTAGTAAAAAATCATGATTATAATTTACTTGTTTTAGCTGATGTTGGAATGGGATATCCAGTACAAAATCCAAATAATAATTTATGGGCTCAATTATTAACGATTTCCTCAAATACAACGTCGATTGTCAGTGGCATTTTTCCTCAACCCTCATTAGCTGCTATGACTTATGTGACTACCAATAAGTTTTCGATAATCTCAGTAACTGCTGATACGGCTATTTATGCTACTCAAAATACACCCTTTGAAATTAATGTTCGCATTAGTAATAAATTTGCTCAATCTATTACAATTACGGATATATGGCCTCAATTTTATAAGGAAACACTCGGAGGCCTGAATTTATCCTATCAATACCGTATGACACCTCTCTCTTTTTCAACTCCATTTATAGTTCCGCCTCTTGCGACTACAGATGTCAAGTTTTCTGTTATTGGAATTGGTACTCAGACCCAAACTAAACTTATTGCAGGTGCTGTGATTCACTTTTCCTCGTCAACAGGCAATCATCACATGATTGTAGATCGATATTTCAATGATCCCAATTGGATTAATGCCGGAACAAATCAAGCCATTAATGTGACAGTTGTTCCTTCGTCAGCAGCATATATCGAATATCCAGACTATATTAATTCTGTTGACTATGGTTTTGGAGGCGTTACCGCATCATTTCGTAATCGTGAAGTAATCCCCAAATATGCAGAGCTTAATATTCACCTTAAAAATTTCGGTTTGGGTATTGACTATAATCGTTCGTCAATTTATTTAAACAACACACTCTTGCAACGCTATGTTAGCGATAACTGGCTACAAATTGATGAGATTAATGGCATCATTACTATCCAACGATTGCAGAATTTAAATGGAGATATTAAATTAATGCTTGCAGATCAAGCTGGTAATTTCTATGATGAATCCCATGTGTATTTTTTAACTAATGAAGCTTTTAGCATCAATGATTTCCTTGTTTATCCTTCGCTTGCACGCCATGAAGATATTCCGATTACACTTCAGACTATTGGTTTTACTCTGTCACAACCTGGATATGTCAAGTTATTTCTGATTGATGCTAAAAGTAGGGTCATTTGGAGTACTGAACAAAACTTTGTAGACATGGGATATAAAACTATAATATTTAATGGACGACTCGACAATGGAGAATTAATTAATCGTGGATATTATATATTGCGTTTAGTTGCAACGAATTCCTTAAATCAAAAAATTATTAAGCGAACGAAGTTTAGCTTATGGTAAAACAAACACTAGCTTATGTATTAGGTTTGATGATCGCTGTAATTTATGCAATTCAGCCAATTGCTGATATTAGCGAACTGATGATAGGCGCACGAGAACTAGCGTTGGGTGGCTGTGCAATGACATCCTATGCAGCTCCTTCTGCAATGAATCGCAATCCTGCAGTCATCGGTTCTGTTTTAGGTGCGCAATTTCATATAACACAATTCCAAATAGAACAAGAACTTAATAACGTTTTTTATCAAATTAATGTTCCGATCCTAGGTTTTCCAATCGGCCTAACCTATCAATCCCAAATGCTAAAAGGAATTCCGCTAACAGATATGGTAAATGGACGAATTCGTACAATTGGAGTTTTTGACAGCGGATATCAACAATATGGATTTTCAACTGGAACTTTTTTACCAAAACTAATGACATTTCAGGACGTAGCACTTGGCATACGCTATCTTTATCATCAACAGCGAATTGCTAGTGATACCTTAATCATGAATTCTATAGATGCAGGGATTATTATGCGTCCGGAAATATTACCCTTACTGACACTGGGCGCTTCAATTAAAAATATTGGTGCTGGAGATTTGCTACCTGCCTCAATAATTCTTGGAGGCTCAATCCAAGCAGCTCCCTTTCAATTCTATTACGAAAAACAAGATCAAATCGCGATGGGTGCTGCATTTACGCTTACAGATCAACTGGAAATGCGAATGGGATTTCAGCCAAATTTTTATTCTGTAGGAATTGGCCTACGTATTGGACCATTTAGTGCAGTTGGCGATTATCGATTAACAACAGCCATTGACTATGCATATCGCATGCCTATAAAAACCGATAGCCTTGATGCTCAACATATTTTCACGTTTTCAGTGCTAGAAGGTCGAAAACCAAATGCACCAGTCATTCGCAATTATGAACTTAATAAAAAAGCAAACAAAGTGGTTATTAATGGCTATGCTCAACCTCGATCAGATTTAACACTATTTCAAAACAATCAAGCTATCGCATTTGTACAAACTAATGAACAAGGCGTTTGGAGCGAAACATTTTCGTTAAAAAATGGCAAAAATAATTTCAAAGCACGCGTGATAATTCTAGGCAATGAATCCGAAGATTCTGACGAAATTGTAATAGAAAATGACTATCGAAATTTTAGTTATACTTACCGTTTAAGTTCGTATTTAAATCATGAATTAATTGTTTCCTGCAATCAACCTGTAAAAAATATCAAATTAGTTCATCAATCAGGAACAATTAGCCCTCAACTTCGGCCACAAGACGAAAAAAAAAACACTGACTATTTCAAATTACCTATGGATTTCAATTCAGTCAAACTTCTAATTACGGATTCTATTGATCAACAAATTATACAGGATATTCATCGCACAATACATATTACGATGCCTGATAAATTAAATTCATTTTCATATAAAAATACTGAATTTATTCAAGGAAATGCAATCAAAAATAGTGAAATTTTCTATCACAAACGACAATTAGAATCACTTTTATCAGGTCCTACCCGAGTGATTGAG
>CAYUBI010000048.1:0-17737 GCA_964443005.1 uncultured Candidatus Marinamargulisbacteria bacterium
AGTTTTCAATACGCTTTTTACTAAAATCAATTCGAATAATTGGATGTTCTTTCCACTCGAAAGGCTGGTCATAAATCCACAATCCCTTAAAAAGTTCTTTTTTACCTTTAAAAATAGCTTCCAACGTAGACAAAAGTAGCGACTTGCCAAATCGACGCGGACGAGACAAAAAATATACGCTACCCCATTGAATTAATTGATAAATCAGCTTTGTTTTATCAATATATAAACAATCATCATTTATCAATTTCTCAAAGGTTTGTATGCCAATCGGTAGTTTTTTCATCAAAGCAGCTCCTTATGCTCACTAAATATAATTAAGTTTATTAAGATTAAGTATAAAGCGAAAATTACAGATACTCAATCGAATTTCTTTAGGCTCAATTCGTTACGTTTGATTACGGATTGAATCCATACCTTCGGCGTTACTTCGGAAAAGCTCATTTTCTTTTAAAAATTGACGCCTCCTTCAGGCTCATTATGCATTGTACAAGACCATATTTTTGGGTACACTAAGAATAAGGAGCTGAAACTCTATGGAAATTTCAATTGGACTTCATCATGCACCTTTTATTATTGCTGAGATGTCTGGCAATCATAATCAATCATTAAGCCGTGCCTTAGCTATTGTTGAGGCTGCAGCTAAATGTGGTGTTCATGCATTAAAATTGCAAACTTATACTGCAGATACGCTAACTCTGGATGTATCAGAAGGTGAGTTTTTGATTCACGATCCAGATAATCTTTGGCAAGGAAACTCGCTACATCAGCTATATCAACAAGCACATACACCATGGGAGTGGCATCAACCCATTTTTGAGCGATGTCGCCAGCTAAATTTGGTTCCGTTTAGTACTCCCTTTGATGAATCTGCTGTTGATTTTTTAGAAACTCTGGATGTACCTATTTACAAAATTGCGTCCTTTGAAAATAATCATCTTCCCTTAATTAAAAAAGTGGCACAAACAAAAAAACCCATGATTATGTCAACAGGCATGGCAACTCTAGAAGAACTCGACGAAGCTGTGCAAACAGCAAAAGATAACGGATGTCCGCAATTGATTTTACTTAAATGTACCAGCACGTACCCAGCTACACCCGAAGATTCCAACATCAAAACAATTCCTGATTTACGTGAACGATTTGGCGTAGAATCTGGATTATCGGATCATACAATGGGTATTGGCGCTGCACTTGCGAGCATTGCCTTAGGCGCTGTAGTGATTGAAAAGCACTTTACCTTGTCACGAGCAGATGGGGGAGTTGACAGCGCGTTTTCAATGGAGCCTGCTGAAATGACGCAACTTGTAACAGAAAGCCTGAATGCATGGAAGGCTTTGGGCACTGTTTGTTATACACCTACTGAAAAAGAAAAAAAATCACGCATTTTTCGTCGCTCAATTTATGTTTCTCAGGATATTCAACCTGGAGAGAGGCTAACCTCTCATAATATTAAAATTATACGGCCAGGAATGGGGTTACAACCTCGAGAATATGAACGAGTACTGGAACAAACAGCTAATCAGTTTCTAAAAAAAGGAACCGCGCTTTCGTGGGAGTTAATCAAGGATTTAATATGAATGTCAACGAACTTAATTTTATCCTTGCAGAAGGTGAAAATCAATTCATTGAATTTAAGGAAAGCTTCCATCGTTCGTTAAGTAAAGAAATAGTTGCTTTTGCAAATGCTAAAGGTGGAAGAATATATATTGGCATTACGGATGCTAACCAGATCATTGGCGCCGATATAAGTAATAGTTCGTTAGCGATGATTCATGATTTAGCTAGAAATTGCGATCCATCAATTCGAGTACAAACGGAAGTTTTTAAGAATATTATGATTATTAGTGTGCCTGAAGGATCCAACAAGCCGTATGGATGTAGTGATGGCTTTTATTTGCGATCTGGATCCAGTAGTCAAAAACTAACGCGTGATGAAATTTTTGAATTTGCTTTTAAGGAAGGGAAAAAAAGTTTCGATAAAGAAATTTGTTTCTCTTTTGATTTTAAGTACGATTTTGATCAGGACAAATTTGAAACCTATTTATTTGCAAGAAAGCTTCACTTAACGCTTCCCGTAAAAGAAACACTTATTAATCTTGGCGTTGCGCTCGAACAAGACCATCAACTTTTTTTTAATAATACTGGAGTGCTTTTTTTTGCGAGAACTCCTAGCAAACGAATTGCCTCAGCACGAATCGTTTGTGCTGTTTTCCAAACCAATGAAAAGGCTAATGTTTTAGATAAAAAAATCTTTGATGATGGACTGCTAGGCAACATACAAAATACAATAAATTATATCAAACGCCATATTGATATTCGTTTTGAAATTAAAACCCTTCGCAAAGAAATTCCCCAATATCCTGAAGATGCGATTCGAGAGCTAGTGACTAATGCGTTGGTTCACCGAGACTATTTTGATCAATCAGGAGACACCATGGTGGAAATCTTTCGAAATAAAATTACGATTTCGAATCCTGGCGGACTAGTTCGCTGGCTAGAGCCTAAGGATTTTGGAAAATATAGTCGGGCACGAAATCAAATTATTATGGGTTTAATGGAACATACAAATTTCGTCGAAAAAATGGGCACTGGTGTTAGTCGCATAAAAACTGCTTTATTAAATGTTGGATTAAATGATGCAGTGTATTGTTTTGATGATTACAATTTTTCCGTGACCATTCATGATCAGTCTATCAATTCCTACGAAGTCACAGGGCAAGTCACAGGGCAAGTCACAGGGCAAGTCACAGGGCAAGTCAATGACGAAATTCAAAACATGCTCCTTACCATGAACGGTGATATGACACGCCATCAATTACAAGAAGCGCTGCACCTTACCAGCCGACAAAACTTTGAAAATCGTTACTTGAAACCATGCATTAAATACGGCTACATCGAGCTAACCATTCCCGAAAAACCGACTAGTCGCCTTCAAAAATATCGACTAACAGTCCAAGGACACAAAACAAGGAACAAGGATTTAATATGACTTCTGTAGCCATTATTACTGCACGTGGGGGAAGCAAGCGCATTCCTCGCAAAAATATTCGTTTATTTAATGGTAAGCCCATTATTGCGTATTCAATTGAGGCAGCTTTGCAATCACGATGTTTTGACGAAGTTATGGTTTCGACTGATGACCCAGAAATTGCTGAGATTGCAAAAAAATATGGAGCTGTTTTGCCGTTCATGCGATCTAATGCTGCATCCAATGATTATTCAACTACAGCTGAGGTGTTACTTGAGGTGCTTGAACAGTATCAGCAGGCTAATCGACAGTTTGATTACGCTTGTTGTTTATACCCAACAGCACCCTTTATAACAGCCAAAATTCTCATGGAAGCTTATGTGTTAATGACAACAGCGGATGCAGACAGTCTTGTTCCAGTTGTTCAGTTTGGATATCCAATTCAACGCGCCTTGATCATTGAAAAAGGAAAATTAGCAATGATGTGGCCTGAACATGTGAAGTCACGGTCGCAGGATTTAATACCAGCTTATCATGATGCCGGGCAGTTTTATTGGTTGAAAATTTCTTCTTTTCTTGCTCAAAAAACGCTGTTTCCGGTAAACACGTTGTCACTTGTTTTACCAGAAAGCCAAGTACAGGATATTGATATAGAGGAAGATTGGAAACTAGCAGAAATGAAAATGAACTTGTTGCAAGGAGTCTAGATTATTTCTTTAAATTTGGCAGTTAGATTAGCAAAGCTTTCGGACATGATGGACATATTTAAGTTATCCAATTCTCCTGAAGTTCGAGCTGTTGCCTTTCATTCGTTACCTATATCGCTTTCTGAGCATCAACTGTGGTTTCAAGAAAAACTTCATGATACGTGTTGCTTGTTAATTGTTGCTGAAATTAATGGAATTTTTGCTGGGCAAATCCGGTTTGATATTAACACCCTGCATCAATCAGCAGTTATTTCTATTAGTATTTCTGCTGATTTTCGAGGAAAAGGCTTTAGTATTAGCTTAATCGAAAAAGCAGTTCAATTACTAAAAGAAAAACAGCCTCAGCTAATAACTATTGAAGCAAAAATTAAAACAACAAATATCGCCTCAATTCGGTTTTTCGAAAAAGCGAGATTCTGCTATCAGCAGGATTCGATTTATGAAGGATATCCGATTGTTGAATATCGTTATAATTTACAGTAATTAAACTAATCTACCTTATTTTTTTCGAGCTACAATCATCATATTGGAGGATAATTGATTTTCACGAAGAAACACCTGAAACTGTTCTCCAACAGCTTCATTCATAACAAGCTGCTTAAGAAATTCGGGGAGCTTTGGAGCATCGTTAGCTTGTATTTTGTTGCGAACAATATCTACGTCTAATCTTCCAGGTGTAAGCGCTTCAATGACTTCAAAGCCAATGGATGTTAATAAGCGAGACAGCGAAGATACTGTGAAATAGTTTAGATGCTCGGTATCAATGATGTCTGAGGATTCTCCAAGAATAGAAACATCAAATCCCTCGATATTTGGGCACGTTACAATTAAAAATCCATTAACTTTTAATACATTATGGCAAGCTATTAAAAATTCGCGAGGCGAAAATAAATGTTCTAGTACTTCAAAATTTGCAACTACATCTACTTTGTTGTTAAACTGAACTTGTTCAATGGGTTTTTCAATAACTGTAATGCCTTTTTTTCGACAAACTTCTGCTAAAAAGGGTGTTGGTTCAACTGCAACAACTTCATCAAAAAGATGCCGTTTATTTAGCTCTTCGCACAACATACCATAGCCAGCGCCTACTTCAATAAAACGTTCATGACCAAATCCGTGTTTGGTACGTAAGGCGTCAATAAGATCAACTCTGGGTATAAAAATTTTTTCTCGTCGTATGACTTCAGTAGCTGGAAAAATAAATTCACTCCAATATTGATAGTTTTTTGAGTTTTGATAAAAATCAAAAAGAACCTCAAGTGGCGGCCGAGGACTAACATATACAGTTCCGCAATTTGTACATCTGGGATAGTTAAGTCCAAATTTTTGATATTTTTGTGTGTTTTCTGAACTTCCACATGCTGGACAAGCAACCGTAACAAAGCAATCTTTCTGAGCCATTAACCGATCAACATCTTCCTGGTAAAGTATTTTTTGTTGTGCCATTAAGGCTTCTGGGCGAATATCATTTTCTTTCATGATTGAACATCCCAAATATTATCTTTCATCCAGTTTCCCTGATCATCTTTCCACCAGACGCGGGAATCGCGAAACGTGTCTGCAATGCTGTCAAATTCTGCTTCGCTCATTCCAACATAGTCGCACCATCGTTGGATATCTCTGGGCTTTACAGCGTCATATTTGCGAACCATTTCAATGCCTTTTTCGCGTGTCATATGGCCTGCTCGAATATCTTTGCATGAATGATCTGTGCCACGTCCATATCCAAATTTGATATACTTTAAATAATCATGAGCGCCATTTTCGTGCATGTCATCCAAATTTGAAAATGTCCGATAAGTTCGATCAAAAGGTTCGTCAGCTGGCTCAAACCCGTATAATTCAACCATTTGTTTGGTATGAATGTTGGCGTCCCAATCAACATAATTTCCTAAATAAAGCCCACGAACATCTAGGTCTTCGATTTCTTCATCCGAAGGATACTTTGCCCATAAAACGTCTTGGCTAGTAATGCCCATTTCTGAATCTACCATGTCATTCCAGTCATAACCACGGCACGCATGTTCCGTACGATATTTTTTTGTCATTTCAACTAAATCATTCATAGAATACATGCCACCTAAATCTGTATAGCCATGTTCGCCCCAAATGAGTAATGGAACCTTGTGTTGCACTGCGATTTGTACTGGATATGTAAATATGCCGCAATGATTATGCCAATTCATGTCACCCATCATAATAAAACATTTCTTATTTAATTTTTTTAATACTTCAACGCTCGGATGAAAAATAATATGATCAACATTAAACACTTCTTTCATGCGTCGCAAATTGCGTTCACCTACTGGCAAATAATTGTTTCCATAATACGTTACCAACAGAGGTTTAAGCCCCAGAACTTTGGTAATATAATGCGTTTGAAAATAGCTGTCTTTGCCTCCGCTAACTGGAATAATACAATCATAATTATCTTTATTTTTAGACTGATATTGCTCACAAATTTTCTTAAACAATTCACCCCGCTTAACCCAGTCAATATTGTTGCGCTGGGCTGAAGAACGACACCCGCTACATACGCCATTTTCGTCAAAGGCCAGGGGCACTGCCGAGGATTTTGGGTACACGCATTGGCTACAATATCGCATTTTAGGCGGTCGATTTATCATATATTCCTCTTTTTATAACTGTTTGATAAACGCATCAATTGAAATTCCAGCTTTCAACAATAAACTAGTGAGAGTCCCTCTTGCAACTTCAGTATGATTGGGTATTGACAATGTTGCAGGGTGTTTCTCTTTAACTAGAATAATATGACTTCCTTTTTGTCGAACAACTTTCCATCCATATCCCTCAAGTGCTTTAATTACCTGTCGAGGTTTTAGCAAAGGAGTTTTAGGCATTCACTTCTACTTCTACTTGATGTGTCTGTACTGTTAATGACATACCTAATTCTTTTCGTACTTTCAAGCATTCCTTAATAGCATCTAAAATGTTTTTCTGTGCCTCTAGCTGGCTATGCCCTTGACTCACACATCCAGGAATAGACGGACATTCGGCAATCAATATTCCATCTTCATCTGGATAAATAATTACTTCAAGTTTCATAATCACACCTCACTTAACGAATATTTTACCATATTTATCGCGAGCCTGCTTTTACAATTGGTCGGATATCAATTCCGGCTCGAGCCATTGCTTTTTTTGCACGAATCACACTGTTCTCAGTATAATTAAAAATGTTGCCTGCTGCAACTGCACTAGCGCCACCGTCTAAAGCACCTTCTGCAAAATGTTCAAATACACCCACGCCTCCGCAGGTAATTACTGGAATTTTTACTGCATTTACCAACATTTTTGTTAAGAATAAATCATACCCCTGAGCCATACCATCATAGTCGATGTTATTTAAAAATAGTTCGCCAGCGCCCAAGGCTTCGACTTCTTTGGCCCATGTGACTGGATTTTTTCCTGTAGCACTTCGCCCATGATCAGACATGACTTCATAAAGGCCTTGTGCATTCTTTTTAATATCAATTCCTACCACAATACACTGAGATCCAAATTTTTGGGCGCCTTCTGTAATTAGTGTTGGTTGAGTATGCGTAATTGTATTAATAATTATTTTATCTGCACCGCGCTTTAGTCGCTCTCTCATTTCTTGAATTGATCGAATATTTCCGCCAAAGGTTAACGGGATAAAACACGTTTTGGCTACTAATTCAATAATGTCGTACATAGTAGGTGTGTTCTTGACTTTCATATCGTCCCTACGTAGATCATAGGTTTCTTCTGTACTAATATCAACATAAATTAGTTCATCTGCAGACCATGAATTAATCCGCTGCACCTGATGAACTGGGTCTCCTAGTAATTGATGATACGTAAATTTTTCACTGCGAACTAGGTGTCCATTTTTGAGAAACAAGCATGGAATCAGGCGCTTTTTTAACATGGTAGCGTTAGACTGATTTCTGCAAATTTTCGCAACAATTCTAATCCTTCAAATTGGCTTTTTTCAGGATGAAATTGAACTGCCATAATGTTCCCTTGCTGAATTGCTGCACAAAATCGTATTCCGTAATCGCAGGTTCCAGCACAAATCGATGGGTCTGAAGGTACTACGTAATAACTATGTACAAAATAAAATGTTTGGATACAATGACCGCCTTGAAATAAAAGAGAGTTTGTGGGACAGGCTACGTCGTTCCATCCAATGTGAGGAACACGCAGCCCATTATCATCAAACTTGAACCGAATCACGTTTGCATCTACCCAACCTAATCCATCACACGAAAGCCCTTCTTCACTATTTTTGCCCATTAATTGCATACCCAAACAAATTCCTAAAATGGGTTTCTTTTGCTGAAGAACAAGGTCATTCAATATATTAATAAGCCCGTGGGAATTAAGGTTGTGCATGCCTTCGTGAAAAGCCCCTACTCCTGGCAAAATTAATTGATCTGCTTTTTGTAGAACAACCGGGTCTTTTGTAATGACGTACGGCACATGAATCGCTTCCAATGCATTGCAAACAGATTGCAAATTTCCTAAGCCGTAATCAATCACTGCAATCATAAAGGTTTACGGTTTTTCGAGTAAAAACATCGCATCTATTTCTGAACCGCCAGTATAGGGAAATAATTTTTCTTTCACTAATTTTAGGTCTGGGAATTGATTTAAATAGAGCTGGGCAAAATTGCCTTTCCACATATAGTTTTGATTGCCTCGGTACGGAATTGATTGATGTTCTGGCGCGTAATATTCCAGTCCCCAAATATATTTTTTACTGCAACGATACGCTTCACCCATGATTTTGCCTAAATCATCTGGAGAAATGTGAATAAGTACTCCATGAGTATAAACCAAGTCAAAATAATTGTCGCGAAAAGGCGTATCAAACCCTGAACCTTGCACAATATTAAGTCCTTTAGTTAGCTGCTTGGACTGCTCTACTGCATATTCTTGAAGCTCGACGCCATAGAGATTTTTATATCCCATGGATTGCAAAAAAGCTAATTGATCGCCAACATTAGTGCCGATTTCAAGAATAGTGTGAAGCGTTAGCCCATCTAAAAATTCATGATTCATCGCTGTTTTGGATACTCCCATAAGGTTGTGATAAAATTCATCCATTTTTTGGGGAAGTACATGGTTGCGTTCCGTATAGTCCCGTCCAAAATCACCTTGCCAAAATTGCATTTGTTCTGTAGGTTGGTTCATGATTAAGCTCCTTTACTTGACTCATAGTTAACCATGAGTTAAAAACGATATCTTATGCTAATACCAAATTGGTTTACGGTAATAACCGCTAACGAATTTAGGGTCCCAATTAATCCTTCGAAATTGGGTTTACCTAAAACCAATTTCGAGTAAGTATATCTTCTTTTAGTATACCTAATTTTAAGAGAATTAAACATACGCACACCCTTTAGCAGTCAAACGATATTTTTGCTTACTACTCTTGGGTTTATCAGGCAATGTCATTTCAATGAATCCTAATTCAAGAGCCGGTTTTAAATAAGCATCGTTAAAATTATCTCGATGTTTTAATGACAACGTCTCTTGCAATTCAATCCGAGACATCTCGCCAACTAAAATATGAAGTAATCGTTCAACTTGCACGGTAACTTGCACGGTAACTTGCACGGTAACTTGCACGGCTGGTATCTCCGTTTTACAATTGGGTCGCCAAATAGTAGCAACAAAACCAGCGTCCTCTCGAAAATCAGGTTCAGCTAATTCTGCATCCTGACATTTTTTGATCATATCTCCAGTGCCAGTACCCATGCGTTCAATATACTTCGTCAAGTACAGACATTCAGCTAGCAAAGGATTATGCGGCACTGATGGATGTGGTTTCCTCAGCCGTTCCACTGTCAAATTTGGCGGCAAGATGCCTGGATTCCATATTTCAAGACGATCTCCAAACAACATTACTTGAATGCTACCGTTACACGAGTAATCTCGATGGGCAACAGCATTTACAATTGCTTCTGCAATAACTTCCCGTGGAATTTCATATTTGATCGGCACTTGATTTTCTATTTCTCTGGTTCCAACCCAAAGGTCAATTTTTGACATAACAAAATCTACTGCTTGATCAACGAGATCAAATACGGTTCCCTTATAAACTTGATAAGAAGGAATTGGCTTAGCTACCTGATTGCCATGAAAATGTGCACATTTAATTTCCGATGAAATTAAAAAGCGCTGAGGTTTATATCCAAAAAGAAGAATCGCAGCGTTGCTGGGACGGCCTTGATCAAGCAAATTCAAATGCATTAAAACTTCAGGTACAGACGCATCTTCGGGAAGTGATGCTCCTCGAGCTTTTCGTGCTAGTTTTAGAAACCGTTCAATTTTTTCTTCTGAAAGATCTGTCATTTCAGCATTATGGCAATAGCTTACATCAAACGGCCTAACTCGTATAAGATTCTTATCAAGCAATAACGTAATAAGACTAGCGTAAACCATACCAATTAGCTCGGACGTATTACTATATCGACGTCGAATAACTTCGTGTTCTGCAATATCTATGAGTGCGTTCATTTTTGGATCGCGATGACTATCCTCTGTGCCACGTACAAAAATTAGCCGATATTTATTTAACTTACTAGCTTCAAGATATTCTATATGCGTTGGAGATAACCCCGAACTATTTTCCTCTCCGTATTCAAGCCCGAATAGTCCAACAAAGATGTTCGAATGTACAATTTCCTGCAAATAAACATTTTTTGATTGTTCATCCTTTGCTGGCAAATCTTCAAACAGAAAAACCTCAAAGAAACGGCGTAAAAGTGGGTCGTATTGAACATAGTCTTTCAACGCTCTTCTATCTGCCGCAAACTCTTTTTGAACGCTACTGACGAAAATTATAAAGGGGCTCACATTAGTCCCGTCCAAAATCACCTTGCCAAAATTGCATTTGTTCAGTAGTTAATTCAACCATTCGCTTAATCCTTTATTAAATATTTCTTCAGTCGTTTTAGCATAATCGTCAGTTCAGTAAGTAACATTTTTGAGTTTTCCCCATATACACAAAAGAATAATACGCGTAAATTATTATCAGCTTCGTTTTTTTCTGCAGGAGTTAAATGGTTACGGTTTTGTTTTTGCGCCATAGTAAATTGATGCCATAATTTGGAATGATTTTCAGCTGTGCAATTTTTATGAAAAGCATACGTGTCAATTTTTGCAGCATAATGATTATGGTCTTTAACAAAGTCCTTATAATCTTTTTTCTCTGCTCGATACTGTTCAATATTTTCTAATCCTTTATTTGCATAACGAATAATATCTTTAAAACCTTTAATTGTTTTTTCAATATTTTTAATTTTTTCTGACAAATTATGAGGAACTTCAACTGTTAGTAACCCTAAATTTTTAGTAGAAATAGGGCTCATTTTAATATATTTTTCATAAGCTTCTTTTAAGGTTAGATGTTCAGCATTTTCAATATAGGCCCCACCTTCTGTACAATTCGTCACAGGCAAATGAAAAGCCTTGATCCATTCCTCCAAATGTAACTTCATAACAAAAAACGATTCCATAGTTGCAACTTTTTCGATATTAATACCTTTCACCCATTTAAACCCAGCATACTGTTTTCCGAGTAAGGTATCATCGATTTCAAGAATTTCTTCACCGTTCAACTCTGAAATTTTTACTTTTCCATCTAATACAACGCCTGCAGCATGTGTATAATCCAAGTTTTCATAAGCTAAATCTTGTCCTAACAAAATTACACGCGAAGCTCCTAATAACATGGCAACTTCAATTGAAAAAAAAGCAACCGTAAATCTGGGGCGTACTGTTGGCCCTACATCAACACCTAAATCTTCAAATAAGCGCTTAATCAACGACTTCCCAGCTACAGCAGACGGGGAAATAACACTGGTGGGATATTTTTCTAAAATTCCTTCGTAACAACTCATTTCTACTAAAACCGGAATCGTGTCAATTTCCATGCCAATGAGTTGTTTTTCAACAGCTGCTTGCATGTCTAAAATCGTGATTAAATCCGGGCGAATGCCAGCCACAAGTAAGGTATTTAAACATGATGCTACTGTAATAATGAATACTTCATTTTGAATTTCTTTTAAAAAATCAATGTTTTTATTAAGAGAAGGTCCAGCTGCAACACATACAATAGGTTTGTCTTTCCAGCGATCTTTCAATTGTCCAATTACTGGATATTTGTAAATTTTGTCTACAGCTAGAATTTCATTTCGAGTTAGATCTGGAAATGCCATTGAAGTATTCATGCTTAAGGATAACTGTTTAAAAATGGTGATCACACTTGTTGACACGTCTTTGGAAAAAGAGGGATATATTTCACTAATCGGATAAAAACTAAAAAAACTATAGCCAAGCGTCGTAATATCTGATCGAGCAATATCAGCTTTAAGATTGATGGTTAGCACTTCAATTGTAATGTCTGCATAAATAAGAACCCGAGGATCTGCAAGAATAGTTGAAATGTCTTGCATTTCCATTAAGGCACGTAAATAAGGTAATGAAGGCATAATGGTTAACACAAATAAATACCACGGACATTGCGCCAACAGTTCCATCACTGTACTTTTTAAATCCAAAGAAATTAAAACAACCAGATTGGTTGTTTGTAATTCGTCTAATTGTTCATCTAGCTGTGCTGCAATGGCTCTGGCAATCGTTTGTCGGGTCATGCCAGCATTAGTTAGCGCAATTTTACTTTTTTCTTTTTGATAGAGCAATTCATAATCATTGCCACGAGTCATTACTGATAAACACGGATCTTTTTCAGTATTTTGTATTTTTTCAGCTAATTTACTGTTTTTTGATTGCAAAGCTATTAAATTGTTTTCAAAAATTAGGTTACAGGTCATGATGCTGATATCTTATTTAATACGATTAAAATTTCCTCAATATGATGACGCAGCGTTAAATTAATCAAATTACATAACAAAAACAAATCGCCTAGAGTATAGGCTGAAATAATATCCTTAAATATAGATGCTGTATGGCTTGCAAATTGATTGATATAATTGCGATCCATATTTTTTTGTAATAAAAATTCGACTAAATAATTGATGTTTTCTTGAAAACAAGTGAGTTCTTGGTAGAATTTCTTCTGATTTTGCTCGTTCATAACAATTAATAAGATATGACTTTTATGAGTGAGTCGTCTGAGTTGATCAAATAATTCGCATCTTATATCTGCTTGAGTTTGAAATGCTACAGCTAAGCTCATGATATTCCTTTGTTTTTTTTGTCCCATCGATACGATAATTGTGTTTTGCTATAATCAAGAGTGTAGTATCGATGAGTTGTTGTAATGATAATTTTTGATTTTAATTTGTAATCATCCATACGTGCCATTGCTTTAAAAAATAGTGATTCTGGCAAACAATATTTATCACATATCCTGCATAATAATGATTTAATATTCACGCCAAAGTTAGCTGCATCAGTAATGCAATCGCCATCTTCATCTTCTTTGGTTAATAAATAAATATCTCGGATAAAGGTTGACTCTACATTAGCTAAAAGTAGTTCATGTTTTTGCTTAAACGACTCAGTTGAATATACTAAAATACCTTTAAATCCTTTAGGAGCATTAACGTTTGTAATATCACGAAGCTCGCTATCATCCAGCGTAAATTGCCATTTGTCTTCCGGAATTTCCGTAAAAACAGAACCAAAATAGTGATTATAGTTGAAGGTTCCCTGCGTATTGTTTAGATTAACTTTGGAAATTTTTGCTAAACAATCCAGTTGTGTCATTTTTAGCGGTGCATTGAGCCCTACTACTAATTTAAACGTATGCGGTGCAAATTTTTGAACCATACCAGCTAAAAAACCACCATAAGCAAATCCAGCGATCACACTACGCCCCACATTTAAATTAAATTTATCCACCAAAATCTTGTAGGCTTGGATAACATCTAGCGCTTGCATTTCGCCATAATCAAAATAATCATTCATACTCTCTTTTTGCTCATTAGTTAATTCTGCGTCAGCTTCTTTCATGCAAAAAGATTCAGATAAATCACCAGTTAGCTGCGTCATATAATTGATTATTTGTGAAATATTAAAATTCTCTGCATTAAATCCAGCAATTTTTTCTATACAATATTGCTTTAACGCTTGAATCGATGTTTCAGGAATATACGTTTTTGATTTTAATTTTACGTTTGTGCCAAGATAATTAACTAGCATGACTGCCATATTGTAACGATTGGACAGGGTTTTCAAAACAGGCTGGTAATGTGGATGCTGCATATCCTCACTTTGATCATGAAGCATAACCAAAATGCCAGTTTCAGAATTAATTCCTTTAATTGGCAAGCTATACGTTGCTTCCACTTTTCGTTTTTGTTTATTTCTGGGTAATATATGGCCGGAAAAAATAAAACGATCATATTTTTCACTAAATTCTACTTTGCTCATAGTCTTAGTATACCTAACTTTTGGTTAAAGAAAAGGGGGGGAACCTCATTCTCTATCCCCAGTTATTTTGCACTCCTGTCATTTGTTGTGTTAACCAACTGCTTTGATTTTTCATTTGTCCCATTGCTGTTTCTAAAGCAGTAAATTTTGCGC
The DNA here is from genome assembly GCA_964443005.1 of uncultured Candidatus Marinamargulisbacteria bacterium. Taxonomy (GTDB): domain Bacteria; phylum Margulisbacteria; class Riflemargulisbacteria; order GWF2-35-9; family CAYUBI01; genus CAYUBI01. The sequence goes on from CAYUBI010000048.1 coordinate 14,224, forward strand.
GTAATTGCGCTTCTTCTTTAGTCATAATGTCTTCATAATGCGCAATAGAATCATCATATAGTGTACTGGTATTTTCTAAACCTTGAACTTGTAAATCAATACCACCGGTTGATACATTGGTCAGCGAATCTAAAGCATGATTTAACTTTTTTGCAAGTCCTTTATCTTGCAAAATCTGCAATTCAACCAATCGAATTTGATTATCTGTGGCGTTAGTTGTAATATTATTCATACGAATTTTAGACGTATAAATGGGGTCAACTAAATAGTTGTTAACTGTGCCTTTAGTATTGTTGGACACAGAGCACAACAACGTCCATTGACTGGTAATAGTGTTTAAATACTCCAGATCATAGCTTTTAATGCCATAATTTGTCGCAGACATGTTGGCTGAATCAATGGTAAACATATTAATTTGATTCACTTGCTGTACAGATCCTAAATTAAGCTCATAATATAAACTATCTTGACTTGTTGCTTGCCAACCTGTAGTCCCAGATTCAAAATCTGTAGACGAGGTATTGTCATCTTGGGCGCGTGAGGTACCATTATGAACTGCAGCATTTGTGGTAGTCGAAGCTCCCAACGACGTAGTTTCAATGCTTCCAATAATTGTAAATAAATCTTTAACTTTGTCCAGTTTTGTTGACAGAACCTCTTGAAAAGCACTTTTACTTAAACTTAAAGTGCCATCGAGACCTAACGACATCCCTGCTTGAGACAACATGCTCATGTCTGAGGCTGCGCCGTTAACTGAGCTATTAACTCCATTAAATAATTCTTGTTGAAGTCGCATTAAGGTTTGATCTGTAAACAAAATGCCTGTTTCTCCAGTTGAGCCATTATAAGCCATTTGTTGGCTAATATATTTCATAGTTGTATTATATTTATCTACAAAATCCTGTGCTGCTTCTGTTAAACTAGTATAATCTTCACTAACCGTAATGGTTGTGGGTGTTGTTCCTGTTGTTCCTGTTAAATTTAACGTAAGCCCAGTAATAAGGTCAGAGACTTTATTCGATGATTTATAAGCATAAATACTGTTTCTGCTGCCCATATCCCCTACAACTAAGGCTGCGTCCAACGCTTGTTGAGTTGTTGCTAAGCTTAAGCCCGCACCCCCTGACAAGCTAGTTGTGATAAGTAATTCGCCTTGTTTGCCTTCAACTGTGCTATTAATAGATAATCGATAGGGATTAGTTGTTCCATCATTATAAATAGTTGAAGAAAAATTGCCACTCAGTGCATTTATTTTATCTCGCATGGTTGTTAAGGTATCTGTTGCACCTAAGGTAATTGTTTGCTGAAGCTTGCCATTAAGGGTTGCTGTTGACGCAGTGCCCAAAATGCCCAAATCTTTAGCAGCAGTGCCAGAGCCAACTTCAGCTACTTGCATAGACGTCGTAATCAGCGGTGCAGCTGTAGTATCTGTTAGCAATAATCCATTCCCTGAACTGTTTATGGAAGCCGTAATATTGAGGCCTGCAGCATTAATAGCATCAATGACATTTGTAATTGTTGTGCTAAGGGACATGTCGACTTGAGCTGTTGCTCCTGTCCGATCTGTGAATTGTACTTTGCTTTGAGACACACCTTGGCCTAAATTAAGTGTTGACAATTTAGTTTGATAATCTAGATATTGACGCTCTACATTGGTTCCTGTTTTTTGCGTCACACTGGTAGCTTGCAAAATGCCCAAATTTGCAGCTGTAGTTCCTGCTCCATTTTCAGCAACTGTAAAGGTGCCACCTGACCTAGACAAAAGAATTCCTTTGCTATCTGCAGTAACAGTTGCAATAACGCCTGTACTTGCAGTTTCTGCATTAATAGCAGCCAGAACATCACTCATAGAATCAGCAGTAGAAATATCAATGGTTTTACTAAGTGCGCCATTAATAACAAACCCATTAACTGTATCAATGCCAAGTCCACCGTTAAGATTTTTTAATAATACAGAGTCTAAATCTGCAACAAATTTTTGGCCATCGCCAGTTGTGGTTAACGCCTCTATTCCCAAATCTTTGGACGTATCATTACTTTGTACAGAAAAAGCTCCACCTGTTGTTGTTAAGGTAATAGACCTGCCGTCACTGCTTAAAGCTGCAGTAACATTAACTGCACTGGGTGTTCCAGTAGCTGTTGAGGCATTAATTGTTGTTATAACATCATTCAGTGAGTTAGCTGTTGAAAGATTAACAGTTGCTACATTTGCACCTTGCGTTAATGTAAAGCTGCCTTTATATACACCTAATCCGTCATTTAAATTAGCTAAATTAGTTGTTAAGGATGCTTTGTTAATATTATCGCCGATTTTGTCACCTGCTACACCACCTGCGCCAGTATAGATTCCCAAAGAATGCGCAACATATCCGCTGCCTATTTCATTAATAATTAAATTATTGCTACCTGTTAAAGTAGTGTCTGTAATCACAAGGCCATTGCCATCTGCATTTAAAGAAGCAGTAACTTTGGCAGTGCCATTATAATTAATCGTGTTTAAAACATCTTGTAAAGAATTCGCACCAGATAAATCAATAGTTGCAATATCTCCATTGCGATCTGTTATTTTTAAGGAACCTCGGACAAAACCTGTTTCTGAATTGAGCCAAGACAAGTTGGTATTGGGGTTTATTTTGGCTTGTGCAGATTCAAGGGTAATGGTTCCAGCACCTACATACGTTGTATCTGCATCCATATAGCCATTTGATAACAGTTGTTGTTTAGTTGCAAGAGCTTTTACGCTAACTGCATAATTGCCTTTAGTTGCACTTGACGTTGCAATCGCAGTGAGTAAAGTATCATCTGAGCTTGTGGTAGTTTTTACATCCCACGTAGCAGTTCGGGACAAATTATATACAGATAAATTTAATGTTAATAAATTCGATGATACTTTTGACCAAGCATTAATTTCGTTAGTTGTCTTATCCTTACTAGCTTGAAGTTTATCAATTTTTTGATGTTTAACTGCCATAAGGGCTTTGATAATAGATTCAGTATCTAAACCTGACGAAATACCGCTAACAGACGATCCAGACATTATGTTGCTCCTAACTAAATTGTACGCTTATTACCTACTGTATCATCCTTTGGTGTCAAGGAGTATCCCCTCAATGGCTTCTTTCATTTTATGCATTAAGCTTACCATTTCTTCAGAAGGAATTTGTTTAACAACAGCACCACTTTCTTTCACAACAACAATCATTTGTTTTAATACGTCATCATACTTAAAATTAACTGAACTTGAAAAAGCCTGAATGCCTTCCTGAATGCGATTGGCCAAAGCATTCATTTTTTCTTGTGACTCTGTTGGCGAAAAGTTTTTCCCTGGATTATTGGCTAAGGGCTTTAAGGCTACAGGCTCTGATATAGCTAGGCTATCTCTGGATTGCATTTTAATGGGTTCAAATGTTTGAACCGAATTAATTGTTTCAAGAGTTGATGTCATGATTATTCACCTGCCTTTTACCTCACCTCACCTCACCCCCCGACCCCCTCTCCCGTTAAGGGGAGAGGG
>CAYUBI010000049.1:0-17011 GCA_964443005.1 uncultured Candidatus Marinamargulisbacteria bacterium
GCTGCATCGATCATTGTTCCATTAAAAACTTGATGCGCTAAATCTAAAAATTGTACCACTGAATTATGGCAGACCTTTCCAGTCTTTACCTAGCACAATTGTAATATCAAGTTTTTTATCTGGCTTATTATATGAAACAATATTCGATGGTTTAATACCCAGACGATTGGCTAATGCTACACATTCAGCTGTTTTCCCTTTCCAATTCACAATCATTGTTTCGTCATAATCAGTGTGCCCAGCCATGCCGATCCATGGCACCTTATAATGATTTTGTTTTAAAAACCTAGCCAAAACTGCAGCAGCGCCATTTGTATTATTGCCATTTAATATTTCAACAGATAACGGTTGCAAAGCTGCAGGAAGTACAGTAGCGATGCTCATATTCACAGACACAGTTGGTGCTGCAGTTGGTTTAATGTTTGCGGTTGCAAACTGCGTTTTGACTTCAGTAGCTAGTTTAGTTGACGGCGTTGGTACAATTACAATAATTGGCTGAATAGTTGGTGGGATTTTCACTTTCGTTGTTAGTGGTACGGATGTCTTGTTCTGAGGTTTAACTGTAGTCGTCAGATTTGCTAGTGGCTTTTTGGCAGTAACAAGAATGGGTGCAGGTTTTATTTTTGTGAGTGTTTTTACTGGCTTAACTGTTTTAACTGCTTTGACCTGTACAATTGGCTTAATTAAGAGTTTTTGTTTTGTTTCTGCTTTAATGGATGGTCTAGGTTTTGTCGCAATTATAACCGGTTGCTTAGCCACTGGTGCTTTGATGGGAGTTATTGGTTTTGCTAGTGCTTTTGCAGGAGCTGCTGCACTTATTATTGCATTAGTTACACTAACCTGGAGCGGCTGTGTTGTTTGGGTTTCGATTAATGGTAACGGATTTATAGCATAATCCATTCCGCGCAAAACACTGTTTATCAAATGTTGTGTTCCTGTAACATCAGCAACCCAATAACTAATTCCGCCAAGTTCTTCAATTTTGCCAGGAACTGTTTTAATATCAACATTTTTTAGAACTAGTGCACGTCGCATTTCAAAAGCAAGATTTACCATTTTTCCCATTGGAAGATTGGTATGAACACATCCAGAAATGCTTGAAATGAGCTGCGGTGCTTGTAAAAACATTCGTCGATTGATAATAGTTCTTGCTACATCCATCACAAATTCTTGTTGCCTGCGAATTCTGCCAATATCACCAGCTTCACGACGGTAGCGTAAATAGCCTAACGACTGTTCTCCTGTTAAGGTTTGTTTCCCTTTAGCCAAATTGATATATAAATCACCTTCTTTGTCTGTATAAAACATATCTGAAGGAACATTAACGGAAATTCCGCCCAAATGATCTACAAATTGACGAACTCCATCCAGATCCAATTGAACATAATAATGAATAGGTAATTGAAGATAATCAGAAACTGCACGGCGCAACAAGGTCACGCCACCATAAGCATAAGCATGATTAATTTTTGTCATGCCAACGCCTGGAACTTCGACGCGTGTATCGCGTGGAATCGAAAGAACTCCAACATGATTTCGTGCGGAATCTATTGAAATAACCATCATTGTATCTGAGCGTTTGACTCCAGGCGTATTATCAACGCCCAATAATAATACGTAGTCTGTTGGCCGAATTTTGTTTTGGGGCATAATTGTTAGCAAGGTATCAATTAGCGATAATTCTGTTAGCGCAATTGCAGCAAAGAATCCAAAAAATCCAGAAATAACTGCAGTGATGACTACAGTTACAATTATTAATTTAATATGCGGCTTTAATCGAAATTTGGGTCACCCAACTTTAATAGATAATCATTTCTGCATCGAATGCTATCCTCATGAATGACCTTTTTGTCTTTAAGGAGATAGTCCAATGACGAATCAATCGCTAGTATAACAGCTTTATCAATGTCTTGAAAACTAATTTTTCGTACTAAATTAACTTCAGGGAATCTTCGAAGGGGTTCAGTGTAATCAGCAATAAATAAAATTTTTTCCAAAAGAGTCATGTTTGCTTTTCCAGTAACGTGAAACATGATTGCAGACAAAATACTAGTTTCCGATATTTCAAAATTGATTTTTGCAATATGTGCGCCAATGATTCCATGAAGAAGCATGGGAATGGCTCGCTCAACGGGAGACAGCACCATCTTAAGTGATTCAGCTATCGTTAATAATTCAGCATCACTATATTCGCGGGCAATATCATGTAGTAGGCCTGCAATAGCTGCATGATCTGCTGAGGCACCATGATGCTTGGCTAATTGATGTGCAACATGTGCGACATTAAGGCTATGCTTAAATCGAACAATAGACAGTTGGTCTGCTACACGGTTTTCAATAAATTTAAACGATGCACTTTCCAAAGCAAAATCTAGCTGAGAATTAATTCTCTTCCTCCTAGCTCATATCCTTGTAGCGCAGAAATAACCTGGTTGCGATGCGTGTCTTTTACACGAATAAATCCAAAACCACGGGATAGTCCTGTTTGCTCGTCTATTTCAACTTCAGCTTGAACTGTTTTTAGTTGAGTTTCTTCTCGTACCAAGCTAGCAAATTCAGAAGTATTCATTTCCCACGGAATATTTCCAACATAAATAGTGTTCATTAGTGTTCTCCTAATTGGCGATTTGATTGTTTTCTTTCTATTATAGTCAAGGTTTCAGTTTTTAGCAAAAATGAATTTTTTTCTTAGTTTATGAAAATCAGCTATTGTGGCTCCCAAATTTACCGTGCTATAATATGCAGCCGGCGTGGCTGATATCAGCCGCATGTAATGAACCTGTGAGGAGCCAATCAGAATGCCAGCTAAGAAAACTATTGACATGCCAGTTCGCGATTATGAAGTAATTTATGTGTTACGAATTACACTGGATGCCGATGCTATTGATAAAAAAATCAGCAAATATGAAGAAATCGTGACAAAAGCAAAAGGAACCGTTGATAGTATAGAAAAATGGGGAAAGCGCGATTTGATTACTCCATTCAAGAAATTTCGATATGATCAGTTTGGGTATTTTGTCATGATGAATTTTTCATCAACGAAAAAAGCCTTGGATGATTTAAACCATGCTTTTCGAATTGATGAGGATATGATGCGGGATATGATTATCCTTAAGGAAATACCAAGCACTAAGCCAGTAAAGGAACGTAAACGTGGCAAATCAGAATAAAGTTATTCTTGTTGGTTGCGTTCATTCCGATCCAGAATCAAAATTTACAACTGAGGGAACAGCACTGACTAAGTTTTCCATTATTGTTGATCGTCCCAAACGTCCGGAAGGGCCAGCGGAATCCGATGTTTTTGACGTAGTTGCATGGGCGCAACTAGCGGAGTTGTGTGGCCAATATCTTAAAAAAGGCAAAATGGCTCTCGTTGAAGGGCGTTTGCAAATACGAACTTATGAAAATGAAACCAAAAAAACAGTATGGGTTAATGAAATTTTAGCCAGTCAAGTCGTGTTTTTGGATGGAACGTCAGGTGCGTCTGAAGCGTCTGTAGCATCGTCTGCACAAGCCTTTAATGATGCAGTAGAGATTGCAGATGATGATGTTCCATTTTAAGAGGAGTGCAATTTAATGTATAATAAAATGTTTTTAATTGGTAACTTAACGCGTGATCCGGAGATGCGTTATACACCTAGTGGAATTGCGGTAACGCGATTCACGGTTGCGGTTAATCGGACATTTAAAAAAAATGATACAGAAAACGAGGTTGATTTTATTAATGTTTCGGCTTGGCGAAAGCTGGGTGAAATTTGTGGGGAATACTTAAAAAAAGGCACGCCAGTTTCGATTGATGGACGCCTTCGAATTAATCGATACCAAAAAGATGGTGAAGAGCGCTCCTACGTTGAAGTGGTGGCTGATAATATGCAGATGTTGGGCAAGAAGGGAGAACAACATGGTTGAACGTGAACGTAGTGTTAAAAAGACGCCTAGTAAATTTGCAGGTAAACGACGGCGACGTCCGTGCGCCTTTTGCATGGATAAAAATGAGCCGGAATATAAAGATATTAATCGGTTAGCAAATTTTATTACGCCACGAGGCAAAATTGTGCCAAAGCGACAGTCTGCAGTATGTCCGAAACATCAGCGGGCATTGGCGCATTGTGTAAAGCGAGCACGACAAATTGGATTAATTCCTTATTTAGTGGATTAAGCAGAAGGAGCGGTTTATGGTTATGAAGGTTGTTTTATGTGAATATGATGTTCGACTTGGAGACACTGGAGATGTTGTTAATGTTGCTAATGGGTTTGCCAGAAACTTTCTTTTTCCCCAAGGAAAAGCACGTGAGGCTACACCTCAAAATGTGAAAAGTATTCAAAATGAATTGTGTGGAAAACGTACCAAATTAGAAAAAGAACAAAAAGAAAAAGAAGCTTTAGCTATAAAAATTAAAGATCTTGTTTTAACTTTTTCTATGGAAACCAGTTCGAGTGGTCATTTGTTCGGTACCATTACGCATGAAATGGTTGCAGCAAAAATTGAAGAGCTATCTGGTGTTCATATAGATAAAAAAAAGGTGGCATTGTCAGAGCATATCAAAACAGCAGGGAAATATAAGGCAAAAATTAAGTTTTTCTCTAAAGTAATGGTCGAGCTTCCAGTGTTAGTGAGTGAGCTTCGAGAGTCTGCAGCAGATGAAGCAGAAACAGCAACAAAACGTAGGCAACGTAGACCTCGTCAAATTGGTAATGCCCCTGAAATGGACGTCTAAATTTAGACGTCTCGGTTATGCAGCCGTTGGGGTTGGCTGATAAACTTAAACTGCTTCCACATAGTCCCGGAGTGTATTTATATTTTGATGACGCTCATAGTATTATTTATGTAGGCAAAGCTCTTGATTTGAAAAATCGGGTATTTTCATATTTTCAACAACGGCCTCATTATTCATCAAAAATTGAATCACTTGTTGATCGGATTCATGATTTAGATATTATTAAAACGGATACTGAGGTCGAGGCATTACTTCTTGAAAACACGCTGATTCGTAAACATCAGCCTAAATACAATTCTAGACTTAAAGATGATAAACATTTTCCATATATCAAAATTACCAATGAGCTTTTTGGTCGAGTCGTATTAACTCGGAAACGACTTCACGATCAAGCAGCATATTATGGCCCTTACACGTCAATGAAACAAGTTAATGATCTTTTAGAAGTGATTCATTCTCAGTTTCAATTGCGTCGGTGTCATCAGGTACGTGAACAATTACATGCATGTATTTATTTTCATCTTCATCAATGTGCTGCGCCTTGTCAACATCTAATTTCGCAAATAGACTATGCTAAGCGAATAGCGCAGGTGCATCAACTATTGCATGGACATTATCATGAACTGATGACAGAACTAGCCGTATTAATGGAGCAGGCGAGTCAAACATTATCTTTTGAAAATGCTGCCCAGTATCGTGACCAAATTAACGCGTTAAAACAGTTATCGGCAAAACAGAAGGTTGATCAATGTAATGATAAATGTGCTGACTATATTGTTATTGTTACTTTTCGGGGATATGCTATTTTTCAGGTTTTTCATGTGATTAATGGTGATCTTACTGGAAAAGAATCGTTTCCAGTTGATATTAATAATTTGACGCCGGATTTGCTTTTACAGCAATGTCTTGAGCAATATTATGGGGAAGAAAATCGAGTAATCCCTGAAGAAATTGTTCTTGAATATCCGCCTCATAATATTCATCTTTTGGCTGAACTTTTCATGCTACAGCAAAAAAAGCTAGTGATTATAGTGCCAAAAATAGGGTTGCAATTTAATCTTCTTGAATTAGTGAAAAAAAACGGTATGTTTGCGCTTCGTACACAATTAAATGTAGGGGCAACGTGGGATTATGATGTTATTGCTGAGAAATTGCAACAGACCTTGGGCTTAGCCAAAATTCCTGAACGAATCATCGGAATGGACGTGTCGCATTTAAGTGGAACTAATATTGTGGCATCAGCTGTATTATTTGAACATGGACAGCCATGTAAATCTGGTTATCGACGATTTAATATTAAATCGGTTTTAGATAACAATGATGTAGCATGTTTAAAGGAAATGGTAACTCGATATTTTTCGAATACGCAACATATCAAGCCGGATCTGTTATTAATTGATGGGGGAAAATGCCAACTAAATGCAGTGAGTGCTGCATTAATAGCTTTATCATATCCTATTGATTTTGATCTAATTTCTATAGCCAAAAAGGAAGAGCTTTTGCATATTTATCAGAGACAAGATAGTATTCAATTGGGCGGTCGGAGTCATGAGCGGCAATTGCTTCAGCGTGTTCGTGATGAAGCTCATCGATTTGCGATTACCTTTCAACGAAGTAAACGAAAAATAGCAATATAATGAATCGAACTAATGTTCATACTCGTTTCCATTATCAAATTACTGTAGTACGCTTGAGCCTGATTTTAATGATTTTTGTTTTAACAATGACTTATTTGTGGTTACAAGCTATTAATATTACGTTGAATTATCGAAATCAAAAATGGATTAGTCAGCATAATCAACTAGTTAAAGATAATAAATACCTTCAGGTGAAAATTAGTTCAAAAACAGATTTACGTCGCATTGAAACTATTGCAATAACCAAACTTGATATGGTTTTTCCAATGCAGGTTAGGTATCTTTATGCGCAATAGATTTAAGCTTACAAGTCGTATTTGGATTGTTTTTTGTCTTTTCGGAATTGGATTTTTCTCTTTAATGATTAAGTTATATCAGATTCAAATTCGTGATCATCAAAAATATACACAGCTATCTAAGCAACAAACAGAAAAAACTATTTTGGTTACTCCGCGTCGGGGCGATATTTTTGACCGAAATGGAATTGTTTTGGCTACAACTCAGAAAGTGTATTCATTATATGCAAATGGAAAGGAAATTTCTTTTCCTGAAGATGTTGCACGTCAGCTAGTTCCCTTAATAGAAAAATCTTCATTTAAAACGCTATATGCGCTATTGACGCAGGATCGATATTTTATTTGGATAAAACGAAAACTATCCATGGAAGTCAAAGATAGCATCCAAAGCCTTCAGATAAAAGGGTTATATTTTTTGCCGGAAACGAAACGAGTTTACCCGCAACAGACTTTGGCCTCAACTATTTTAGGTTTTGTTGGCCTTGATAATGAAGGTTTAAATGGAATTGAATATACGTGGGATAAATTATTGAGGGGTAGCGAAGGAAAAATGATGATTGAAACTGATCCATTAGGTCGGTTAATTTTTTCACATCAACAAAAAATTGAACCTGCAATCGATGGCCAAGATATTATGTTATCGATTGATGAAACGCTTCAATATATTGCAGAAACTGAGATTGAACAAGGTGTGATTGCATGTAATGCAGCACGAGGTACTGTAATTATTATGGATGTTCATTCAGGTGCTATTCTTGCTATGGCTAATTTTCCTCAGTTTGATCCAAATCAATTTTTTCGTTATCCTGCTGCTACTTTGCGAAATAATGCTATTACTAGTGTATACGAACCGGGAAGTACATTAAAGCCAATTACACTAGCTATTGCATTACAACAAGGCGTAATTACTTCAACTAGTAGTATTTATTGTCCGGATTCGATCATGGTGGGTAATCATATAATTCGTGAATCACACACAGAAGAACATTCGCAACCGTATAAGTCAATAACTCAGATTTTGGCAGACTCCCTGAATGTGGGTACAGCGAAAATCGGCATGTTAATGTCACGAACAGCTTTTTATCAAGGATTAGTTAGTTTTGGACTTGGGCAAAAAACTGGCATCGAGTTATCTGGAGAAAGTACGGGATTGCTTCATGCTGCTCGTCAATGGACTGAAGCAGATCGTGGGCGTATTCCTTTTGGTCAAGGTATAGCTGTCACACCATTACAATTGGTCGCTGCATGCAATGTAATTGCAAATGATGGCAATTTTGTGGCACCAAATATTCTGATTAAGCATAAAAAAATACTACCTATACAGCAACGGCCAGTTGTTTCTCCAGCTGTTGCACATAGTGTTTTAGCAATGATGGAAGTAGTTGTAACTAAAGGAACTGGTGGAAATGCTCAAATTCCAGGATATCGGGTAGCAGGAAAAACAGGAACTGCCCAAAAAGTAAAAGAATATGGAATTGGATATGAGCCTGGAGCTTATGTTGCTTCATTTCTTGGAATATTGCCTGTATCTTCTCCGCAACTTACGATTTTAGTTATTCTTGATACACCCAAAAAAGACTATTATGGTGCACAAGTGGCAGCTCCTGTATTTCGAAATATAGCCATTAAAAGTTTGCGATATTTAACAATTGCACCGGATAATTTATTAACGATTGTCTCATCGCCAAATATAGGATATCATAATCTTCAATGAATATAATTGAAAAAATTATTCAGTGTCATTTAGAAGAAAATCGAAACAGTGAACTTCTTCGAATTACAACAGACTTTACTGTTATCCCTGATTCATCCGGGAAATATATTCTGGCTCAAATGGAAGAGTTAGGTCATTGGCCTGACCCAGCGACTATTGCTTTTTCGCTAGATCATCATGCTCCTAGTCATAATGTATTTGTTGCAAATTTGTTTCAAGAAATTAAAAAATATGCAGAAATTCACGAGCAGTTTTTATTTGGCGAAGGCGAAGGTATTTGCCATCAACTCATGGTAGAACGAGGGCTAGTTCGTCCTGGTATGATTATTATAGGCGCAGAAAGTAATACGTGTACTTATGGAGCTTTTGGGGCATTGGGTTTAGGGCAAGGTGCGACTAATGTTGCCTTAAGCGCTACACGACATTCAATCTGGTTATCGAACCCAAAAGTAATCAAAATTTCACTTTCAGGCACGCCTTTAAAGCCAATCACCAGTAAAGATGTTGCAATTTTTCTTGTGTCAAAACTTAAAACGTTGGTTCATGACGACTATGTGATTGAGTTTCATGGAAGCTATGTGCAGTCATTAGGCGTTTCTGAACGCATGAGTCTTGCGAATATGGCAATGACTATTGGTGCTTTAACCTGTGTAATGCCATTAAACCTATTCACAATTAATTATCTCACATCTATTGGTGTCACAGATTATCCTATGCATGTTGCAGATTCAGATGCTAGTTACGATCAGGAAGTTACTTTTGATGTGACTAACTTAGATCCATATATTGCGTCCATGGAGCGTTGCGATACGCTTTCATTATTTGTTGAACAAAAAGTAGATAAAGTTGTCATAGGAACTTGTTGTAATGGTCGAATTGAGGATTTAAGAATTGTTGCTTCGATTTTGAAGGGGAAAAAAATTGCAAATTCTGTAGAATTAATTATTATTCCTGCATCACGTACAGTATTAAGTCAAGCTATTCGTGAAAATCTTCTGATTGTTTTAATTGATGCTGGCGCTATTATTATGCCTTGCTGCTGTGGGATTTGTTCTGCTGCATTTGCAAATACACCTGCAAATGGTGAAACTGTGCTTGCTACAACTTATTCTTGTATTGAAGGAGCTTTAGGCAACACGAATAGTTCTATTTTGATAGGATCACCCATAACAGCAGCATATGCAGCATTGTATGGGAAAATTAGCTCGTCAGAGGTTATTGCTTGTGTTTGATACGATTCAGGGATATGCCAATAAAATAACGTTCCCTGTTCCAATTCATTCTAAAGAAATTATTTCAAATCGACATAAAATATCAAGTGCGCATTTTTCGAAATTAAAAGACCATCTTTTTGAGTCAATTAGTCCTGGATTTGCGGAACATTTATTTCTTAATGAAATTTTGGTTGTTGGAGACTATTTTGGATATGGATCAGTTCGTGAACAGCCAGTTTTGGCACTAAAACAAGCTGGAATAAAAATTGTTATTGCAAAAAGTTTTTCATCGTTGTTTTATATGAATGCTTTTAATAATGGGCTATTATGTTTAATGTGCAACACAGATCTGATTCAAGACAATGATTTTTTAGCTATTGATCTTAATAATAAGGTGATTCGTAATGTTACAACAAATCGAGGAATCAAAGTTAAAGAAACAAATCCATTTTTGTTGGAGTTATATCGAAATAAAGGTATGATTCGTTATATTAAAACGCATGAACAATCAATTGAACCACGATCTGAGCATGGGATAAAGAATAGATAAAATACTTTCTGTGTGTTAGTTACAAAAAGAAATTTAGTAACTGACACACAGTGAAAGTATTTTTGTTTTATTTTAGATATTGTTTTAAAAGAATATCTAATTGTTTTGCCCGCGGAATACCACTGACAAATTGACCATTAAAGAAAAATGTCGGCGTAGACGTAATATTTAATTTTTCGCCAGCAGCAATATCATCTTCAACAACTTTTTTTCCTTGTCCTGAATCAATACACTGTTGAAATTGTTCCATATTTAGGCTTAGCTCTCTGGCATATACTGAAATATTTTGCGTAGTTAGCTTTTCACTGTTAGCAAACAAAATATCTGCCATAGGCCAAAACTGTCCTTGCTTATCAGCACAAGCAGCTGCATAAGCTGCAGTGCGAGCTGCTGGATGTATTTTTAATGGGAAATGTCTAAATGCCCATCGAATTTTGCCTGGATACCGTGTGACTAAATCTTTCATTTGTTGATGTCCTTGTTTGCAATATGAACAGAGAAAATCAGAAAATTCAATAATAGTTAGCTGAGATTTATCAGCTCCTTGAACTGGCTTTGTTTTTGCATCGACTACTAGTGGTATTTCCGAAGGAAAAGGCAAGGTAATCATTACCTTATGCTTTTGTTTCAGTTCTAATAAATAGCTTTGCAAAAAGGAGTCGCGTCGTTGGTTTTTCAAGTACTGTTCAATTTGTGATTTCATTGTGTCATATGTGCTTTTTTCCGGCATATTTGCTTTTTGTGCTTCATAAAATTGTTTTAATTCAGTATCTGAAATAATGATTTTGTCATCAATATTTTGGCGAACTAATTGATCAACTGTTAATAGGGCTTTTTGTGCTTCAGTTTCCAGTATTTGTGTTTCAATCCAATTTAATCGAGCCTGATATCGATTCCAGTCAAATTCATTTAGCTTGGTTTTAATGGCAGAATCAACATCTCCAAGTGTGAAATTTTTATCATTAATTTTTGCAACTACAGTACTTGGTGAACTTGTTTTGCCTGTGATGTTCGTTATTTTATCAATACTAGTATATCCTAGCGTAGGTAAAATGAATAACCCCATCATCCAACCAATTTCCTTTTTCCAATGCTTTGATTTAAATACCATAACTGCCTCCTTCCATTGAATTCCTTTCCATTGTAACACGATAAACATACCTGTCATAATTGTTGCTGAGGTTAAACAAAATGGACACCAATGTTTAATAATAAATGCCTGAAGTAAGGTTAAGTAAATAGAAAATACTGTACCTACCAAAGCTAATAAAAACATCCATCCTAATGAATTTTTTTGGTGTAATTGCTTAAATGATCGAATTGCAAATATAAAAAGTAACAAATACATGCCCATGCCAAAAGCAGATAACGGAATGCCAAAAAATTCCGCATATATACTTGTTAAAACGGGATTGCATGCCCATGATCCCGTACTGCTACCGCACGTGGCAGGTCCAAAGTGCAGTAACGTTAAGTAAGTCGAATCAATAAGCCCCCCAAATGATAAAACAGCAAGTAGGATATTCATTAATGAGTATCATAACAAATTTTTTCTAGTGTGGAAATAAAAAAATTCTATTTCTCATAAAGAATTTAGATGTGCGCTTTCATAATTGTTTCTTTATGTTATACTCAATTAAAATTGGATTAAAAAAGGATTGAATCGAATAACATGACTCAGTTAAGCGTTATATCAGTTTTTTTTGCAGGGTTATTATCCTTTTTGTCGCCGTGTGTTATTGGTATTGTTCCAATATATTTTGCATATCTTTCAGGAACAACTGTTTCAGAAATTCAAGCAGGTCATCATTCTAGAAAAATGCTATTTCGTAATGTAATATTACTGATTTGTGGCTTTACTGTAGTCTTTGGCATGTTAGGGGTAGCAGCTTTTGGCGCTGGAAGATTGTTAATTCTTTATCGTCCTGTTTTTGATCGATTTCTGGGTATGGCATTAATTGTTTTTGGAATCATAATGTTAGAATTATATATGCCTAAATGGTTGTCTAGTCGATTGTCGTTGTCAGTAAAAATTGGTCAATCACCGTGGTTAGCTTTTACTTTAGGCATAGCTTTTGCAGTCATGATGAGTGGGTGCGTGTCACCCTTGCTAGGCGCTGTTTTAACGTTAGCCGGTAGTAGTTCCACTGTAACGCAAGGCGTAGGCTATTTAATGATCTATTCCTTGGGTATTGGTGTGCCTTTGCTCTTGTGTGCAGTTGCATTTAATCGTGTCATGATCCTTATTAAAAAAAACGCAGCCATCTTACAGTTAATTAAAAAAATTGCAGGCATTATCATGATTATTATGGGAATATTTATTGTTATTCATGGCTCAATATCATTAGCTATTTTTTAAATGAAAGGAACTTGAAGTAATGAGAAATTGTTTATTGACAGGATTAATTATATTCGCATTAGTTGGTGTTGGAGTTTTTGGAAATGCGGCATCTTCCGGAAAAAAAACTGAAGCTAGTTTGCATGTAGATGCTATTCAGAAAACGACTAAGCATCCCTTTGATGTTTTTATGGTAACAGATTTAAATGGCGAAACCATGAAGCTTGGCGATTTAATGCGTGATAAAGTGGTGATTCTTAATTTTTTTGCAACGTGGTGTCCTTATTGTCGCGAGGAAATTCCTAGACTCAATCAACTTCTTGATAAATTCAAAAATAAGTCTGTTTTAGTTGTTGGAGTATCCTTAGATCAAAATCGAACGTTAATTCCTCCATTTGTTCAACGCATGGGTATTACTTATCCGATTATAGTTGAAAAGAATCCAATGGAATTAGCCAGTGCTTTAAATGCGTTTAGTTTGCCAACAACATTTATCATAAACCCTTCTGGAGATATTGTGATGCAACGAGTTGGTAATGTTCCTTTTGAATTGTATTTAGATGTTATTAGTAAAATTTTGAAAAAACCATAGATTCATGAAAAGGTACCAACGAATCAGTTTTATTATTATTGGATTATGCATGCTTGCTGGAGGTATGGTTGCTTGGTTTGATCATCATCGACTCTTGCCAGAAACGTGGGAAAAAGAAATTCGAGTTCCAGCTGCATTTACTAGTCATTATTCAGGAAATCCTGCAGTACGGTGGCTTCCTTATTTGCCAATGCCTTCGCCTTTTGTTGTTCGACATGGGAACCCAAAACTAAAAACAATTGCACTTACTTTTGATGATGGACCTGATGAAGAGATTTTTCCTAAATTGTTAGCTTTACTGCGTGAACGACAAGTTAAGGCAACATTTTTTTTAGTTGGCAAGCAAATTGAACTCCACAAAGCACTTGTGATCCAGGCTGATCGCGAAGGCCATCAAATTGGAAATCATACCTATAGTCACGAACGAATCAGCGGCTTATCTGCGAATCAAATTATTGAAGAATTAGAAACTGTTCGTACTCAGATTTATCAGTTAACTGGAAAATTAGTTCAAATTTCACGGCCTCCGGGCGGGCGATTAGATAAAAATAGTTTAGAAATACTGAAAGCCTTAAAATATTCTGTTGTTTTGTGGACGCACAATGGTGGAGATTGGAAAGATCCTGACAATAAAAAAAATACAGCTAAACAAAATCCAGATGAAATGACAATATTTAAACGTATTAAATTTGCAAAAGGTGGGGCAATTATTTTATTACATGGAACAAATCCTCGCACAATTGAAGTTCTTCCACAAATTATTGATCATTTTATCCAATTAGGATATGAATTTGTGACAGTTGACGATCTGATTGCAAACTAAAATTGAATGCTTGATTTAAGTCATTACTAATTTGCCGTTGTTGTAACTAATTTGAATGGTTGAGTTGTCAGTAATCGTTCCATTTAGCAATGCTTTAGCTAGCGGGTTTTGTATTTCAGAAATAATGGCACGTTGTATAGGGCGCGCACCATAAATTTCAGAAAAACCTACGTCAATAATACGTTTTTGAATGGTTGGATCAAGAATTAGTTTAATATTATTTTTTTCTAACCGATTTTTGATCTTATTTAATTGTAGCTCAACAATTTCTTTGATAACAGCAGCTTGCAGTGGATTAAAAATAACAATTTCATCAATTCGATTTAAAAATTCTGGTCGAAATGTGCTTTGTAAAACATGCATAACTGTTTTTTGAATATCTGTTTTATCTTTCATTTCTAAAATATCAGAAGAGCCCAGATTAGACGTCATAATAATTAAGCAGTTTTTGAAATTAACACTGCGACCTTGCGAATCTGTTAATCGTCCATCATCTAATAATTGCAATAAAATATTAATGACATCTGGATGCGCTTTTTCGATTTCATCAAATAGTATGATTGAATAGGGACGACGACGCACAGCTTCAGTTAATTGGCCGCCTTCTTCATAGCCAACATAGCCAGGTGGCGCACCGACGAGTCGCGATACTGAATGCTTTTCCATGTACTCGCTCATGTCAATACGAATCATAGCTTTTTCATCGTTAAACAAATAGTCTGCAAGAGTTTTAGCAAGCTCGGTTTTCCCAACACCTGTAGGTCCTAAGAAAATAAAGGAGCCCATTGGTTTGTTAGGGTCAGCTAACCCAGATCTGGAACGCCGAATTGTATCAGCTATGCGTTCAATTGCCTCATCTTGACCTTTGACACGACGTGCTAGTTCCTGTTCAATGAGTAGCAGTTTTTCTTTTTCACCATAAATCATTTTGGACAAAGGAATGCCTGTCATTTTTGAAACAACTTCAGCAATGTCTTCATAATCTAATTCTTCTTTTAACATCGTTTTATTCAGTTGATGAGCTGCAAGTTCGTTTTGCGCAACGCTTAGTTCCTCTTGAATTTTAGGGATTTTCCCAAATCGAATCTCTGATACTTTTTCATAATTACCATCACGTTCATGTTGTTTTTCATCTTGATGAACGCGTTCTAATAATTCTTTGTTTTTTGATATTTTTCCAATTAATTCTTTTTCTTTTTGCCAGTGTCGTTTAAGTAGTGACGATTTCATACGAAGTTCAGAGGCCTCTTCATCGATTTTGGTTATTTTTTCTTTAGATTCAACATCTTTTTCTTTTTGTAAGGCCGTTTTCTCAATTTCCAATTGGATAATCTTACGTTCAAGTTCATCAATTTCTGTTGGCATACTGGAAATTTCAATACGTAATTTTGAAGCAGCTTCATCAATTAAATCAATAGCTTTATCTGGCAAAAAACGATCTGTGATATAACGATTGGACAGCTCTGCTGCACCTATTATTGCGGCATCCTTAATGCGAATACCATGATGAACTTCATATTTTTCTTTTAATCCACGTAAAATAGAAATAGTATCTTCAATAGAAGGTTCTTTAACATATACTTGTTGAAAACGTCGTGCAAGTGCTTCATCTTTTTCAATATATTTTCGATATTCATTCAAGGTAGTTGCGCCAATACATTTTAATTCGCCGCGAGCTAATGCAGGTTTTAGCATATTTGCTGCATCAACTGCTCCTTCAGCTTTTCCTGCACCAACAATAGTATGCAGTTCATCAATAAATAATATAATTTGCCCATTAGCTTTTTCTACTTCTTTAAGTACTGCTTTTAAGCGCTCTTCAAATTCTCCTCGATATTTTGCTCCTGCTAATAGCGCGCCAATATCCAGACCTAAAACTTGCTTATTTTTAAGCGTATCTGGAACGTCGCCATTTACAATTCGTTGGGCAAGGCCTTCAACAATCGCTGTTTTCCCAACTCCTGGTTCTCCAATGAGGACTGGGTTGTTTTTAGTTCGTCTTGATAATACTTGGATTACCCGTCGGATTTCGTCATCTCTGCCAATTACAGGATCTAGCTTATGTTCGAGTGCTCGTTTTACAAAATCAAGAGTATATTTATCTAAAACATTATATTTTGATTCTGCGCTTGCGTCTGTTGCTCGCGAGGCACCCCTTACTTTTTTTAGTAAAGCCATTACACTGGATTCATTAATTGAAAAATCAGCTAATAGCTTTTTTGCGCCATTACTTTCTCGTAATATAGATAATAATAAATGTTCGACAGTGATATAATCGTCGCCCATTTCTTTAGCGATTTTTTGGGAATTATCCATGATATGATTCATCGTACTTGACAGGTATAATTGGGGTTGTCCAGAAACTGTTGGATACTTTTTTAAGTTAGCCATAAGTTCCTGTTTCAGTTTCTCCTGATCTATATTTGGAAACGGAAGAATTTCTTCAAACAAATTTGTTGGATCTCCAATGAGTGCTTTTAAAAGATGAAATTCAGTTAATTCAGCATTGCCTGCTTCCATTGCTAATTCTTGTGCTTTTTGAACAGCTTCCTGAGACTTAACCGTTAATTTTTGATAATTTATCATATATACTACTCCTTGTTTGGCAGTCAGTGCATTCGACTGCTAATTTATCACCTTTTGGAATATGAAGTCAAGTGAATAAAGTTATTAATGATTAACTTGCTTTCTTAATAGGGCATAATCCGGGTCAGTAGATTCCAGTCAAGGAATGAGCCTGAAGCAAGATAAAGAGTGGAAAGTATCTATAAGCCTGTTGTTCCTAAGATCATTGAAAAAAATCTCCTTTGATACAAAAAAACTTTAGAGCAAGAAATAATAGAGATCAAGTAGCAATTAACTAAATAAATTTGCGGGGTTACTGCGTCTGTCGAAGTTCGGAAGCGTGATACCTGCCAAATTCATTGTCATTGAGTGGGCTATTTTTGAAATTGATTGAGTATAAGTAATTTTGGCTTTATACTTATATAAACAAACTAAGTTATGGTGAGAAGCGATCATAAGGAGTTATTTTAATGAAAGATTTACCCATTGGAATACAAACCTTTCAAGACCTTATTGAAGGTAATTTTTTATACATTGATAAGACTCAATATATTTATCAAATGG
>CAYUBI010000050.1:0-16606 GCA_964443005.1 uncultured Candidatus Marinamargulisbacteria bacterium
CGTAATAATCGTCCCAAGGTTTTTGAGTGGATAGGGTTGTTGCCTGATATTAGAAATATTATTGGTAACGAAAAATTAAAAATCATAAACGAATTGCCAGACAGTTCCATTTATATCAACGTTGATAAACAAATATTGAAAAAGGTTTTTGAAGCCTTAATATTAAACGCTAAAGCTGCTAATTCTTATGTTTCGCAAACAAGTATTGCAGAAATAGAGGGAATAACTGATATTCAGGCAACCGCAATTCAAAAGCAATTAAAACGTCCTTCCCTACAACTTTTAGATGCTGATAATCTCTTAGACAAAACCATAGAATTGTCTGAAGATCTAATCTCTAGTGGCCTTGCCGCTGACCAGCAACCCTTTGCCCAGACATTAACGAGTTTACTCCAATCCATAAAAAATAAAGTCCTAGAGATAGCTATTTCGAAAATAGTTCTTAGTGCCGAAAATATTGCCAGAAAAAATATTTCACAATTAATAGGCAACATTGTTGTTCCTGAAAATATGATCGAAGGGGCTTATATTGTGTTTTCTATTCGTGATTCCGGAATGGGTATTTCATCTGATAACCTTGAAAAGGTTTTTGAACCCTACGTTACCACTAGTAATATAAAAAACGTAAAAGGAAAAGGTTTTGGCTTAACCTTAGCTAGAGCTTATACTCAGGTTAACTATGGATTTATTGTATATAACAGTGAGCCTGGACAAGGATCAACCTTTAACTTGTTTATTCCGATTAATAAAGAGGAGTAATGACTTGAAATACAATGTATAAAGTCATGGCTCTTCCTCGAATAGAATTCACCTCTCCTGTTAATATTCACGCTGGATTATTACTAACCTCTCAGGGGCGGTTGATTGATATTCTTGACCCATTTTATGACGCCTAAAACTGATTAACAGAAGTGTAGGTAAACAACTTTTAACTTTTTTATTTGAATAGATCAAGCGGCAGTTTTTGTTTAAGCCCATTGTTTTCGATGATCCTATTTGCTATGGAACAATACCAGTCTTCGGTTCGTTGATGGCTAAGTATTTTTTTTGCTAAATCAGCTGGAATATTTTTTTCCTGAAGTCGTTTTATAATAACGCTATCCTGTGCTGAAACTGTAATAATGTATAGATTGTCATGAAGTAAATTTAGTTCAAAAGGTAATGCAGCATTAACAATAAAAGGTAAAGGGCTAGTAGTTATGTGGTTATGAATTTCCTTTGTTAATAGCGGATGCATCATTGCGTTATAGTTTTTCATTGCTTCCCACGACGAAAAAACATAAGAACGTAAACGGTTTCGATTAACTGCGTTAGTTTTTGACTCAATGGCATCTGGATAGTTTTGATGAATCCATTCAATAACACTGGGAAGTGTTAGTAAACTATGCCCAATATTATCTGCATCAATAATTGCATAATGATTGTTTGAATTTATTCGCTCAATCACTGTGTTCTTTCCAGAAGCAATTCTGCCAGTAACCAAAAGGTTTTGTGTTGGCATTTGTTGCGTGCTAGTCAAATAAAAGTTTGAGTTGTTGTAACTGTTCTGGAACTTTAATGGGATAATCGCCATTTAAACATGCTAAACACATATTATCTGCAGGCAAATGAATAGCATTAATGAGGCCATCAATGGATAAATAGCCTAATGAATCTACATTCAGATGTTTGGCGATTTTTTCCAGTGATAATACGGAAGCAATTAGTTCAGAACGATTGGCTGTGTCAATTCCATAAAAGCAAGGATTAAATACTGGAGGCGAGCTAACACGTATATGCACTTCTTCTGCACCTGCATCACGTAAAATTTGAACAATTTTGTTGCTAGTTGTTCCGCGAACAATCGAATCATCAACAACAACAACGCGTTTATCTTTAATGACTTCTTCAATAGGGTTTAATTTAATACGAACGGATTTTTCGCGCATGGATTGATCTGGGTGAATAAATGTTCTGCCAACATATCGGTTTTTAATAATACCTTCTTCATAAGGAATCCCAGATTCTTTGCTAAATCCAATAGCTGCTGGAATCCCACTATCAGGAACGCCAATAACAATATCAGCCTCTACTGGATGTTCTCGAAATAAGTTTCGTCCCATTTTTACACGAGCAGCGTAAATGTTTTTGCCTTGAATCGTTGAATCTGGACGTGCAAAATAAATAAATTCAAAAGCGCAGAGTCCTTTGCGTTGATGATCTAGATAAGTATGACTGTTAATACCTTTGGCATTGATAATAACGATTTCGCCAGGTAAAATGTCACGAATTTTTTCGCCGCCAATAATTTTGAACGCACAATCTTCGCTAGCTAGTAGCATGCCAGTGGGTGTTTTTCCTAACATCAACGGCCGAACGCCCAAAGGGTCACGTAAGCCAATAATGCTATCTGTAGTTAGTAATACAAGTGAATAAGCACCCTTTATTTTCTGAGTTGTCTCAATAACTGCATCCATTAAAGTTGGTGCATTAGACATTACAATTAATGCAGCAATTACTTCTGAGTCTGTAGATGATTGGAATTGATAGCCGTGATGTTGACAGTCTTGCCGTAATTCTTCTGCATTCACAAGATTTCCATTGTGTGCAATTGCAATCTTTTCTTTTTTAAATGTTACAGTAATGGGTTGTGCATTTTCGAGAATGGTATTTCCAGTAGTTGAATAGCGTGTATGTCCAATTCCAATATGGCCCTTTAGTGTTGATAATTTGTCTTCGTTAAATATTTGTGCTACAAGGCCCATGCTGGTGATGCTTTGAATATCTTTGCCATTAGAAACTGAAATGCCAGCTGACTCTTGTCCTCGATGTTGTAAAGCATACAACCCAAAATAGGTACTTCGAGCTGCTTCAATATGATCACCATAAATTCCAAAAATTCCGCACATGGCTTATCCTTTCATCAGTTCAGGGATTGCGTTCTCATAACAGGATTTTAATTCCGAAATGGCTGAATTAATTAGGTTTTGTTCATTAATTGCAATTGATAAGGTGTTCCCATGGACAATGCCAATTTTATGACAAGGAAATCCTTCAAAAATTTTAAGTAATTGTTCCTCATTTTTGGGTTGGATGGACACAATTACGCGGGTATGAGTTTCGCCAAATAGCAAGGCATCGTAGCGAAGGTCATTATTTTCTAGTGTAATGATTGCGCCTAGGTTATTCGTAAAACTACATTCAGCTATAGCAACTGTTAATCCACCTTCTGTGCTATCGTGAGCAGATTGAATGAGTCCTTGTTGAATAGCTGCTAAAAGCTTGTCCTGTAATTCTGCTTCAGCATTAAGATCCATGTGTGGCGGTTTGCCAATTACTTGATGTGTTATTAAACTGATGTAGTGTGAACCGCCTAGTTCGTTTCGATGGGTTCCTAATAAAAAAACAAGATCACCGGCTTGTTTAAACGCGTTAGTTGTTATATGCGTTATATTAGAAATCAGACCTACCATTCCAATCATGGGTGTTGGATAAATTGCTTTGCCATTATTTTCATTGTAAAACGAAACATTTCCGCTGATGACTGGAACGTCTAATGCTCGACAAGCATCGCATAAACCTTCCAATGATTTTTCAAATGTGTAAAACATTTCTGGTTTTTCTGGATTTCCATAATTTAGGCAGTCTGTTAATGCAATCGGTTGTGCTCCTGTACATACTAAATTGCGTGCTGCTTCTGCTACTGCAGCTTTGCCACCTTCATAAGGGTCCAAGTAGCAAAAACGGCTGTTGCAGTCTGAGGTCATTGCAATAATTTTATCAGTACCTTTGATACGTAAAACAGCAGCGTCTGCTGCTCCAGGTCGGATAATAGTATTTGTTTGAACCATTTGATCGTATTGTTCATAAATCCATCGTTTGCTTGCAATTGAAGGAAGACTTAATAGATTTTTCAGCACGGATCCGGCATTTTTTGCAGTGATATCAGGTAAATCTGAAAAATCATGAGATTGTACTTTAGTTAAGTAAGCTGGACGTTTACTTTTGGGATTATAAAGTGGGGCATCATCTGCTAAGGATCGTGCAGGTACTTCTGCTGCTATGTTGCCTTTTTCAAGAATTCGAAACATAAGGTCATTAGTTACTTTCCCAATAGCTACCGCATGTAATTGCCATTTTGTGAAAATCCGAAAAGCATGATCTTCTTTTCCTTTTTCAATAATAATGATCATGCGTTCTTGGCTTTCTGATAATAGTATTTCATAAGGCGTCATCCCTTCTTCTCGACGTGGAACCAGGTCAATATTAATTTCAACACCTGTATTGCTTCGACTTGCCATTTCGCTTAAGGAACTGGTTAATCCAGCAGCTCCCATGTCCTGCATTCCTACAACACAGTCTTCTTTGAGTAGTTCGAGACATGCTTCAATTAGTAATTTTTCTTGAAATGGATCGCCCACTTGAACAGACGATCGTTTTTCTTCACTTTGTTCACTTAGTTCAACCGAAGCAAATGTTGCTCCATGAATTCCATCTCTGCCAGTAGCAGATCCAACATAAAAAATGATGTTCCCTACTCCTGCAGCGCGACCTTTGGCTATTGGGCCATATAATTCGTGAATTTTTTGTTCTCCGGATTGAACTACCCCAATTGACATGGCATTAACTAAGCAATTACCTTCGTAACAGTCATCAAAATAAATATCACCGCCAACTGTAGGAACACCGACACAGTTGCCATACCCTGCGATTCCAGCAACAACACCATCAAGTAAAAAACGTGACCGTTTGCTGTGTTGAATATTACCAAATCGTAATGAGTTTAAAGAAGCAATTGGACGTGCGCCCATTGTGAAAATGTCCCGTAAAATGCCTCCTACGCCAGTTGCTGCGCCTTGATAAGGCTCTACTGCACTGGGATGATTGTGTGATTCCATTTTAAAGCTTAAAGCAATTCCATCACCAATATCAACAATACCTGCATTTTCGCCTGGGCCCTGAAGAACGTATTTGCCTGTAGTTGGAAATTTTTTTAGCTGATTTTTTGAATGCTTGTAACTGCAATGCTCAGACCAAAGTACAGAATACATGCCTAATTCGTTAATATTGGGTTCTCGTTTCAAAATTTTTGTAATGCGTTCGTATTCTTCAGGCGTTAGTCCATGTTCACGAACTAAGTCCGCTGTTAGTTTAATCATCATCATTATCCCTTTCTTTTTCCCCTATCGAAAATTTTGCAGCTTTTTTCTGCTTAGGGTTTCATTTGCCCTGTTTGAGATCTATTCTGAATCAGTTACTGTTTCAATAGTTATTTTTCCATGACACAGGTCTGAGGACGTGTTAAGCACAGTCCACGAAATAGATTCACTTTTATCCCCCAGAATGCGTTCTGCAGGATATGCTGCAGAACCAGGTATGAGTTTGTTTACATTTTTATATCGCAGAACAAGATCGCAGTTGTATCCAAAGAATTTAACAATTTCGCCTCCATGTATTGTATCAGGTGCTTGCCATTCTTGATTAACATCTAAAGGAACATAGTATTTCTTTCGTACCTGGGTTTTAAGATCTGGAATTTTTGTAATTGTAATTGTTTTTATTTCTGTTTTAGATGGTTGGGGTACAGGTGATTGCGCAACTTCTTTGTGAACAATTTTTTCAATGATTCGTTCAACGATTTTTTCTCTAATTTTTTCAGGTGCTTTTTTGATGATTCGTCCATCGAGTTGACGTAAGCGTTTGTTCGCTTCAGCCAGTTCTGCTGAAGCATCCATCATTGTTATTTTAGTCGTATCTAATTCATTTTTTACTTGAACAATAAAAATAAAGGTAATTAATAATCCAAAAATTGCAACTCCAAGCGCAATCCATCCTCTATTGGAAATTCGAATATGGCCTGAACGGGGATCTACTAGCAGCGTTTTTTCTCGTATCGCCAGTAGCGCACCCAAAACTATGATTAATGGGGGTACATAAACAAATACACCATTATAAATGATAAAATCATGCAGCGTTTGAAAAATAGCATCAAAAATTGACATTGGCCCCTCCTAAATAATATCTTTCAATTATATCGGAAAAGATGGTTTCGTACACTAGAGAATTTCAAAAATATCATATCTAATTTTAGGCTTTCATTAAAAATAGTCCTTTAACTGATTTCGGTTGATAATAGTCGAGAACTGTTTTCATTTCTCGAAACGTAGTTCCTGAAGTATAAATATCGTCAAAAATTACTATCCGTTTATTTTTTAGTAATTCTGTTGCATTAATATTTTTTTCAATTGAAAAAGCATCTTTTAGTTCGTTAATTCGTTGATCACGGCTAAGCCGATATAACTTTCGAGTATAACGTTGTCGTTTGATCATTGTTTGATAGGTAATTCTTGCGTGTTTTAGCATAATATAGTTTTGATTAAATCCGCGTTGCCATTGCCGTAAAAAGAAAAGCGGTACTGGAATAATAATATCCGCACTTTCCCAAATAGCCAAATCTTTTAAAAATTTAGAAAAATATACTGCAATATCCGCTTCTTTGCAAAATTTACAGTGATGCATCATTTTTCGTGGAAGGCCTGTGTACTCGAAAAGATAATACCCATCAGTAAAAGGGTGTAATATTGGCTGCTTAAGATCACAGGTTGAGCATAACCAGCCTTTTTCGATAATAGTTTTGCATAAAAAGCAGGATTTAGGAAAAATTAAATTGAGAAGCGCATTCGATATTTCAAAAATCATTGAGGTTGGTATTTTGCCAAAATAATGCGATCCCGTTGTCCGTAGTCTTGAAAGTGTTGGATACCTGAAAAGGAATTTTTTTCTAATAGTTGAATCAGTTCTTTTTGTTGATCAAAGCCGTGTTCCCACACAATAGTTACAGGTGTATTTATTGCTTGAATGTCTGTGATTATTTGATAATATGCCTGCAGTCCGTTGTTCCCGCCATCTAAGGCTAGTTTTGGCTCATAATCATGTACTTCTGATGGCAATGTTGCTAGGATATGGCTCGCAATATAGGGTGGGTTTGACACAATTAGCGTTTGTTTGTCATTGATAATATTGATATCTTTACGGAAATATGAAAGATAATCGGATATAACCCAATTGACTTCTTGTTTAAGTGTTAGTCCATTTTCTTTGGCAATAGCCAATGCTTTTTCTGATATATCGCATCCAAAAACTGTAGATTCAGGGTATAGACTTTTAAGTGTAATCGCAATGGCTCCACTACCTGTGCCTACGTCAATAATTGTTTTCAATAAGTCCGGATGAACATGAGCGCAAACAATGTCAATCAGCCGTTCTGTGTCATAGCGAGGAATTAGCACGTCTGGGGTGACGGAAAAAAGGTGTTGATAAAAAGGCGCTTTGCCTAGAATATATTGAATGGGTTCTGCTTTTTTTCGACGGCGAACCAATTTTTTGTAATCTGCGAGTTCATTGCTGTTTAACGGTTGTTGAAACTGCAGATATAAATCAAGTCGGTTTAATTGAAGTACGTGAGATAGTATCCATTCTGCATCAACTCGAGGACAGGCACTAATGTCAGCGAAATAGTCGGTAGACCAAGCCAAAATTGATTGGATTGTCCACGTTTTAGTTTTAGAGGTCGGCATTCTGGAGTTTTTCCAGCCGATCTGCCTGCTGAAGGGCTTCAATAAATCCTGATAAATCACCAGATAAAATAGTATCGAGTTTGTGAATGGTTAATCCGATGCGGTGATCAGTAATTCGATTTTGGGGGAAATTATATGTACGAATCTTTTCGCTACGATCTCCACTGCCTACTAATGACTTTCTAGCTTGACTTTGGTTTTGTTGTTGTTCAGTAACTGCTTGTTCATAAATTCGTGATTTAAGCACTTGCATTGCTCGTTCTTTATTTTGATGTTGACTTCGCCCATCTTGACAAGTGACAACAACGCCTGTAGGCAGATGCGTAATGCGAATAGCTGAATCTGTTCGATTGATATGTTGGCCGCCTGCCCCACTAGCTCGATACGTGTCGATTTTTAAATCATTGGCATTAATTTGAATATCTACATCTTCGACTTCTGGAAGTACTGCTACTGTTGCAGCTGAAGTGTGAATTCGTCCGGAAGCTTCTGTTACTGGTACCCGCTGCACACGATGAATACCGCTTTCAAATTTAAGGTTGCCATAAACGCCTTTGCCCTGAATTAGTATCACAACTTTGGCTAGTCCGCCTGCATCACTTTCGTTAAAGTCAATGAGTTCGCGTGTCCATCCTTGTTTATCAACATATCGGGTGTACATCGTATATAAATCGCGGGCAAATAATGCTGCTTCTTCTCCGCCTGTTCCACCGCGAATTTCCAAATAAACATTTCGTTTATCATCAGCATCTTTGGGAACCAGTAATAATTTAAGTTCTTGTTCCAAACTTTGGATGCCTACATGATAGGTATCCAGTTCTTCGTTAGCAAGCGTAATTAATTCCGTATCTTGTTCGTTAACAATAAATATTTCATGGTCTGTGATGTTTTTCTTTAGTTTTTTGTAAGATCGAAACTTTTCAACAATTTCTTCCATGTCCGAACGTTTGCGACTCAGTTCATTTAGTTTGGGAATATCCGCCAAAATTTCTGGACGTCCCATTTCTTCTTCAATTTCTAAAAATTTTCGTTCAATTCCTTCAAGTTTATCAAACATTGTGTTTATAGGACTTCGTTTAAGGCAGCAATGGCAGCTAGCATTTGTTTGTCATCTGGTTCGCGTGTAGTTAATCGTTGAACCATTAGGCCTGGAAATAAGAGAATTTTAAAAAAAAGTAGATGACATCGTTTGCTTGCATATTTGATGATTTCGTACGACATTCCTGAAACTAGCGGGATTAATAGCAGTTTTAACATAATTCGAGCATGAAGCGATGTTTGTCCAATGACTGAAAAAATAAGGACAGAAACAATCATAACAATAATTAAAAAACTAGTACCGCAACGATTATGAATCCGTGAACATTTACGCACATTTTCAAGTGTTAGTGGCATGTTTTGTTCAAAACAATTAACTGCTTTATGTTCTGCTCCATGATATTCATAAACGCGTCGCATGTCTTTCATTAAAACCATAATTGATAAAAAACTAATCAGAATGGAAATACGTACTATGCCTTCAATAAGTGTGAGCTGCATTGTTGAATGAATATAATGACTTAGCCACTTAAATGCAATTGCAGGTAACACAATAAATAAAAAGGCTGACATTAGCAAGGATAGTGTTAGGCTGAGTGAAACTTCTTTTTTACTCATTTTCGCACCAGTATCTTCTGCGATATTTGCCGAGTATATTAATGTTTTTGTTCCTAAAACTAACATATCTACAAGATTCATAAATCCGCGGATGACAAGGAACTCTCTTAGCCAAGGATGCTTTAATGATTTGATTCGAGGTTCGTTAGTAATAATTAAGTTTCCAGATGGTAAATATACTGCAGTAGCAATACTTGTTTTCCCCAACATCATCACGCCTTCAATTAATGCTTGTCCACCAATGGCCATAGGTTTATCCTTTTTTTATGTTTGTTGCAAGTGTAGCGTCAAATTTATAATGTCCACAAGATTTTTTTTCATCGCAAAATTGTTGATGTTGACATTTGGGTTTTAAAAATGAAGCTAAAAATGGATTGGTTTTATTAATATGTTTACGAATTTCAATAAATAATTTCTGAATTTCTGCTTGTGCTCGAAAGCAAAGTCGGAGTTTACTGGCGGAAATAAGTTCGCGTAAGTTCATTGTCATAATTAGTTTGGTTTCAATTCCATTAGGTAACAAATAACGTGCATCTTCTGCAGGAATGCCCATATCTATTAATGTACGATAGCTTTCAAAAATAGATTGCATAGTTTCCAAATAGTATTTTTTTGCAGCAATAGATTTTTTGATTTTTTCAGGAATAATAAACTCTGGTTTTTTATCATTTTCTTCATATTTAACATAGCGTTGCGATTGTTGCGAATACGAGGCTAAACGATGTCTGACTAGTTGATGCGTCAGAGCACGGCTGACGCCATCAATTGCTAGAGTAAAGCTAACATGTTCTAAAACTGAATGATGACCACTTTGCGTTACTGTACTAATTAATTCTTTCATTTTATTAACTGAAACATCTTTGAGCTGCAAAGGACCAACTGCACTATAACATGTTCTACATGCAGTATAAATTACTTTTAACGCATTAGGTGTATAGCTTATAACCTCAACATTCATGAAGAATTCTGAGGTTTAGTCAGCCTTGGTTGCCATTGCTGCGCGCTTCTTAAAGCGTTCAACGCGTCCTTCTATATCAAGAATTTTGTCAGTCCCTGCATAAAAAGGATGACAGGATGAACAAATATCCACACGAATTTTTTCTAAAGTTGAGCCTACAGCAAAACTAGCACCGCATACACACGTTGCAATAATACTATGATAGGCTGGATGTATTTCTTTTTTCATAAAAATGGTTCCTCCGCTTGTTGATACGGTATTGTACGGGTATTTGCCAAGTGGCGTCAATCCTTACTTTTTATTTATTTTTGCAAAATTAGCCATAAAATCAACAAGTGCTTGAACACCTTCTAAAGGCATTGCATTATAAATGCTTGCACGCATGCCGCCTACTGAGCGATGGCCTTTAAGGTTTTCCAGTCCAGCAGCCACTGCTTCTTTAAGGAATTGTGCATCTAGATCTTCGGATGGTAAGGTGAATGGAATATTCATTAAAGAGCGATATTTGATAACTACTGGGGATTTGTAAAATCCGGAATTATCGATATAGTCATATAACAAGTTAGCTTTTTTTCGGTTTTGTTTTTCCATTTCTGCAATTCCACCGTTATTTAGAAGCCATTTAAAAACCAACCCTGCTATATAAATAGCCCATGTTGGAGGCGTGTTATACATGGACCCATTTTCCATCGCTGTTTTATAGTTATATAATACAGGAGTGATAGCCATTGGAATATTAATAAGCTGCTTTCTAACAATGACAATGGCCATTCCAGCAGGACCTATATTTTTTTGCGAACCAGCATAAACAAGTCCGTAACTATTAATGTCAAATACTTCAGAAAGAATAAAGGATGACATGTCAGAGACGATTGGCAGTATCCCTATTTTAGGTAATTCTGTATATTTAGTTCCAAATATTGTGTTATTTGAAGTGATATGAAAATAGTCGACTCCTGCGTTGATTCTGATAGAGGCCATATCTGGAATATAGGTAAAGTTTTTGTCTTCAGATGAGGCAATAGTCTCAACTTGGCCATAGCGTTTTGCTTCTGCAATAGCTCGTTTTGACCATTCTCCTGTATTAACATACGCTGCGCGTCTGTATCCATTCATTAAATTCAACGGAACTGCTGAAAATTGTGCAGTAGCTCCACCTTGCATAAATAAAACTGCGTAAGCGTCAGGAATATTCATAAGTTTACGTAAATCAGCTTCTGCATCATGAATAATAGTTTCATATGTTTTAGAGCGATGCGATAATTCCATGACAGACATACCTGAATTGCCATAATTTAGCATGTCTTTTTGGGCAATTTCTAAAACCTCCACAGGTAATGCAGCAGGCCCAGCACTAAAATTATATATACGTTTTGTCATAAATTGCTCCTTTGATAGGTTAATTCAATTCTATTATAAACAATTTTCTATTTTTTGTAACGGGTAATTTCGTGTTTTTAGTATTTGTTTTATTTTTTTAATTCATCACGTAATCGTTTTTGCATTTCTTTACCTTTACCTTTTTTTTGATCTAGCTTGTAAACAAAAGCTAATACTTCGGCAACTAAGGTATACAGTTCTGGAGGAATCTCGGTATCTAGCTCTAAACTACCTAGCAATTTAGCAAGTGAAGGATCTTGATATAAAGGCACTTTGTTTTCTTCGGCAATGCGAATGATTTCGTCTGCAATGCTACCTTTTCCTGAAGCCAGAATTCGTGGTGCTGCTTCTTTATCCATGTTATATCGAATTGCAATCGCTGTTTTTACATCTTCTCGTGTATTTTTTGCTTCTGCCATTTTTTTATGCCTCTGCTCTAACTCGGCGTAGTTGATCAAGATCAATTTTAGGTAATATATATTTTTGAAGTTCTACTTTTCGTAAAACTGTATTAAAACCTTTAACTTTCCAGTCTAGTTTATCCATTGTTTCACGCAAAATCACGGAATTTGCTGCAATAAATTGTCGAGCATCTTCATTTTCTGTATTAAATTCGTAATGAATTTCTTTTTCTTTGACATCAATAATAATCGTAATTTCGCCTAGTTTTTCTGATTCTAGTTTAATAATTAATCGGGTTCGTTCTGGATCAAAGTATTCATTTTTACCGATTTTTTCCTTACGCATCATAATTTCAATGCTTTTTTGAGGATTAAGAAAAAAGTTTGGAATTTGCCAATATGCATATTTTTCAGAAAGAGCACTGTCTGTTCGTGTATTCCCTTGGCTAATAATCGATTGTGCTGTTAAATGATTTGTCATTTCATCTAAACTAGATTGAAGTTGTTGCATTAGATTTTGCAGCTGCGCTGCGTCTTTTCCAGGCGGCTCTTTTGCCAGCATTTGTTGAATACCTGCTAATAGTGATTTCAGCGCAATGGAATCATTCAGCATACTGCTACGATTAAATACCATGTTGTTAATTGAGTTTTTGCTTTTGTTCTTATCAATTTCTTTTTGATAGGTGCTGAGTACTGAGCTTAGCGCACTCATAAGTCCAGGATTTAGCATACCTTTTACATTAGCAAGAAAACTGCTTAAATTTGATGAGTTTTGTTCTAGTTGAGTCATTAATTGCGAAATATTTTTATTAGAAGACATAAAGTCTACTAAGCTGTTCACTGCTGCTGGATTGCTCGCAACTCCTTTGGATAGTGCCATGAGTGCTGCTTCTAGCGTAGTAGCTGAAGCATTTTTCCCTTCCAATGCTTGATTAAGAGTTTGAAAGTTTTCGTGACTGAGTTCCATTCCATGTTCAAGCATTTTGGTAGCTAAACCCACATTGGATGGACTGTTAGAAAATCCAAGACTCATTAGCTGCGTTGAAATATCAGCTGCAGATAAACTTCGCATTACTAAACCTTGTCCACTGGAAGATGTAGTGTTTGCTTGTTGGCTAGCTTGTTGTGCAGGCGAAAGCGCAGTTTTGGATGCTGCAGCATTTTGGGCTGCTACGCCAGAGGCAGCACTTCCAGCTTGTTCAGTATTTTGTGTTTGAGTTACTTGGGGAGTTGATTGTGATTTTAGTGTAGGCCAAATGATTGGTGCACCTGGATGCATGGCACTTCCGCCACCACTTCCTACTTGACTTCCACCCATACACGCTCCTTATTCCCGATATTTTTTGATATTGTACCATAGGCCTGACATTATTCGAATGATGTATAAACTGTTTGAAAGTTAGAACTTTTAAATTGAATTCACGTTAAAATTTAATCAACTAATAATAATATTATATTTCTTGTTTCGGTCGTATTGACGGTGACGAAACCGATTGAAATGCATTTTGTGCGATATTTTTTACTAACGCAAAATATTGTTCAATATCTTCATGTGAGTCTTCCCATAATTTTTGTTCGACCCGATATTTTTCTTCTAACAATACAGTTGATATCACGTTACTCCTCCTCTTTAAATAATTCTAATGGGGTTACAATTTCCGGCACATATATTCCTAATCTGTGATTGATGATTCTGATATGCTGCTTTTTGTTCGCATTTGCTAAATGGTTACAGTTCCAGGTTAAAAGGAAGTCTTGAGAATAATATGATGCATAAGCTAAATGAACAGCATCACCTGTAAATTTTTTGGGCATTAATTGATTTTGAATGTAAACTTTTACGATATCAATAATCGCTGGATTGTCTTGTAAACAATTGATCGTTTGTGCAAACAACAAAGCTTTGTCTTTGCTTGGATAATTTCCAGCTGCAATTTCAGCAATTACTTCATTTGAAATGTTCAGGTCATAGTTGTTCTTTTCATGTTGAATCCATTGTTTTGTAACATTACAATAAGTTTGAATAGATTCACGATTGTCAAAATAGTAACTGATAATCGTTGAATCTAGGTATACTTTTTGTTTCATTATGAAAAATCTCTTTTCCTTAGTCTTTGCAAGGTATTTAAATTATCAAATGATTATAGCATATTTGAAAATTACTTTCAGAAAATATTGGTTATGTTGAATGTCATTTTGTAAAGTAGTATACTCTATATAAAAAAGTAATATACGAGAAGATATAAGCGAAGCTCTTAGGCGATTAGAATATAGATAAGGTATTTATATGAAAAAATCGAATTCACAACATATTTTAAATACATCATCTAACTTGTTGGGGTTTTGTTTGATTGTTTTGACCTCTCTCAAAATAACAAAGATAAATGAAATGACAACGATAGATGAGTTTACCGGTATTGCATGTGTTTTTTTGATCACAGCTAGTTTATTTTCTTTTTTGTCAATACGTTCGGATAATGAAAGATTTTCAGCTTCGCTTGAGAAGATTGCAGATAGCATTTTCTTAGTAGCTCTATTCATTATTTTTGTAATAACGATTATGATTGCATTTTCAATAATTTTTTAATGAACCCAAAATTTATGAAAAGGTTTTTTTGATAAATAGTTCGTTTGTATATATAAACAAATGATGCATAATTTAAAGAAAAGTTGGAAGTCCGTTTCAATTATGGCAAAAAATGGCTCAACCGCATTATTTGATAAGAGATTCGATTGTTTCCATTGCAGCATTTTCAGGGGCGTTACTCTGGATGATCAGTCCAGCAACAAATTTATGGGTAGCCTGTGGGTTTGGAGTAATAGGAACATTGTGTTTTGTTATATTTGGCAGCCCCAGAGGGAATTGAACCCTCGTTTGCAGGTTGAAAACCTGACGTCCTAACCACTGAACGATGGGGCCACAAAGGCCGAAGAATAGTAACACATTGCATTAAGGACTGACAAGAACTTTTTTACAATTAATTTTTAATTGACTAATGATGCTGTTTTAATTTTTGTATAAATTGAATCAAGTAGTATATGGCGGTGTTCTGAAAAGGTTTGGTTAGCTTCAAGAGCCACGTAATCATTTAAAACATCCATTGACGCGCTTGTACCTGAAAGAACTACATTGTCTTTTTCTTGTTGCATATTTTGTAGCAATGCCTCAGATGAATCATCGAGCGGAACTATTTCTTTTAATGTCATATATTCATCCCAATTTATGACAACTTTACATGCGTTCGGTTCAGTTATTGTTTCCATTTTAGCCTCCTGATGAACGTATTCCCCTCATTTAGTATTATACCGCGATTTCAGTAAAAATATACAGTGATGAAATGAATTTGTTTGGAAATGTTTATTATGATCTATTTTGGGGCATATATTTAGTAGTGTTTATGAAAAAACTCAAAGGAGAGATGTTTATGGATAGTGTTAGCTCAACACGAATTGTTTCAAGTGTAAAACCCATAGCTCAACGAGATTCTGCGACAATGTCTGAACCGTCTGAATCTGGAAATAAAGTGCTTCAAGGAGTTACTCCACAAAGTCATCAGCCTATTCTTTTAGATTCTGGTGAATCAGGCATGATTAATTCTGGAACAGTTGCCAGTGCAGAAGCACAAGGAAAGCGCATACAAGCGGAAGATTCAAAAATAGAAGATGGGCAAAATATAGACTTAATGAGTGAATCATTGGGTTCACCTGCTGTAGAGTCTGCAGATACGATAGCTGATGTAGATGGCGATAGCGAAATCGTTAAGGAAATGAGAGAATCAATTCTTAAAAATACGCGAGAAATTTCTGTAAAGCTAAATCGAAGTGGGTTTAAATATGCACATAAAAAAAATTGGTTTAGTGCTGAAACTGCACAAGAGGCAGAGCAGTTTTTTACAGTGAAGATGCCGCGAGTAATGGCAGAAGAACTTAGCAAAGTGTTAAATGAGGCTCTTGGTTTAGGTGACGAATCCAATCATTCAGCAAAAATAGCTTAAATTATTGCGAAATTTCATAGACTCCTAGCCAGTAACAAAATATTTATGCTATAGTAATTGGCATTATGAATGATTATATTGGCATAGATTTAGGTGGCACAAAAATTGCTTCTGCGATTTGTAATCAAGAAGGCAAAATTTTGCATAGTATTACGATTCCAACTGACGGGCATAAATCGATGACGGATGTGCTTGATAAGATTGTTGATCTTATTAAGAGTTTGATAAAGAAGAGTGGCGTACTTAAGGATGATGTTAAAAAAGTAGTTTTGGGTGTGCCAGGTCCGATTGATAAGAAAAATGGCATTATTTTGCAAGCACCGAATTTACCCAATTGGAAAAACGTTCCCATTGTTAAATATTTATCTAAATATGTTAATTGCGCTGTTCTAATAGAGAATGATGCAAATTGTGCGGCTATGGGTGAGTTTTTATTTGGCGCAGGTCGTGGATATCAAAATATAATTTTTATGACTGTATCAACAGGTATTGGTGGCGGGATTATTTATCAAGGCAAATTATTAGCTGGTACGCATGATATTGCAGGTGAAATTGGGCATATGACCTTAAATGTTGATAAAGATAACAATCCCCCTTTGTGCAAGTGTGGACGTCTCGGTTGTTTAGAAGCTTATGCCTCAGGTACGTCTATGGCAGAAC
>CAYUBI010000051.1:0-16350 GCA_964443005.1 uncultured Candidatus Marinamargulisbacteria bacterium
ACCTCACTCATTGGTGCTCCTGTTTTTTTAATGATACTCAAATGGAGCAAGTAAGGTAATGCCCCCAATCCTCGACATCCATCATCTTAGCGGAGGCTATCCGCATAAGACTGTCCTGTCAGATATCACCTTTTCCGTTAACAACAGCGATTTTGTCGGCATCCTAGGTCCCAATGGATCTGGGAAATCAACACTGCTACGACTCATCACACGCATTTTAACGCCCAGTCAAGGAACTATTAGTTTTAACAATCAAGATATTGCGAGCATGAACCTTAAAACCTTGTTTCAACAATGGGCAGTTGTAGAACAAGATACTCACCTTGAATTTCCCTATCGCGTGAAAGACCTTGTATTAATGGGACGAACGCCGCATTTAGCACGTTACAACGCAGCAACGCAAACAGATCAAACCATTGTTACTCATGCTATGGCACTTACAAATATTTCTAAATTAAGAAATTCGCCCATTGATCAACTCAGTGCAGGGCAACGACAATTAGTATTTATTGCCAAAGCGCTAGCGCAAGAACCTAAACTACTATTTTTAGATGAGCCAACAGCACATTTAGACATATACCATCAATTGCAAATTATGTCCCTACTTAAACGCCTAAATACTGAATTCGGATTAACAATCTTGGTTATTCTTCATGACCTGAATATAGCCAGCCACTTTTGCAAACACTTACTGCTCCTAAATCAAGGCACTTTAGTAACTCACGGATCCTGCACTGATGTACTAACGCAGCAAACAATTGAAGCCGTATACCACGTTAAAGCAACCGTCATTTCTCATCCAACATCTGGCAAAATAAAGGTAGATTTTTTATGAAAACAAGTGATTTTGATTATGACTTACCCAGCGAACTTATTGCGCAAACACCAACTGAACCGCGCGATTCATCGCGTCTACTTATCGCTAGCACAACGACTCAGACCCATGCTCAGGTTAAAGATTTAACCTCCTTATTGCTGCCTGGAGATTGTCTAGTGCTCAACAATACTCAGGTAATTCCTGGCCGGCTTTTTGCAACCAACGAAAATTCTCACAACAAAATCGAAATATTTTTAATCAACGAGCATGCGCCTATGGAATGGAACGTTTTAGCGCGTCCAGCTCGTAAACTTAAAACAGGAACACAACTTACATTTTCAGCTGATTGTTGTGCGGAAGTTATTTCTATTTTAGACGATGGACAACGACGATTAAAATTCACATGCACAAAGCCATTCAGCGAAATTATCGAACAAATAGGTCACCCACCGCTACCGCCATATATCAAAATCGACTCCCATACTGCAGATCAGTTAAAACAACGGTATCAAACAGTATTTGCCTCAACTCCGGGAGCAGTTGCTGCACCGACTGCAGGCCTCCATTTCACGCAAGAGCTGCTAAATAAACTACGCGAAAAGGGAGTACGAATTGCTTTTGTAACGCTTCATGTTGGCATTGGAACCTTCCGACCTGTTGAGGTTGAAAATATTGCTGACCACAAAATGCATGCAGAAAGCTATTCTTTACCCCAAGAAACAATTGATATGATTACAGAAACACAATTACACGGGCATCGCATTATTGCAGTTGGAACTACAGTTGTTCGTGTTTTAGAAAGCATTTACCAAAAATATGGCAAACTTCAGCCTGACAAAGGAGAAACCTCTATTTTTATCACACCTGGATTTTCGTTTCACATTATTGATGGATTAATGACTAATTTTCATTTGCCTTGCTCAACACTGCTTATGCTATGCTCAGCATTCATGGGCAAGGAACGCATGCTAAGTTTATATCAAACTGCCATTCACGAACGCTATCGTTTTTTTTCCTTTGGCGATGCAATGTTACTGTGGAAAAAATAATGCAAAAAACTCACATCCATATTACTGGACTCGTTCAAGGCGTTGGATTTCGGCCGTATATTTTTCGCTTAGCCCATGAGCTAAAATTAACAGGTTGCGTCAACAATCAAAGTAATGGTGTAGCTATAGAAGTTCATGGTTCTGCTAAGGCTATTCACGAACTCATCACGCGAATACCAAAAGAAGCACCAGTAGCAAGCCGCATTGACACCCTCATAATCACCCCCAGTAATCACCCGAATTATGAAACATTTACTATTCTTAAAAGTGACATGCGAACTATGCAGATTACAAGTGTCAGCCCTGATCTGGCAACCTGCGACCTCTGTCTGGACGAACTTAAAACTATGCCTCATCGGGTTCATTACCCGTTCATTAATTGTACGCAATGTGGCCCACGATTTTCCATTATACAAAAACTTCCTTATGATCGAGCACATACGACTATGCAAAATTTCAAAATGTGTATATCTTGCCAACACGAATACGATAATCCAACTAATCGCCGTTTTCATGCACAACCCAATGCTTGTGAAATCTGCGGGCCACGTTATTCCTTAACAATTACATTGCCAACCCATCAAGCCAAGCCACAAAAAACCACAAACTCATGGCTTCATCAAACAACACAAATCATTATGGACGGCGGAATCATGGCAATTAAAAGCCTTGGTGGTTTTCATTTAGCGTGTAATGCATTCAATCAGACTGCAGTCCTGCGACTTCGGGAAATCAAACATCGCGAACAAAAACCTTTTGCAGTCTTATTTCGAGATATTAGCACTATTCATAAATATGCTAACATCACACCAGAAGAAGCAGATTTATTAATGTGTATTAAACGACCCATTGTTATTGTCAATCGCACACAAAAATTAATGGCTCCTGCTGTATGTCAAGGGCTTCCAACTATTGGCGCAATGTTGCCGTATACTCCCGTTCACCATTTACTAATGACACACCTTAACTGTGATGCCCTAGTGCTAACCAGCGGAAATCTTAAAGATGAACCCATCATCATGACTAATCACGAAGCTTTAGCCCAATTTACACCATTAGTAAATGGAATACTGACTTACAATCGCGACATTCATAACAGATGCGACGACTCCATCATTCATGTTGTTCGAAGTAAACCCCGCGTACTTCGGCGATCCAGGGGTTATGCCCCAGAGCGTATTGCCATGATTGACACTGTTGAAGGCATTATTGCTGCAGGTGCTGAATTAAAAAGCGTATTTGCAATTGGAAAAGAAAATGACGCCATACTCAGCCAATATATTGGTGATCTCAAAACAGCAGAGGTGCTGACATTTTATGACGAATCCCTAACCCGATACCGTGATTTATTTAACATTAATCCAACATTGGCAGTTCATGATCTTCACCCAGACTATCTATCCACACAAGCGATGATAAAATTAGGGATACCAACGCTGGCAGTTCAGCACCATTATGCGCATATAGCAGCTTGCATTGCCGAATTTCAATTAGAAAAAAAAGTGATTGGTTTTAGCTTTGACGGAACCGGTTTAGGCGATGATGGGCACATCTGGGGTGGAGAATGTTTTTGTGCAGATTTAGAACACTACTCCCGCGAAATTCATTTTAATTATATACCCATGCCTGGAGGAGATCGAGCAGCAGAAGAACCATGGCGCATGGCACTAGCCTATCTTGTGGATGCTTTTGGCGCAGATGCAGGGACCTTACCTTTACCCTTTTTACATAAGCTTGAAACAGACAAACTCAAAGGCGTTATGCACATGATTCAACGCAAACTGAATTGTCCCTTGACCTCTAGTGTCGGACGTTTATTTGATGCAATTGCTGCAATTATTGGCTTACAAAGCATTCACGGATTCGAAGCTGAAGCTGCAATTCGCTTAGAATCTGCTATAAATAAAGCTACCTTAGACGAAAAGCTGTTCATTTACCCTTATACCCTCACAACGACAATTTCCGTTGCACCTATGATTCGCGCTATTGTAAATGACGTAATCCAAGGAACATCGACTGCAAGTATCTCTCTACGATTTCATCTGACCTTAGTTGACATCATTGCAACTGTTGCAAAACAATTACGCACTAAATATTCACTTAACGATGTAGTTTTATCCGGCGGGGTCTTTCAAAACCGATTTTTACTAGAAAACGCAGAAAACCAGTTAGAACAAGAGGGATTTAACGTATTTTCTCCGCAAGCCATCCCCTGTAATGACAGCGGCATTGCCTTAGGGCAATTAGCTATTGCAGCACGACGGCGAAAACTAATTAATAAGGAAAAACTTCATACATCGGCCGAATCATTCGCCTCTTTATCAAAACATATTAAACTATCAACTTAACAGTTTTATACTATAAAGAATAAGAGACTGAAAAATAGAAATATAACTGACTTTAATTTACGCCTGAGCCATCTCGTAAAGAAATTCAGGTGCAAAATCAGCGCCGTTTGGCCACGTAATTGTATCATATTCAGAATTCAAGGAAACTTGACAAAAATATTCTTTTTGTTTTAATGGTAAAAAAATCTTTCGATGATCCTTAAGTATTTTTTCTTCTAAATCAATAATTTTTTCTGTTTTATCATTAAATCTGATCCGGATTTTATAATCTTTTTGGTATTCAGCTTCAATTAACCAAATCATGACTTTTTCCTTTCTATTCTAACAGCATAGTGCGCATAAAAAAAAGAATAAACAATACCCAGGTAACACTACATTAAAAAGCACAAACCATTAGCTAAATCGCGACTCGATTTCGTCCGGTTTTTTTGGCTTATGCCAAAGTGACCTCCAGCTTTTTCTTTCGTTTTTCCCAATCTGGAAGATTCAGGGCAAGTAATTTATAAAAATTTTGAGTATGATTTTTATGAATCAAATGACAAAACTCGTGAATGATTACGTATTGGATACACTCTTTAGGTGATCGAATAAGATCAACATTAAGTGTAAGAAGACCAGCTGAAGATAAGCTTCCCCATCTACGACTTAAGGTTCTGATTGAAATGCGAGGCTTACCAGTCGCCGTATTACTAAAACGCTCCCAACAAGCATTGTAAAACTCATTAAATTTTTCATGTGCTTTAGCTCGATACCACTGCAATATGAGCGACTCTATAATGTGTGAATAATTTATGTCAGGGCTTTGTATTAGGATGTATGAGCCTGATATCTGCACTTTATTAACATTATTCGATACAAACTTAAGTCGATAACGTCTACCCAAATAAAAATGTGTTTCGCCACCAACATACTTTCGAGCTGTCGCTCTTGGCGTAAATTGTCGAAAGAACTCTTGTTGTTTAGTAATCCAACGCAGTCGCTTCTTAACTTTGCCTTCAACTTCTGCCAAATTCGTATTATTTGGAGCACTTACGATAACTGTACAGTCAGGATTAACGGCAATAGCCAGCGTTCTTCGGTCTGAATAGTGGATCGTGTAGGAAACCTGTGAATTCCCAAACGCTAATTCGTGAACCATTCTACTGCCTTTTACTTCTAAAGCGTTCAATACTCATGACTTTTTCAATGATTTGATCCATCATTTCAACGCTTAGCGGAATACCCTGCTTATCCTTAACCTCATCAAAAAGATAATCATCGATAGCATTTATAACCGTTTTTTGAGCATCCATATCATCCCAAAACTGAACCTTATATTTGGCTACAATAAAAATAATTTGCATATCAATGGCAATTTTTGATGCTACCTGAACAAGATCAACATCACTTTTAACTTTCTGAAGAAGTGGGAAGATTACTCCGTAATAGGCCATGGATTCTTCATTCCCATGCAATCCCTCAGGCACATCGTCATGTTGCTTTGACACCACTTTGTTGCGAATATCGACAACCTTGTTTAGGTACTCTAAATCAGATAGACGTTTAGCTCGAAACTCATCAATTGCCTGCTGAATTAATTTAGAAAATTTCTCATAAAACGCTGGATCGAGCTCCATATTCTCAGTAATGACTCGCTTGGTAGCATGTGCAATCATATCTGCTTTTGCAGCAGTTGTTTTATTGGCAAGCAGTCCACGATCTTCTTTGACTTCATTAAACG
Source organism: uncultured Candidatus Marinamargulisbacteria bacterium (assembly GCA_964443005.1). GTDB lineage: Bacteria > Margulisbacteria > Riflemargulisbacteria > GWF2-35-9 > CAYUBI01 > CAYUBI01. The sequence continues at coordinate 5,935 of CAYUBI010000051.1, forward strand.
TAGCTTCATCAAAAATGTTCACCGGCTCATTAAGCTGAATAACTTCATTTGCCTGAATGTGCGTATCCAATAATTTTCTTATTCTTGGCTCGTAATCGCGATAATCGATGGTTTCGGCATAGCGTATCTTCACTGAACTTCTTAAATTTATAAACCGTTTAAGATCAGCTTTGTAGGTTTTGATTTTATTTTCATCAGTAGTCCTCAGAAATTGATCCGAGGACAATGCGATAGCGAGAGTCTTGCTGTATTGCGTTAAACATTCATAAAACTTTACTCTCAACTCTTCATTTGTTAATAAGACCTCATAGGCTTCTTCATCACGGGAATTCTTTACAGACTTAAAAATGTCCCACAAATCAGAATGAACCTGAGGCAATTTACTAATTTCAGATTGTACTGACAGCAAAGTCCCTGCTAAATCTTGTTCGTCATATTCCTCAAATATGCTGTACATAGTTAACGCTTTGTCCAGCTCACCCAAGACACTTGCATAGTCGATGATGTACCCAAAGTCTTTGCCTTCATAGAGCCGATTAACTCGTGCAATCGCCTGAAGCAAGGTATGATCCCGCATCATAGTACACAAGTACAATACCGTGTTTCGAGGTGCATCAAACCCAGTCAGCAGCTTAGAAACAACAATGAGTATTTCTGGCTCTTCGCCATTTTTAAATTGGTTAATAATTTGTTTTGTATACTCGTCTTCATTCCCATAACGTTTCATCATTCGTTGCCAAAAGCTGACGACTTCATCAGTTGATTCCGTATCCACTTCCTCGTATCCCTCGCGATTGTCCGGTGGAGATATGATCACCTCTGACGTAACCTGGCCTAGTTCTTTCAGATATTCATGATACTTCAATGCCGTTTGTTTATTAGGTGCCACGAGCTGTGCTTTGAACCCTGTTCCTTGCCAATTGGCTCTGTAGTGTTCGTTGATATCAAAAGCACGCATATAAACAACCTGATCTGTTTTATTAAGCATTTCGGCTCGTGCGTATTTCTTTTTTAAGTCTGCTTGTTGTTCTTGCGTCAGCCCCTGGGTATGCCGGTCAAACCACAAATCGATTGCCACTTGATTTTGAACCATTTCAACGTGTCGGCCTTCGTAAAGTAAGGGGACAACTGCTTTGTCATCCACTGCTTGATGAATTGAATAATGAGGCTCAATTAGTCCTCCAAACTTCATAAAGTTATTTTTTTTAAAATCCTTGATTAAAGGTGTGCCGGTAAAGCCTAAGTAGCAGGCATTAGGAAACATTTCTCTCATACGAGCCGCAAAAGAACCAAAGTTAGTCCGATGACTTTCATCGATCAGCATAAAGATGTCTGGAGAAGTATCCTGATGTTTTTTAGAATTCAATGCCTTATCAAACTTGTGGATCAAAGTTGTGATGATACTCGATTTACTCTCTGTGACTAATTCCATCAGATTGCGACCGGAGGTTGCTCGTTTTGGCTCCATATTACATGCTGCGAAAGTATTTCCGAGTTGTTTGTCCAGGTCATCCCTGTCCGTTACCAATATAATTCTTGGATTGGGTATTGCGGCAGAAAATGCCAAAGCGCGAGCCAACATGACCATCGTTAATGATTTACCAGATCCTTGGGTGTGCCAAATGATACCCCCAGTACGCTTACCATCATTGGTGAACTGGTTCACTCGCTCAATGGTCGACTTCACTACAAAATATTGCTGATACCTTGCGATCTTCTTGATACCACTTTCAAATAATGTAAACCCAAAAGCAATATCCAATAACCGCTTCGGACTGCATAAGCTATATATTGTCATGTCTTGAGTTGTAACGATTCTGTCGCCTTGTGTTTCCAGATCATCAAAAAAGGTTCGAGACATAGCGAACTCACCCGTAAATAAAATGTTTTTGTCTTCTGTTGAAAGTTGTTGTTGAATGATTGTATTGAGAGTCTGCTCTTTATCATCCAGCTCTTTCCATACGCTCCAATATTTCCTTGGTGTCCCAGTAGTTGCGTACATAGCCTCATTCTTATTTGCAGCCATAACCAGCTGGACATACGTAAAAAGCTTCGGGATATAATCGTCACTTTGATTGCGAATCGATTGCGAGATAGCTTGTTCAACCTCAATTTTAGGGGACTTGCATTCAATCACCGCAAGCGGGATACCGTTTACAAAAAGAATAATATCTGGTCGGGCTGTTTCATGACTTCGACTACGCTCGACCGAAAACTCAGCAGTGACATGAAAAACATTCTTATCCCATTCTTTCCAATTGATATAGTTGAAGTTGAAACTCTTAGAATCACCTTCGATGGTCTGCTCCAATGCCGTGCCGAGAGTTAATAAGTCATAGCCAGTTTCGTTGGTGCGAAGTAGCCCATCATATTTGATGTTTTTTAGCTTCTGGATAGCTGACTGTATATTTTCTTCACTAAAATAGTATTCTTTACCCTTATGTTTTATTCGATTCAGATCCTTTAGCTGTTCGCGCAGAATTTCTTCCAATAGAGTATTCGAAGTCTTTCCCTGCCTCTGCGCTAATGCCTGTTCTTGGCTAAGGTACTTATAGCCCAGCTTCATTAATAGCTGAAGAGCCGGGATTTGAGATAGATATTTTTCGTTAAAGTGGAAGGATGTGTTCATGGTTTTATCCTTTGGAATTTTGCATCTTCGGGTTCATTAGGGATCTAGGAACAAAGATTTTTGTTCCGTACATGATAGGGTTGTTTGTGATATATTGGCGTATGCGGTTTAATTCAGATTCATTCCGAATTATTCGTTCATGATATGATTTCTGCCATTGAAATGATTGAATATTATTTGCCCAAAAATATTTTGTAACGCCAATTTTGAATCCACGAATAACCGATGATAATGACCGCCCCCATTTGGTTTGCCACGATATTTCATCTGGTAGGGAACAATAATTATTGTTCCCTACAATACCCAATACCCCATGAACATGATCGGGCATAACAACAAATTCATCCAATGTAATATCAGGAAAATGGTTAGGAATTTCGACCCAGCATTGGTAGGTATGTTGGCCATATTCGTTTAATATCATTACCCCATTTTCAATATTGCCAAACGTGGTATCCGTCGTTGTCGACGTAGGGAACAAATATTTTTGTTCCCTACTACAGGATTTCACACAAATGGTTACAAAACACAAACCAGATTGTGAATAATCATAACCAGACAATCGGTTCAATTTTCGGTTGCGCAATGCCTTCATCTCTTAACCCGCCATTCACCAGTAAGCAACTTTTGCATTAAGGCTTGTTTCTGTGACACAAATTTACACTCGATTTGTTCTAATAGATAAATTTCCTGTCTTAAACTACTTAAAAAAGAAGCGAACTGGTCTTGTTCATGTATTGGCGGGAAATACATCATGAATTTAGCTAATGTGCTTAACTTTATATAGGGCATAGCGCCTTGTTGTCGCTCTTTTTCAATTTGCTTTCGTAGTGTTGCTGTTAGATAAAATAGCAAATATTGTGCAGACACTTGTTTGAAATCATAGAGGACATATGTGCGTTGATATGCTTCAAACTTCCCAGTATACAACTGAGGATTCCCTATATTTCCATTACCTGCTATTAGAATAGCTGTTGTGTCAAAAGAGAACTCCTTGCTATAGATGTGGTCTTTTCCACATGTAAAAAATGGATAAGAACCTTCCGTGTCTCCCTCATTAACGTCTTTGCTTCCAGTAGTTATTGAACATATGTCCTCTAATTGAATTGATTTTGAAAAACTATTTGTTTGGAGATCTAAGATTAGTCGGTGTATTTGATATGAAAACTGCTTCTCCTTCGCCTTCACCAACTTCTCAGTCAGGGCGATAGCTTTATCCCAGCTCTCAAGCACATCGACAATGGCTTGTTGTTCAGGGAGGGTGGGAAGCGGAACCTCAATATTTTCGACGACTGACTTATTAATCTTTACCATACTTACACTTGTTCCTGATGCTGATTGCTGAAGGTATTTTTGAACAGCAAATCCTTGAAGAACTTTTTCTACATAATCTGGATTTGCTAATGTTTCATTAACTCTAAATCGCATCATTAAATCAGGATAAGAACAAATAATCGGATGTTCACGATAAAGTGCAACCCGTCCAACTTTATCTCGCGTATTTGATCGACTCACTAAGAAGTCACCATTTTTTAAAATAAACTGGTCAACCTTGTTGTCATTAAGAGGTGCAGGTTTAATTTGTGAAATATCCAAACTAATGCCAGTTAATGCACCAAGGCCTAACACCCATTTACCGTTTTCATCACTATCGCAAACAGGAGAATACCCGTTTTTAATTGATGTACTAACGATGTCTTTCAAGAGCATGGTTTTCATCATCGTTTCCCCAGCGTAGCATTAATGCGATTAATCAGTTTTTGAGTTAAATCCGCTTCACACTCTAACCATTTAAAGGCATCGATTTTGCCCCCTTTAAATGAAAGGATATGTATGTTTTGTACACACCCATTATGACGTAAAGTTAAAACAGAAGAGGATCCCATATTTTTAGTAATCTTTCGGCATTTGAGATTTATCAATTAATTTCTTTTCTTCAGACTTTACCCGCCGCTCAAGCTTCCTTAAATCTTCTGCCGCTGGCAACTCCTCCGGCTTTATGCCTCGTTCACCCAACATATTCCGGACACTTCGATTATTCTGAATATGCTCATCTGTAATTGCCGCTTCACCTTGTAGGTCATGTTCTTTTACATTGTGGTTGGTAATCTCTGTTGCAAGATTCTTTGCGGCAATAGTTACTGTTGGCAAGAAATCAGCTAAAGGTCTGTTTTCAGGAATACCCAACTTGTTTTTCATTATTTTGGTAGGGTTTCCTCCAAACAAAACAGTATCTCCTTTTGATCGTATCCGTCCGAAACCTTGATCGTCTACTCCACGTTCATAGATATTCTTAGACAACTCAGTTTCAGATTCGCGTAGTTTTTGCCTTGCTTGCAATCGCTCTTGTAAAAGAATCCGCTCTTCCAGAATTTCTTGCTTGCGTGTTTGAATTGCAAAGTAGGTTTGAGCAAAAGCAATGGGATCTTTCCTAGAGTCACCGTTTTGAGCTATTAAATAGCAGGCGTATCTTGTTAGGACAATATCTTCGACTAAGCGATCGGCACCAGAACCGATTTTGACCATTTTCGTGACCTCACGAAAATGGTTGTCTACTTCTACATCAGCCTTTTCGCAGGCAGTCCTCGCTTTTGTAATAACCTTACTAAAATTTTCCCAACGATCATACCCAAGTATGGATTGCAAATCCCGTGCAAACCAATATTCGATCTTTGAATCAGGAAAAATATTTAATATGCTATCAAACTGAGAATGTAATTCTTGAATCGCGTCTTTATTCATCGCTCAATCTCCTTTAACTTGGTTGCCATTTGAGCCCGAACAACTGCCAGTTCTTTTTCAAGTTGGTCGATTTCTGATTGAACCGCATCAATATCAATTTCCTCTTCTTCCTCAAAGGTATCAACATAGCGAGGAATATTAAGATTAAAATCGTTGTCATTAATCTCGTCAAAAGAGGCCATATAGGAGTATTTATCAATGACCGTTTTTGCCTGATACGTTGTAAGGATTTTATCTAAATGATCGTCAGATAGAGTGTTTTGATTCTTTCCTGGAATATAGTCTCGGCTTGCATCGATAAATAAAACTGTTTTGTCATTTTCTCGAATGCCACCTTTTTCACGACTGCGATCAAACACCAAAATAGCAACCGGAATATTGGTCGTTGGAAACAAGTTGCCTGGCAGACCAATAACAGCATCTAAAATATTGTCTTCTATCATTTTTTGCCGGATACGTCCTTCTGCAGCACCTCTAAATAGAACACCATGTGGAACAACAACAGCTATGCGGCCTTCTTTTTCTAAAGCCGCTTCCACCATGTGGCTAATAAATGCCCAATCACCTTTGCTTTTAGGAGGAACTCCTCTCCAAAATCGATTAAAACGATCGCTCTCAGCTTCTTCTGCTCCCCACTTGTCTAATGAAAAAGGGGGATTGGCTACAACTATGTTGAATTTCATGAGCTTGTCGTTCTCAACCAAAGCAGGGCTTGTTAAGGTGTTGCACCATTCAATTCGGGCTGAGTCAGCACCGTGAAGAAACATATTCATTCTTGCCAGTGCCCATGTGCTACCGTTTACCTCCATCCCGAATATCGCATAATTTGAATCAATGACTGCTCGTGTCGCTTCTATTAATAATCCACCCGACCCACAAGTAGGATCACAAATCCGATCACCGGACTTAGGCTTTGCCAATTTTGCAACCAGCTCAGAGACCTTATGTGGAGTATAAAATTCCCCCGCTTTTTTCCCTGCATCAGTGGCAAATCTTTCTATTAAATAGATATAAGTATTGCCAATAACATCTTCTGATACACGACTAGGACTCATATCGAGTTGCGGCTTATTAAAGTCTTCCAACATCATCTTTAAACGACGATTACGGTCTTTGGTTTTGCCTAAATTTGCTTCACTATTAAAGTCAATATTTCGGAAAACACCTTCTAATTTCATTTTATTGGTTTCTTCAATCGCATCGAAGGTAATATTAATCAATTCCCCAATATTTGCTTCATTGCGTTTCTCGTAAAGGTCATAGAAACTGCATCCTTTGGGTAGAACAAATCTTTCTCTGTCCAGTTTGCGCCGGATACGGACATCATCATCACCATACTGTTTTTTATATTCGTTATAGTGATCTTGCCATATGTCCGTAATATACTTGAGAAAGAGCATAACCAAAATATAGTCTTTATATTGAGCTGGATCAACAGCACCTCTAAACGTATCACACGCAGACCATGCCGCATTGTTAATATCTCGTTGATCAATTTTTTCGGTTAACATTTTATAATTCTCCTTTCGCATATTGCATCAACTTTTTTGAAATAAAAGCACCCTTCTTTGCTGTAAGCAAACTTAATAAATACTGCTCTTTTTCTTCAAGCAAACTGATTTCGACAATTTTACGTTGGTGTTCTATGGTGGGAAGGCTTATCTCAAGCTGTTCCAAATCATCCTTGCTGATCATTTTTTGGGCTGTACCTTTTGCATTACTGGCTAATTTCTTTTGGCTATCAGGCTGATTGATAAACCACATTACATATCGAGGATATGCTATAGGTTCTGCAATACGTATTCGGATTAATGGAGCAGCAATAATTGCATTAAAGATATTGCTACTAATAATGCCTGCGGTATTGTTTTGTCCTCTTGCCCGAAAAATAATGTCATCCCCAAAGGCCAGTTGATTCTCTTTAAGGTCGTCAACGTGTGTCCTTGTTAAAGTTTCAGGGCTAACGATGCCGTCATCCCGAAGATCCTTCATTTGAATAACGAGAACATTGCCTTTCGCATCGGCTTCTATTCGAGACCGAAAGGTGTATCCGACCTGAATTGCCGCGATATCACCTAAACTTTTTTTTAAGACAGTAAATGGTTTAATTTTGTTAGGCATGGAGGCACTATAGCAGAGGACGAAATTACTTGTCAACAAACAAAATACAGTAATTCGATTACTGTAACGGTCTCACTAAACCGCGACTCGATTTCGTCCGGTTTTTTTGGCTTTGTACAATGCCTTATCTGCTTGATGAACAACATCATCCATGAAATTCATATCTGTAGGAATCAATGTAGCTACACCAACACTAATTGTCACACGTTCATCAACAGCATGACCATGATGAGGAATATTCAAATTAACCACCCTGGAATTAATTGTTTCAGCTACTTGATACGCGCCCTCAGCATCTGTATCTGAAAGCAGTACAACAAATTCTTCGCCCCCATAACGCGCAGCAATATCGCCCGGACGTTTGGCAATTCCTGCAATACTATGAGCAATTTGTTGCAAACAATCATCTCCTGCTAAATGACCATAAACATCATTATAATCTTTAAAATAATCAATATCAATCATAGCTACAGATAACGGGAATTGATCCCGAAGCGCACGTCGCCATTCTTGCTCGAATAGTTCGTCAAAGGCTCGCCGATTCGCAATGCCAGTTAAGGAATCCACATGAGACAACGCAGCCAATTTTTGATTTGTTTCACCCAATTGAGTATTTACATTTTGCAATTGAACAGTTTTTTGATGAAGCTCATCCTGATTCAGGGTTAATTCCTGAGCTTGTTTTCGTGTCTGTTCCAAAAGGATCTTTAAACGAATATTGGCTTGAAGCGAATGAAAATGAATTGCAATACTATCCAAAACTTGCGTAATAAACGCTACTTTTTGATCTGTAAATTTTTTAAAAGCTGCCAATTCAATTACACCTTTCACTTCGTCATTAATAAAAAAAGGTACAACAATAACATATTTGGGAAGCGATTCACCCAGTCCAGATTTAACACGAATATAATCTTCCGGCACAGTTGTTAATTCAATACGCCGTCCTTGCAAAGCTGCTTGTCCAATTAACCCTTCCCCAAATTTAAACTCATCTGCTGGCTCATGTGCATCAATATAAGCAAAATGACCCACACGTTTTAATCGTCGTTGCTTCGTTGCCAAATACAAAGCACCAATACTCGCATGCAAATAATTTGCTAAAAAAGTAATCACCTGATGCGCCAACTCATCCACATGTCGAGCACGACTCATGACATCATTGAGCTCTGTTTTTCCAGTTTTAATCCAATTTTGACGCTCATTTTCAATAGTCATTTCACGCAATTGTTCAGTCATATGATGTAACGCATTTCCCAGTTCATCCTGATCTCCATACGTTTCAAAATCAACAGTATAATCTCCTTTAGAAATCATTTCTGCTTGAGTCACAACTTTTCGAAAATTATTAATCATCAAATTCATTGCCATACTGAGTTCATCATGCTCGCTTTTAATACGCATATTTTTTGAAAAATCACCTCTAGCAACAGATTTTGCTAATTCAGCACCTTCCTTTAAGGTTAAAATCATTTGATTAATTCCAATAGCCAAGTAATCATTTGGGCCTTTCAGCACCATTTCACGCGTAAAATCACCTGCAGCAACTGACTGTAAAATCGTTGAAGTTTCACGCAACGTACTTGTCATTTTATTAAAGGCAAATCCCAGTTGATCGCGTTCGGAATGTAACGGAAAATAATGAGAAAAATCACCTGAAGCTACTGTCAAGGCTTGATTAATCGTAACCTTAACATTTGCTGAAAGCTGCTCAACACAATGAACCATATCTGCAACTTCATCATGTCGATAATAACAAATAACCTCATCCAAAATTTCACCGTGAGACAAATAATGAAGATGCCGAATTAGTAATTGCAAGGTTTGTGAAAGCCGGCGAACATAACGATAAGCAACCCAAAGCACACTTCCATGAACCATGATAACGCCAACAATAATCAAGAGCCCGACTCCATGATTGAGAGACAATAAAGAAAAGCCTGTTTCATGAAGCTGACTCAATAAAAAGTGAATGCCTACAATTAGAAATCCAATCAAAGGAACTACAGTAACGCCTACAAAAAGAGCTGTAAATTTACGTTGCAACGTCCCCATTAACGTCATAGTAAAGCTCCTTCATTAACATGAATTAATCCCGAGGACATTGCTTGAAAAAATGCATCTACAATATGGGGATCAAACTGCGTTGACGTACAACTGCGAACTTCCATTAAAGCAGCATCAACTAGCGCGCTCTCACGGTAGGATCGATGGGACGTCATAGCATCAAAAGCATCTGCAACGCAAATAATACGTGCATGCAAAGGAATATCCATACCACAAAGCCCTTCGGGATAGCCTGTACCATCAAATCGTTCATGATGATAACGAATTCCCAACGAAAATTGCTCATACGCTTGAATTGTCGAACAAATTTCTGCGCCAATAATCGGATGTTTTTTCATTTCTGTATATTCTTCAACTGTAAGTTTTTCAGGTTTGTTAAGTATGCTGTTTTTAACACCAATTTTACCAATATCATGTAACATCGCACTTTTCGCCAAAACTGCAAGATTCTCAGACGTTAACCCCATAACCTGACCAATAGCCAAACTAAAAAGATTCACGCGTTCTGAATGTCCACGCATATATCCATCACGAAAATCAATTGCAAACGTAAAAGCGCGCAACGATCTCTCAAGATCTTCAACTATAGAATAAACTGGCAATTCAACAACTCCTTGCAAAGGCAAACGAGAATCATTCATAGAGTTTTTCTGTGTCATAATTAATCTAATGCCCGCAATTTTGACAAACTAAACATTGAAAATTAATAGACTATTCAATTATAAGAATGAAAAATCAGATTGAGCCATTTGTCGAAACATGTTATCTTTGTAAATAACTCGGAGAGGTGTCAGAGTGGTCGATCGTGCTTGACTCGAAATCAAGTGTACCGCAAGGTACCGTGGGTTCGAATCCCACCC
>CAYUBI010000052.1:0-16155 GCA_964443005.1 uncultured Candidatus Marinamargulisbacteria bacterium
GGAAAAGTAATGCCACGTTTACGAAACAAAAGCTCATTTTTCTGATCACTAAATAAAAAATTCATCATTTTCTTATTAAAAGAATACAGTATTGTGCGCACAATGTCAACCGCAATCGCCCATTATCTGTAAATTTTCCAATGCAAGTTTTTCGCCCACTTTTACGATAATAGGTTTAGAAGACAAAAGATGGGGCAGAATATTTTATATGCTTCTCAAAACAATCAATGCGAACCCAACACAATATGTCACAGTAAAGCAGCTAACACCTGACGAAGAAGCCCATACTATTAGCGTGCTAAACAAATTACTCGAATCTAACAAGGCCAATACTCATTCACTAAAAACCTATTTCGGCACTGCTAATATCCCCACAATTACAATAGAACAAAAAGAAAAGTTCGTACATCAATTACCCCATATGCGGCAAGGATATGAACTCTGTCATTATAGCCCCATCAGCTATGATAAACTAATTAAGCAATGTTTGAGCTTCAATCATTTCGTGGAATTTACCTCAGGTACCTGTAAAAAACTAAAGACAACTACCCAAATCAACACCATAGTACCCCAATTAAAACGAACGTGCGATCGTGTAGAAACTGCTATCTTAAGCCAACGTTCGAGCTTGGAAACCTTGCAAGACACGAAACAAGCTCATGATTTTTCAACTGCACTTTATAAAACCTTAACAACAATTAATGGCATCGAAGTTCATCAAAACCAACGACACCCCCATTTATTTCGAATCAATCTTCTAGCCCACACGGCAGCTGGGGAAACAAATCCCCTATCCATAAGCTCAAAAGGATTTAAACAATTTATCCGCTACTGGCTGCATGAGCGAGCCTCACAGCAAGGAGCTTCTTTTTCAGGCGACCTATTAGATTGGATCGAGCTTCATAGGGCAGATTATCAATTTATTACTGAAAGACCATTCAACGGGATCCCCATTAATGCGGGAGAATCACTTGACCGACAATATAAAACAGACGGGAAAAGACCCTTAACGTTTATGACCTATCTCTTACGAACAGTCAAAAATACGAATCCAAAAGATAAAGTGTTTCAAAAAAGCCAAAAAACTTTTGTTAGCCAAACATTTGAATTAACGCCAAACCATGATAACGTGAAAAATTTATTTGAAATCTATTTGCGATATCCGGAAAAAGAATTCGAAAGTTGGCAATTAGAAACCGATCGCAATGGAGAAAAGAAACGAGAACATGCAATTTCATTTTCAAATTTCAAACATACAACAGGAGGCGCATTTTATACCTTTGCAGAAAGATATTTGACTCTATCTCTTGGGAACAAAATTTCATCTAATTTTTTATACTATTTTCACTCTCATCCTTGCAAAAACGACTCAAAAATTAATCATCAATTTAGTTCAGGTGACAATAGAACCTATGACACCTGGAAAATCGCACTAAATTCTCTGAGCAAAAATTCAGGAACAACATTTTTCCCCATGCCGGAATTAATTTTATCAACCTATGGTCTTTCAATTCGATTTCATAGATCAAACCAAAAAGCACACGGCTATGCTGATTATTACATTCCCTTTAGCCAATTCAATACGATCGCGAAGAAACTCCAAAATAACGAACCAATTAGCCCAGACTGTTACTTCGATAAACTCCCAGATTTCGATACCTCTGCAGTGGATGAATTCAGTATTCGCGAATCATTAACTAAACTCACCACACCATTAAGTTTAAGTGCCTTAATTAAAAACCTTTGTGAAACATTACAAATCGACTAATTTTACTCAAAACCTAGCGCTAACATTTTCTCTGGTACATATTTTTCTAAAGTAGCAATTATTTTTAAATTGGGATCTGTTTCTAAGACAAGTAAATCTTTCAACAATATTTCAAAAAATTCTTGTTGACTGCGGCTTAATAACTCTTGAAAACGAGTGCAATCTTGCTTAGCATGTACGTCCATAACTCGAAAAATATTAATCCAAAACGTTCCTTCTAATTGTTCTGCCGTTTTTTCGATCCCCTCTTTTTTATCAGCTGCTTTTATTCCCGCATATACACGAGGTTCATATTCCGCAAATGTATTTACAACATTGTTTTCCAAATAAAACGTTGATTTTCGAATAATGGCAACAAAATCGGCTAATACTCGTTTGTAAAACATGGTTAATTTTAAATAAATTGCTGGCAACGCCATGGACAACGCAATAAAATCAATTTCGGTCGGTGATTTGATAAATGGGAGAAATAATGCCATCATAATATAGGTATACGGATACATAAACCGTGTATCCGTATCTAAAAACCAACTATCACTCAAATAGATAAAAAACATCCGCTGAGCCCGTATGGCTTCACGCTTTAACAATGCGGTATTGCACATGTTTCGAATCGGTCCGCTAAGGGAATGCACAGTATCCACCCATTCAGCCAATACTTCCTGAAGAATGGTTAATACATTTTCACTTAACACAGATGATGCGTTAACAATTGATTTTTCGGTAAACGAAATTTGATCGGTTTCTAAAACATCATGACCCAGTTCATGATACAAAATATTTTCAGCCATGTCCTTAAGGAAATTATCAATTTTATCAATAAACACTTCGGATCCTTTAGCCGTATAGCCCGCAATTGCTGCTTTTTTAATTGCTTCAGAAATTAAGGATGCAGGATCTGCGTACAACGAGTCCATATCAAAAGCGTCCATTTCTAACGAGGGCTTCCATTTGCTATGAAATACATACCTGCAAACAGCCGTACGAATAAAAATATTTTTCTTTTCGATCATGGCAACAACAAACAAAACGTTATTAGGAGTACGGGAAAATTCTTTTTGCAAATAATAGACGTTATACTCTCCAATTTGCTGTTCATGGCAATGCCCAAAAATAAATGAACTAAATTTTGCGCTTAACCCCAGCATCATGCGGCATTGGGACCCTAACATTTTCAAAATACTATTCAGTTGATTAATCGATTCGCTGGTAAAAATTTTTCCAAATAATTCCAAAACGGAATCATGTAGTATCAATTGTAGTTCGACGATATCCTTGGATTGCAACTGATACTTTTGAATGGCTTCATTAATCTTTTGATAGAATTGATCCGCATCTGTAAAGGTAACATCACAATCGTCAGGAACATCCATCATGATCCGGGTATAACTTAACTTAACCCGATCCTCGCCGGCTTCGGTCCAATCCCCAGTACGATCCATCAGATGATACATTACGATGGCATAATAATTTACTTGAGAGGTTAAATAACTTTCAGCTAATTCACGGAGCATTAGAATTGTTTTTTCCGGAGATTTGACTCCCCCTTTTTCTAACAAAGCCGACAGTGGAATGGATCCATTTTGTGCTGTTTTACTATGAATAACTTTGCCAAATTTTTTACTAAATTTGTTGAGTAGATCAGTTCGATCTTCGACCGATAGTTGGTCTATCATGATTCCCCCCTTAACAATGAATACCGGGTGGTTAACGTATTAACCACCCGATAAACAAATAATTAATTAATTAATTAAGTTTTCTCTGTTTCAGTTGATTTGTTAACCTGCGGTACCGCAGACCCAGCAACTTTTTCATTATCTTTTTTTGCCAAAGCTACAGCTGCTGTAAATGGAGTTGCGGCTAATTCCATATCACCTGGAGTTTCAACTGCTTCACCTGTCACATTCGCGGATCCGACCTGTTGGCCTCCTACACCATTAGCCGCTTTATACGAAGCTACAGTATTGGTAAATGGCACTGGAATAAATGTGCTGTAACCAGTTTGTTTCAACTTTTCATTATTTTTATTTTCTACTGCAACAATTCCTGCCAATGGACTTTTAGCTTGAACATTCATGTTAGACATAATAAATCACTCCTTTTAATTGTGAGCACGAAAACCGTACTCTTATTTTTACACTTACATACTCATTATATTCTACCCTTCTCAACTATAATATCACACCCCTTTTTAATTATCTTTTATACTCTTTAGTTTTGTTAACACTAACATCAATATATCGACTCTTTTTCTAAAAAATTTCACATGATTTATTAACTCGTCCATATATCATAAAAAATCGGTATAATTTCATTTCAATGTCCGCCCAAAATCACGGCGCAAACCGAACCATTTGATCAATCATGTCGGTATCCGACACCATCTCTCGGGCTATTTCATTGTACTTACGTGCTGTTGTTCTCAAAAACGCATCTGCTGGCATTTTATCCGTCTCGCTCCAAGCCTTTTCGATTACAGCAGCAAATGACACCTCGCTATCAGACACATTCATTTGAAGTAAAAACTGTCCAATAAACGATGTCAACGTTGCAGGAATATCAAAGATAAAAGATCCGGCTAACCCACCTAGCATGCTAAAAATATTTTCAGCCATTTCGTCTGCTGCTTTGTAATCTCCAGCTTTGAGTTGATCCCAATGCACATAAATATCAAACGCAAAAAATAACGCATACGCCCACGACAAAAATCGCACGGAATTTCTCACAAAAGCAGGTGATCCCGAGAACAATTTCTCAAGTGGTTCAATCATTTTTGGATTTATTTTAACCATCATCTTGATAAATTCTTTAAACCGTGGACTAGCAATTGATCTTTGAATTGCCTCCTGCAGCGGTTTAGGTAATTTCTCAAGCAACTCCATTTTGGAAAACATCTGACATAGCTTTTCATCTATTGAGAAAACTTTTTCAGCCAGCTTATATTCCTGCGCAGCTTTTTTAACACCCCAAATAAACCCAGCATTTAACATGCCAGAAACAACTGCCTCTTCTAATTTCTTAACTAACTCAGGATGTGGAATTTCCAACATTACAAAAATCTTGTCAATTACGTGATTAACAGATGGGCCACCCCAACTACTTGGCATCAACGTCCCTACTTGACCTACTATTTTAGCAACCTTCCCAACTAAATTTTCTTCCAATTGACGGATTCGTTGAGTTTCACCTTCAGTTAACGGTCGCTGTTTACTCGTCGCGTATAAGCCAGCAAGTGCCTCTTTAATGGGCAACGCACTATATAACGTTGCAGCCATAGCACCTGCAAACAAGGGCCCTAAATGCCCAACCCAACGCGGTGCGGTTTGCAACATGCTACCCATTAATTCCGAAGCCTTGATGAATGCTACAAACGATAAAACAGAATCAGTCAGCACTTTACCACCAGTCATATTATTTGCAGCCTGGAATTGCCTTAAAGCACTTTGTATAGAAAACGCTTTGCATATAATATCGGTAATTTCTTTTTGCTGTAATTCCGACAAGGTAAGTGTGGAAAAAACTTTTGCTAATGCTTCTTGTAACATCTCTGGCTTTTGCAGTAACCTGAAATTCGGTTGCCCGTTGGAATCCACAATTTCGCGCTGTTTTAGTAAATCAAAAACATTCTGTCCAAGTCCCGAGTCGCCAAGTTTTTGCCCCAATTTTTCCGATGCGAGGATACGACATTCTTTGATTTCGTTTAAATGTGCAGTGAACTGTAATGAATGTTCTTCACGTTTTACGATCTGCATTTTAACCTCATTAACGGCCTGTTCCATTGAGGTAATTTTGGGCGACAAATTAAATACCACTTTAAACTGTAAAAATGCAGTCTGCTGCTTTAGTTGTTCAAGCACCATTTTCTGATCCTTCGGCTTCACCACAGACTCTAATTTTTGTTGAAGTAAAGCCAGTTGAGTAGGCAGTTCTGCGCTTCGGTAAACGTCAGTATGAGTTACGTCATCAACCGAAATACCCTGTTTTTGAAACATAGCGATCATTGCCTCTTGCTTACACCGAATATCCAATTTTGCTTGTTCAACCATTAATTGTTTTTTCTTTTCCTCGGGGGTCACAGTTTTCCCGCCTGCAATCACCTGTTTTTCTAAATAGTTTTTATACGCTTCCTCTTCAACTAACTGCAGCTGACTATTTATCCAATTATCCAGTACCATTTGCTTGAGAGTATCCTCATCAAGCGTTGCCAGCTGACTCAAGGTATCTGGGATCATCACCGCTGCTGTGGCCCAATGTCCGGCAGGAATACCGCCGATATAAGTAAATAAAGCAGTCTTAGTTTCAAACGACGTCCACCCTACCATTCCATGTCCACCTTTTTCAAGAACTTTCTCCCAAGAAAACTGCCTAGTAAGAATAAGTTCACCCATGCCAACCAACCCATCAATAACAAGACCTGTCACAGCTCCAGCAGCCACTTTATAAGTTCCTGTTCTAAACTTCCCGCTTCGCGTTCCATTCATTTCCGCCATTTTCCAAGAATCAATATACCGGGACAAAAACTTCTGTGAATTAAATAACGGTTGCATGTGCGCTTGACTCACAGCATCATAAACCTCATGTACTTTTCCTTCCATCGTAAACAACGGACGATACGACGCATGAACCTGATTTAAATCGGTTATAGGCGCCCGCTCAGTTACGGCTTTTTCAATCAACGGCTCAAGTGCTTCTTTGGGTAACTGATGACGAATATCAATCGCCGCAAATTGTTTCTGGGTTCGTTTCATAACCGCCTCGTAGGCTTTGTTCAATCGCGCCTCGGCTTGCTTGACCTGAGGAGACGATTCGGATTCAGCCTCACTGCCCGGACTTGATTTAGCCACACGCACAGCATCAAGCGCCGCGCTCAATTCCACAGCTTCGGCTTCGGTGAATTTTATGTTCAACCGAAAAGGGGATTCTATACATACCTGCTGGTATGGATTCGACATAACTTTTTCCATAAGATCAACCATAACACTTTCATATCCCCTCTCCTTAGTTAGAATTGACGGAATTCCTGGCATTGCATGGGGACTAACCAACTGTACAGCTTCACCGGACATGGGAACAAGGTGCTGCTGGGGTGTATTGCCCTGTTGAGACAATGAATTTTGCTTCAATGATTGCTGATTAACGACTGGAACGTACGAGATCGTCCCCGGATTTTTAACGTCCTGCGGTAACGTAATCTTAATGTAGCGGTTTACGCCAGCCATTATCTCCTGAATCCTTCCCATTACGTTATCTATAGGATTCTTTTGGAACGCATCGTGAGCGGACAGAATATTCGTTGACACCTCAGTCAATTTTGCAGCCATCCGCTGCTGCAGCGCACCTAATTTATTAACATCAACTTCAATCTCGCCCTGTTGATTCTTAACAAGAATCCCATCATTTTTGCCGAGAGCGCCCTCAAATAAAGGCAAGAATTGCTCAGCAAATTCCTTATTCTCCCGATTCATAAACAAATATGCCATTAATTTGGCTTTGGCTTCGGAAGGATTTCGGTTTAAATTCTGGGGATGCAAATCGTTAACAATTTGGTGCAACCACCCATTTTTGCCAAAATCAGCCTTCATTTCCGTTAACCGATCCACAATTTCAGGATAGATCCCAATCAACGAACTTAATTTTGCGGAACTTTGCTTCCCGAAATCATGTATATGCCCTTGTTCATGCGCTTTGACCGCATCACTATACACCATAATGGCTTTGTATAAATTCTTTTCAACTATGCCAGATTCCAAGTTTTTTAAGGCACGATCGTATTGGTCCTTTGTTTGAATACCAAACTGTTTAAAAAATGTCGTTGCAAACTCATGTCCGGGAACATTTTCTGCCCCACCATCAAAGGCTAGTTTTGCAATAGATTTAATCTGCGCTTTAGCCATATCCAACCGAATCACCATCTCATTCATTGGAGTCTTTCCCGCATAACTCGTTTTTGTAGAATGAGTAAATCCCAGGACAGTATTGTTATTTTGATAATATTCGTTAGTAATAACAATCAGGCGCTCTCCTGTATGATTTTCTTGAACGCTGACCTCGCCAAAAACATACGTGTGCTTACCCCCTTGCTCAACAACAAACACCATCAACCCGGTTTTTTTCCCATCGGGATCCACGGATGGTATATGCGTAGTTTCAAATAACTTCTGATTTAACGCCTCTAAGGTGGTTGGATCATGAAGATCATACGTATTATTGCCAAAGGTAATTGTCGAATCTGTGCTTTGATTTTTACCTAACGTTTTCACCCTGTCATATACAGTATCAGCAAGTGGAAACGATTTAAATGGCAGACTTGCACGACTAATACTAATGTTTCCTGGTTGAGTAAAAATAAGATGCTTCGGATCTCGACTAAACCGAAGGTTAAATCCCTCTGTTACTAAATTCCCATCAATTTTCTGACGTTTATACCCTAATTTTTTATATCCTTTAACAAATAGCTCGGCCAAACGAGGAAAACTTGAATCATCAATATGATTTTGCAATAGCGGAACCACAGATCCCGTCCCCGTTTTTTGCAATTCATGTGCCTTGAGATTCTCACTGCTCTGGCTACCCTCCTGGGTCATATCCTGAACGATTTTACGAAGTTGTTTGATAATTTCATCCTGGGCTGTCACACTGGTCATATCGCGAGTTAAAGCCAACAGGGAACGAAATAAAGACTCTTTAAACACGACGACGGACTCGACTTTTTCAGGAACGACTAACGTTAACCCTGTTTTACTCTTGATAAAGTCGATCAACCTTTCTGTTACTTTTTGGTCTGTAAAAAGAGAGTTTTCTGTAAACTGTGTATGCGGACTTTTCTTTTTTTCTTGTTGAATAAATTCCTCCACGCTCCGTTCAATGATTTCGCTGTAAATATTCGCCATAAGTTCGGGAACACTATTCATATCCGTAATGGTATTCGTCCGTTTCAATGATGGATCCGGTTTATTTCCATTCAAATTTTGGCGCTGTTCCGGTGATAACGAAAATCGTCGGCGAATACCCAACCCCAAAACATGTTGCAAGCTCTCTGATAATTTATTGGTATATTCCTGACTTTTATTCTGCCCATTAATCCCGTCTTTATAGGTGCTATCCACATGTTTTCGTAAGCGTTGACCAAAATCAACTGCATTTTTAGAAATCAGGGGTAACATGGCTTCCATGTCCTTCATGTCCTGAACAATTCGTGGATCATTGTTTGAATTTTTTTTCTTTTCCTCGATTTCCTCTTTTGTCATGGCCCCATAATTCAAAAACAACACCGTTTGTGTATCAGACAAATTGCACAACAATTTAAGGTGCATGGCTGCCTCGAACCGTTTGACCGTCTCCATAATGTCTGCGGCGTCTGCTTCGGTAGCGCCGTATTTTTGCAACTGATCCCGCATCTCTTCAAACGTCAGTTCAAAAATATAATCCTGCGTATCGACAATCTTTAGGTTTGATTCTTCATCTCTCATCTCCACCACTCGGTGCTTGATAGGTTTTTTGGCCTGTACCGTATCGTAAACCCAAAGCAATTTTAGCTTGCAGTCATTACTAAGACTCGCAGCATTTAGATCTGAAATGAACGACTTCGTTAACTGATAGGTATCCTTTTCTCCAGCAGAAAGAAGATGTTGCTTTAAAAATTCCAAACCTTGTGTCGCCTCGCTGTTTAGTGTCGCTTCAAAAACGTTCTTCATCTTCTGATAGTCTTTCTTGGTCATGGTCAATTGTTGTTGTTCTTTTTGGGCAAACAGGCTATTTTTTAACTGGTTAAGCTGCCTCTCTAATCCAATTTTCGACGATGAACCCTCTCGGTTCTCAATATAGGTTTTAAGCATCGCTTCAATGTTGTCAATATCACTCAATTTAAAATTGGCTGCGGCGTTATCCGGAGCAGAATAACTCCCCCCTGCGAACATGCCACCAAACAACGTACACAGTGGCATATTGAAATGGGTTTTAAAATCATTCTGTTGATCGGCGGGAATTTCACTCATCATTTCCTTCATTACTTTTTCTTCCATCGCAAATAATTCACTGGACGAATGTGGCTTTTTCTTCATTTTGTCTAGCTCACCATTAATCAGGGCACGATTCGCCTCAATCATTTGACAAAGCTTAGCTTTTTTATCTACCGCCATGTCTGTTGAATTAACATACTCTTTCAACCAATCCGCGCGATTGAACTGCATGTTTTTGATAAATTGAATAAAATCGGGCCCCATCTTTTTAGCCATGTCCGTTAACGACTGAATAGTGATAATTTTTCCTTCTTCTCGCGACAATCCCGAGGACCGCGCCATCCGAAAAATCTCCTGCATGACCAATGAAATATGCGATTTATACTCCGTAACAATGCCAACCAGTCCATTATTCGCGTATCCAAATTTTCGTCGAAGTGCCAAAAATTCATCAAAATGGTCTTTGATGGCTAACCCCTTAAAAAGAACATCCACCGCTCGGTTTGTCACGCACGACAGCACCACACCAATACGACCACACCCCATGCGACCCGTCAGTTTATCTTCCATGTGCAAATCAGTGTCACTTTTTATCGTGGCTACATCAATACGATACTCGTCGTAGTGCATCCCATCCTTGTTAAATCGTTTGTCCTCCGCCATCATCTTGTTAAACTTCAACACCTTATTTCGATACCGGTTAATAAAGGGGTCTCCCCCCAATTCAGTAATTAGGTTCTTAATATACTTTTCTTCGCTTGGACTATTTTCAAACTGCTTGTTTAACTTAGTCAGACGATCCTTTTGTTTGGGACTTAACACATCGATATCAGGCTCCATTGCCTTCATCTCTAAATAGTCAATAACCCTATCCAAGCTAGCTTTGAGGGACTCTATCGTCATCTTCGTTGGATCAGTAGAACTAACGGCATCGATATGAACCAAGGACGTGTTGCCATCGTTCACCATTTCTTTCAAAATCGATTTAACAGTTAATTCATCTTTAACAAAATCATTAGGTACAATTAAGAGCGGTGCACCTTTTAATTTTGAAGCAGTCTGATCTCGACAAAAAACGGTCATGATTCCCCACGCACCAAAAATATCTCGCCACTCTAATGCTGTTCCAGACAATAATATTTTATCGTGGAATTTTTTTATAAAATTAATTGTAGTTAGCGACATGGATGGAAACTCGGGTTTAGTGACTTTCAGCTTTGCCTTGGCCTCCAGTATGTTATGCAACGCGTACTCCAATTGACTTCCCTTTTTATCCCGTCCGGTAGAACGATCAATCAATATAATTTTGCCACCCGCTTCTCGATAATCCGAACCCTGTTTAAGAAGATAGTGAGCCCGTAACAATACGGACTGACTGTTAAGTACCCGATTGTAGACCGCTGATCCCTCGGTGATACCTTGTAAAGTCATGATGTTCTTAAACTTTACTACACCGGCTTCCGTTAAGGACGCATGATTTTCAGCTTCGTTTGTGTTCACGTACTGATTCGGATTAGACTTAACCTGTTCTGCAAACGCCTCCATCACCTGCCATGCTTTTTCTATTTCAGCGTGTAACGGATGCTGTTTTCCAGAGCTAATTGAGAGCTGAGCTGGTGTAGCACCGTCCATTGCTAAGAGTTTATCCGCTTCATCCAGTACCAACGTCCATATTTCCATCATATTTTCTGGTAAAATGGCACGAGCTCCCGGCTGATAATCATAGAGTTGTTGAAAGCGAAACTCATCAAACACGCCAACAACTAATCCTTTTTCAAACGCTTTCTTTTTTTTCTCTTCAGTATCCTTTAAATTAAACACGCCCAGTTTCACACGCTGTTCATCATAAATAGCACCAACATCTCTCACCAGAGCAGATAAATCTTTATGAGTAGCAACGCCATTCATAATATGTTGCCCACACAACAGCCGAAAGCAATTAATCAGAACCTGAACCTTAGTTTTCCCACTGCCTGCATTCGCATTAAGCGCAATATTGGGATATTTGGTTGCATAATAAGCAGCTTGAATCTGCCCAATAAACGGGAATTCAAATGCAGGCTTTGCAGCTTTAGCCTGACTTAAATACCATCCTAAAGCGGAGTTAGTAAGAGCTTGACATCTCAATGCATGGGGGATGGTTGTAATATCCACCGGCTTTCCATCCTGTTGTAATTTTGCAAATTCTATGGGAAGATTTTTCAATTGCTCCTTATGAAATTTGTCAATGATTTTTACGCCATTTTCGCCCAAACGCTGTGGATTTAAAACTTCCACTAGCATGCCAGCCAATTCTTTTTCGGAAACCGCGGTTCCTTTATTAATTTGATGAAATAATCCATCAAATTTAGCTTTCAACTCGGCATTCCCTGCCAAATTCAAACTATCATTAGTCTCTGCAATTTTGCCCAACTCCACTAGTACATTACGATACACCTGACGTCCAAAAAGCTCGCCTTCAAGACTGAGCGCAATATTGTCACGAATATATTTCTGGTTTTCAGGGGACAATGAGTTTATCTCTTTTGTTAAATTTTCATTCAGTGTATTTGCATTAATAGCAAGTGGCTCACCTTGCTTGGAAACAGTTCCCAAGTCTGCAATTTTTCTTGCTACCCGAGTCATAAGTTCTTCTATCTCCCGATCTTCAACAACGTTTTCCTTTACCTGCTTAACCTGAGTCAAAAAATAATTTTGATAAAACGTAGAAGATTGCAAAATGGCTGATTTTTTTAGTTCCGAATTTGCATCCAAAAAATAAATAAGTTCATCGACATCCTTACGTGTTAGCGTGTGATTAAGCACAAATTTAAAAATATCCAAATTAACTCCACGCGATTTCAATTCTGCTAAAGGCTTTAGCCATTCATTTACATCCGCGTTTGTCTCTACCTCTACTTGCGCAACTGCTACAGTTTTACTTTTTGGTTCTACTGTGTTTTCCTCAACTTTTAGTTGATCCAAATCAACCCTCTTGACGCGATCAGACGGTGACCGTAAAACATACCGGGTCTTGAGGGTACGACATTGTTCAGCAATATCTTTCTGACACTTCTCCAATAATTTTGGATCTATTAATGCTGCGTCCGGAAGGTTGATTTCAATATGATCATAATCGCCACCCGTGTCTAATTGATGAACAGTTATAGCATAGTTTGCCGGTGAATTACCCCCTAAATTGACCGTATACACATGTTCAGCATACAAATTCCCATGAACATTGCCAAAATTAATCGCCTTAACAGGCAAATACCGTGTCCGTATTTTCCCGGTTGAGGCATCCTCTATACTAATCGGCAAATAATAGGCCTTTAAACGCTTGGTCAAATTTGGTAGTTTCTTCATACCCTCTTCATTAAGAAACCCATCCTCGGTCAGCCAACCCGCTTGATTATAAGCATCATAATTTTTCTGACCATCCGTTAGCCCTTTCCCCAATTCACCTGCTATAATCTCCGGAGAAAGTTTACATCGGGAAAGCTTTACGTTTTCTGTTGAATTATTTTGGGGTTTGTCAAAATCTTTTTCTAACCCGTCAATGAGGTCTGCTCCTTTTTCTCTTACATTCTGATACGATTCAGCATTGGAACAAACAACCTCCCCATCAGGGGTTCCGGACAATTCCAACCGTTTTGCATTCGCGTTAACTTGTGACACCGGATCCGATAATTCATGTTGCTGTTCGTATTGAAATTGCGCTTTCCACATGGGTGCTAAATCCCCTTTACGCCAACCCTCCTTGTTTCTTCCTAACACACGACACAATGATGAAAAGGCAGTCACGGATACTGCTGACCGCCCAACCAACGATGTTCTGGCCATCATTTTGGCCATCGTGCGCATCAGCCACCGCGCCCGGTCTTGCGGACTCAACCAGTGAAGTGCTTTACCGGTTTTTTCTAGAATCCAATTAGTTAGGGCTTCGGTACTTTGAACTACGTTTCGTGTTTGTGTTTGATCCGGACTTTTCAATCCCTGATTAGAATCATCCTTCCCCACAATACTCTGGATCTTGCCATTTTCACCAAAAATCAGGTCTCTTAATTCGTTAAATAACAGATTTCGCTGCATCGGTGGCATTTCCTTAACCTGCTCTGCCAACCATTCCTTCCATCGACCCACGGGATTAACCTTACCCGGAGATTCCTTGTAATACTTCGCTAAACTGGAGATATCTGTACAAAACTGATACATATTTTCAAATAAAAACCCTTTCACACGGTTCGTTTTCTTGGCCTGTTCAACTCCCTCTTCGGTCGGCAAGCTATTTTTGGCCCAATTTTTAATGTCAGTCAAGTTTTCAGAAACGTCTCGAAGAAATTCGTTTTTACCGATTCGTGCGACAAAGTCTGAAGATGCAACCGTCTTTTTAAATTCGGCTAATTTGGACTCAAGTTTCTGTGCATTGTCTGACTCTGCCAGATGCTCCAATATCCATTCCATACCGTCTTTGGTTTTCCCTGCTCCGGGTACAACGGCATTGTCCCAAGCCGCCCCAATACCTCCCTTTTTCTCCCACTCCAACATCCATTTTGGGGGACTTCCCTTCCCAAAGGTCATCTCGGCCATTTTCATTACCCAATTAAGAACCCTCGGAATTAAGCGATCCGGAGTTAACGTTTTTCCAGCCCAACTATCCCATTTGGATTGTCCGGAACGCGGACTTGCCAGATTAGATAAAAACCCCAGTTTTACACACAGCATCAGCAACGACGCCCAGTCCACATTTTTCATGAATTCCTCGAGTGAACCCACACTTTTAACACTCTCGATCACATTCTTGATATCCTGCGGAATACCCAAGGTAACTGCAAAACGCGATACATTGGCAGAAAACGTAAACATATTTACGCCCATATCCACAAACTGACCGGACACATGGGCCAGCTTATCCATATTAAAGGACGAATCGTTTAGCGGCTTTTCAAGTTGCTTCAGTTCCAGCATTTTATCAACTTTGTGCATCAACAGCTGCTGCATCTGCGCATTAGGTAGCGACCAAGAATCCATAAGTTGCCCAACTGGAAAACCCACTCTAATATCCCAACCGGCCTTAAGAAACGCTACGTGTTGCCCCAGAATCGTAGTGACTAAATCTAACGGAGTTTCCCAGGACAAGTCATGTTTTTGCGCGGACAAGTTCTTATAGGCAGTTGTTCCACTCCACCAGGCCAAAAAATCAACACCCTTTTCAAGAACAATTTTGCCCCCATTTTTCAGGTTGAAATCACTAGTAGGAACCCCAGACAGCGACATCTCCATCCCTTTGCCCGAGGGTTGATCAGCAACACAAATCTGGGTTAAATTCCGCGGGGGATTACGAACAAAATCTTGCAACTCCAGCAATGTCGAGATATAAAACTGCTTTTCGTTATCCCGAATCGCTTTTGCGGAAAATTCGTATCCCTCTGTTGAATTTTTCGATCGATACAACGGCCATAAACGTAGCATCTCCACAATTTTTGCTTTGTCGTCACTGGAAATCTTGGCTTGCTGAACATGATAAAGAATATTTCGCACCAAAATCTCAACAGCCGCATCATTCAGTTGCCCCGTTTTTAATGATAACTGGGCCATAGCGACAATATTGGACTGCTTTGGATCTGTCGTGTTGTTTCGTATCCGACTAAAAACATGATCAATTGCTACAGGTGGCGCAGCCACCTTTTGCTCTATTCCTTTTGCCGCCGCTTTTCCTTCATCAGAAAGTTGATTAATAAATGGCAAGGATGTTGCTGCATCAACAACACTGTGATCACGGAGAACTCCTCTAGATCCCATTAAAATACCCTCAAAAATTCCGGATAAATCTTCCCACTTCTCTGGTATTGCAAATGCATTTTCAATTGCAGAAAAATCAGTTTCGCTAAACACAGTTTTAAGTGCTGTTTTCATAGCCTTTATATTTTTAGTATCTCCATCTTGTAATTCTAAGGTGGTTAGATCCCCAGAATTTTTTTTCGGATCGTCTAATTCACTGATGCCCTGAACAATCAATGAATTAATTTCTGAAACGCGATGAACTTGGGCTGTACTATCAACAAACTTGGAACTGGTGCCTGTCAGAATTTCACTCACATGTAATCCAAACCGATTCTTTAGTGCACCCTTATACGTATCTGTCATGATTTTCTCATGAATCCACCGGATAAAACCAGAATCCATTTGTGACAAAAGATTCAGGCTATTATCAATAATATTATTGGCTTGCTCTTCTTCTTTACATAAAATTGGACTGACACCCGTTTTTTTAAGCCATCCATCAACCTGCTCAAAAACCTTAGGGAAAATCTTCCCACTCTTTAATTTTTCCAACGCACCACGTAACAGGCCGATAGATTCTTCTATCTTCTTTAAATCGGATCCCTTGTTTTTAATAACATCTATCCAATACAGCATTTTCAATTTTGTAATTTGTTCCAAAAAATG
>CAYUBI010000053.1:0-16152 GCA_964443005.1 uncultured Candidatus Marinamargulisbacteria bacterium
GGGTTTCGGGCTTTTCGTTAGCAGAGCAGGTGAGATCAGAACAGGATGCTTTACGGAGCATCGTGGAGTATCGAGGCACTGCAGTTTCTCTGTCCTGGCTAATTAAGAGATAGCCAAATATAAATTGTTGTCCTTGGGTTGGTAGCTTTGTCAAAGACCCGAGGAGAACCTTCAGGCTCATGATGCATTGTACAAGACTACGAGTATACGAACCTAAAAATATCCGTTATACTATATTCTTGATGATTTCAAATGAAGCACGTTCAACTAATTCTCCAACGATTTGTGACTACTCCGATACGGACTATGCAAAGGAATTTTGGGGAAAAGGGAAACGTTTATACGAAGACCAAGTTGAACGGTACGCACTTCAAAAGCTCCTTCCCAAATCCGGCCATACAATTGTTGATTTAGGTGCAGGATTTGGTCGTCTTACGCGAGAATATGTGAATCGGTTTTCGGATGTTGTTTTATTTGATTATGCGCAAAACCTCTTAGATCAAGCCAAAGAAAAATATAGTCATTTTACACATATTCGATATATTCAGGGCAATTTATATGCTTTGCCTTTTGCTGATAATTCTATAGATTGTTTGGTGACTGTGCGCGTGATGCATCATGTGGATGATATTCCTGCAGTGCTTAAAGAAATTCATCGTGTGTTAAAGTCAGGAGCTAGTGTTGTGATGGAATATGCTAACAAACGACATGTTGTAGAAATTCTTCGTTATATTTTGCGACGAAAGCATATTCAGCCGTTTTCTCATCAACCTTCTCGGCGTGGAGATAAAACTTTTTGGAATTTTCATCCTTCATATATGGACGAGCAGGTGAAGTTAGCTGGATTTCGATTAGATCGAATGTTGGCAGTTTCCTTGTTTCGATCAACGTGGCTAAAACAGTATTTTGGAGATGATAATTTAGCGCAGGTTGAAAAACAATTGCAGGTAGTTCTGGCGCCGTTACGTATCAGTCCCAGTATTTTTATCCTACTTAAAAAGAGGTAGCTGTTGATGCCAAAACGTACGGATATTCAGTCAATTCTCATTATTGGTTCTGGCCCGATTGTTATTGGCCAAGCATGCGAATTTGATTATTCTGGCACCCAAGCATGTAAAGCGCTTAAAGAAGAAGGGTATCGGGTAATTTTAGTTAACAGTAACCCTGCCTCGATTATGACAGACCCTGAATTTGCAGATAAAACATATATTGAACCGATTACAGTTGATGTTCTTCGTCATATTATTATTGCAGAACGACCGGATGCGCTACTGCCAACGATGGGAGGCCAAACCGCACTGAATATGGCCATGGCATTAGCAGAACAAGGCATATTAAAACAATACAATGTTCAGTTAATTGGTGCCAATATTGAAGCTATTAAAAAGGCTGAAGATCGTGAATTGTTTAAACAAGCTATGCTTAAAATTGGATTGAATGTCCCTCAGTCAGGTGTTGCTACTCGCGTAGACGAGGCTGTAGCTTTAACAGAAAAAACTGGATTTCCTGTAATTTTGCGACCAGCATTTACAATGGGGGGAACGGGTGGGGGTATTGCCTATAATATGGAAGAGCTAAAAATTCAAGTGCAAAAAGGTTTGGATGCTTCACCTATTGGCCAGGTTTTGGTAGAGCAATCGCTGATTGGTTGGAAAGAATTTGAGTTAGAAGTGATGCGTGATACAAAAGATAATGTTGTGATTATTTGTTCAATTGAAAATATTGATGCAATGGGTGTTCATACAGGAGACAGCATTACAGTAGCTCCAGCGCAAACGTTATCAGACAAAGAATATCAACGGTTGCGTGATTATTCATTATTGATTATTCGTGAAATTGGAGTCGATACTGGCGGCAGTAACATCCAATTTGCAGTTAGTCCTATTACTGGTGATGTTATGATTATTGAAATGAATCCGAGAGTATCACGAAGTTCGGCCTTAGCATCTAAAGCTACAGGATTTCCCATTGCAAAAATAGCGGCAAAACTCGCGATTGGCTATACGTTAGATGAAATACCGAATGATATTACGCGATTAACTCCTGCATCTTTTGAGCCAACTATTGATTATGTTGTGACTAAAGTTCCTCGTTTTACATTTGAAAAATTTACGTATGCAGATCCAACACTCACAACAATGATGAAGTCTGTAGGTGAGGCAATGTCAATTGGACGAACATTCAAGGAATCTTTTCAAAAGGCTTTGCGTTCTATGGAAATTGGAAAATTTGGCTTTATTCCTATGCCCATTGTTAATCAGCAGCAATTGGAAACAAAATTGCGTGTTCCTACAGCAGAACGCATTTATTATGTTCGAAGTGCATTGGATATTGGAATGAGTATTGATTCTATTTATCAATTATCAGGAATTGATCCGTGGTTTTTGCATCAATTTAACGAAATTGTTGAGTTGGAAACAAAGGTTAAAGCGCAACTAGGAAATATTTCCTTGTTAAAACAAGCAAAACAAAATGGTTTTTCGGATCGGCAAATAGGTGCATTATGGAATATGGACGAACGAGATATTGCGGATTTGCGTAAAAAAAATGGAATTATTCCCGTGTATAAAACTGTGGATACCTGTGGTGCAGAATTCGAAGCTCAAACGCCCTATTATTATTCGACTTATGATCAGGAAGATGAAGTGACGCCTTCCTTGCGAAAAAAAGTGATGATCTTAGGTGGTGGACCCAATCGAATCGGACAAGGAATTGAGTTTGATTATTGTTGTGTTCATGCCAGTTTTGCTTTAAAAGAAATTGGGATTGAGTCGATTATGGTTAATTCGAATCCTGAAACTGTTAGCACAGATTATGATACTTCAGATCGTTTGTATTTTGAACCGCTTACCTTAGAAGACGTTTTGTCAATTATTGATCGTGAAAAGCCAGATGGCGTTATTGTTCAGTTTGGTGGACAAACGCCACTGAAATTAGCATTGCCTTTATTAAAAGCAGGAGCGCCTATTATTGGCACATCACCGGATTCGATTGATTTGGCTGAAGATCGTGAGCGATTTGGTAATTTAATTCGAGAATTGAAACTATTACAGCCTGAAAACGGTATGGCAAAATCATTTGATGAAGCAAAAACTGTTGCTGATGAGATTGGATATCCGGTTGTTGTGCGTCCTTCTTATGTTTTGGGTGGCAGAGCTATGGAAATTGTATATGATGAAGTTGAATTGAAGCGATATATGGATCAAGCAGTTGTTGTATCGCCAGATCATCCTATTTTGATTGATAAATTTTTGGAAGATGCAATTGAGCTAGATGTAGATGCAGTGTGTGATGGTGTTGATTGTTTAATTGCTGGAATCATGGAGCATGTTGAAGAAGCGGGTATTCATTCTGGCGATTCAGCGTGTGTTCTTCCAACATTTTCAATTGATAATGCGATTAAAGTGACGATTCGTAAAGCAACTGTGCAGCTGGCAAAAGCACTCAAGGTTATTGGACTCATGAATATTCAATTTGCGGTAAAAAATAAAACTGTATATGTTTTAGAAGTTAATCCGAGAGCTTCTCGTACTATTCCGTTTGTGTCCAAAGCTACGGGAGTTGCATGGGCAAAGGTCGCTACAAAAATAATGTTAGGAAAAACCTTGGCAGAATTAGGTGTTAAGGAAGTGATTCCACATTATGTTTCTGTTAAAGAAGCCGTTCTTCCCTTTAGTCGGTTTATTGGACAGGATATTTTATTAGGTCCAGAAATGCGGTCTACTGGCGAGGTTATGGGTATTGATTATGATATGGGACATGCGTTTTATAAAGCAGAATGTGCTGCTGGAGAACGAATGCCCTTGCAAGGAACTGTGTTTATTTCCGTAAATGATAAAGACAAAAAACAGATTATGCCAATTGCTAAACGACTTTCACTGTTAGGGTTTACTTTAGTTGCAACCAAAGGAACAGCTACAGCTATTCGTAATAGTGGCGTAACAGTTGCGGATGTACTTAAAGTTCATGAAGGACGGCCCAATGTTTCAGATATGATAAAAAGCAAGAAAATTGATCTGGTTATTAATACTCCGATAGGAAAAGGTGCGCGTCTAGATGATCGAGTCATTCGTGAAGCAGCAGTGATGCATAAAGTATTGTGTATTACAACATTAGCTGCAGCTACAGCATTTGCTAATAGTATTGCAGCAGTGCGCGAAAAAGGAATTAGCGTCAAAGCATTACAAGACTATTATCGCGAATTAGATGAAAAGCCTGTATGATTAACATTATTTTATTTGAAGATGATCGTTACGCTTGTTTTTATCCATTTTCGACTCTTCATCCGTTATTTGATTTAAAAAGTGGTCTTTTTTCCATTGTTCGGCGTGCTGCTGTCTATTTTCCAGAAGGAAATTTTAGTTTGCTATGTCGTGATTATTTAGCGCCTATTACACGGGAAAAATATCCCAAATTGCCTGTGAATTCGGATGCATTAGGTGTGAGTGCAATTATGATGAATAGCAATTTTATTATGAATCCATTTATTCGTGATTTTGTTTTAGATCATATTGATGAAGAATTTGTTTTATATTATCAACAAAAACCAGTTGTTTCACGATTAGAAGGTAAACATTTGGATTACTTTACTGAACATATTCGAACGTTTTCAAATCATTCGGAATTATTAACTTATGCAGTCACAGAAAAAGTTCGATGTATTGAGTTAACGTCGAGTCAAGTATTATCTATCCAATTTGTGTGGGACATGATTGCGCATAACGAGCAGATTCTTGCGCAGGATATTGCAGTCATGGGAACTGCTGGTATTATTCGTGGAGAAATAGATTCGTTAGCCAGCTTAACTAATGATGATGCTGTTTTTATTGATAAAGGCAGTCGTATTGAGCCTTTTGTTTATATTGATGCTTCTCATGGGCCTGTATATATTGGAAAAAATGTAACTATTGGTTCACATACGCGTATAGAAGGGCCAGCATATATTGGCGATCATACTGTTATTTATCAAGGGAATATTCGTCCAGGATGTAGTATTGGTCCTAGGTGCAAGCTTGGCGGCGAAGTCGCACATAGTATTTTTATGGGTTATAGTAATAAGACGCATGAAGGTTTTGTTGGGCATACGTATGTGGGCGAGTGGGTAAATTTTGGTGCATTAACTACAACGAGTAATTTGAAAAACAATTATTCATCAATTCGAATTTCTCAACAAGGCAAATTAATTGAAACACAACAAGCATTTTTAGGAAGTTTAATTGGAGATTATTGTAAGTTTGCCATTGGTTGTATGCTGAATACTGGTTCGGTTTTCGGTATTGGCTGTAATGTTTTAGTAGGTGGAGCAAAACTCCCTAAAGAGCTTTGTGCATTTTCTTGGTTAACAGATGAAAAAACAATTGCTTATCAATTTGATCGTTTTATTGCTACTGCAGAATTTGTTTCTAAACGACGTGGAGAGGAATTATCTCATGTTAAGGCTGATTTATTGAGCTTATTATTTCGTCAAACGTGGGATACACGTTCGCTACCAGAATAAGTCATCGTAGACTCGTAGTATTTCTCGGCATTTCTCTGTCCCTTGAAAAAGAAAAAAAACAGTTATACAATGAATTTATTAGTAGTTTATTAAAAGTTAGTCAAGCCACCGGGGGGTTCAGCATGCAGACATTTCAAAATCGATTCACACTTAAAAATACTGTTTATATTTTAGCGATTAGTATTTTTTTATTATTTCTTGGAATTAATTTAGTCGCTTTAATTACTGTTGATTTAGCTAAAAGTGGTTTATCGACTTTCGAGAATGTATCCAAACGTTCTCGGGATCAGGCTGAAATTGCAATAAAGCTTCAGACTCGATTTCTAAGTGATACGGCTGCATTCTTTTTTGCAAACACGTCTACAACATTACGCGGAATTAATCCCACGAATACAGAGTTGTTTCAAAAAGAAAAAGCGCTTGAACAGCAGCTTGATGCGCTTGTAATTGATGTTCAAAAAACTGCTATTTTACGAAGTAGTTCAAAGCCTATACTTGCATTGTCCAATGCTTCTACCAGTTTAATCTCTATTGTCAATGTAATGAAAAAAAGAAATCATTCACTTATACAAAATTTATCGCAAATTGATTCATCTTTGTATGCTAAATTTGTTAATGATTCTTCTTCAAATATTAGCGATTTACATGCTTGTCAAACGAGTTTAAGTCAATATTATATTAGCTTGTTGCAAATCAGTGCAAAAAGCACTAAATCAAAATTAACTGCAATTACAGCTTTGAGCTTATTGGTGTTGGTCGTAATTTTAATCTTTTTTGTATATTTTACGCAGCAACTTGTTTTTAATACTATTCAGACCATTATTTATGGGGCTAATTTGCTGGCTGACGGTGACCTAACAATTCAAGTAAAAAAATCAAATAATGAATTAGGTGATGTAGCTCAAGCGCTCAATAATATTGTTTATGTATTTGCAAATACGATTACCAAACTAAAAAGAAATCTAAATGATCT
Organism: uncultured Candidatus Marinamargulisbacteria bacterium; assembly: GCA_964443005.1. Classification (GTDB taxonomy): domain Bacteria; phylum Margulisbacteria; class Riflemargulisbacteria; order GWF2-35-9; family CAYUBI01; genus CAYUBI01. The sequence continues at coordinate 6,471 of CAYUBI010000053.1, forward strand.
TAACCAATGCAGCACAACGCTTTATCATTCCTCTGAACAAACTGAGGTTCATCTCAATCAAGTTAAAGAAACAATTTCCGAAGTTGCGCGTGGAGCTACTAATCAAAATCATAATATCAATACAATGCATGAATCCATTAAACGGATCCAAAACTCATTGGAATTTATTAAGGATAAGATTAATGAACAAGATGGCTCGGTTCAAATGACATCAAATTTGGTTAATAGCAATAAAGTTTATACGGATAATGTTGTTGTTAACGTCAATCATCAAACTGTTGAAATGAATGCTACAGTCGAAATTATTCGAAACATGGTCAATGCAATTAGCCAAATTGCTACAGATTCTGCGAATGTTAATAAAACATCCTCTGTTACAGCAGAACTGGCTAAAAAAGGATGGCATACTGTAGAAAATAATGTTACAGGCATGGAAATGATTAATAATAACTTTATTAAAACCAGTCAAAAGCTAGGTGGATTAGGCAAAGCTTCCAAACAAATTGAAGAAATTATTGAAGTGATTGATGATATTGCTGAACAAACTAATTTATTGGCATTAAATGCCGCGATTGAAGCTGCACGTGCTGGTGAACATGGAAAAGGATTTGCTGTTGTTGCAGATGAAGTGCGTAAACTGGCAGATCGATCTGGAAAAGCAACCAAGCAAATTTCTGCACTTGTAAAAAACATTCAAAATGTAACGAATGAAACTGTCCAGTCTATGAATTTAGGACAACAAGAAGTGACGAAAGGCTCTCAGTATGTTTTAGAGACCCAGCAAGATTTACAGGAAATCATGAAAGCTGTAGAGAATACGTTTATTCAAATTCAAAATATTTCTGCTTCGACTGAAGAATTAACTGCTAATTCATTAAATGCCTTACAAAAAATAGAGGATTTTCACAGCGTTCAAACGCTCAGTAAATCTGCTATTGAAAACATTTCTGCGTCAAATCAAGAAATTTTGGAACATATTTCAATTGTAAGTAATTTATCAGAAAAAACACTTAGCTTATCAAATGAGATTGCAACTGATATTATTAGTATTCGAGAAGAAATTAATGTCGTTTCAGTTATTTCAGAATCTAATTCTGCTATTGCTGAAGAGGCAGCAGCTTCAACTACAAAAATTCATTCGGAAATCACTTCAGTAAAAGATGCTGCAGATAATCTTTTTTCGATATCAAGCAATCTTAATACTGAAGTGAATCAATGGAAAACGCTTGACGGTAGTTAAGCATTAAGGGATTCTTTTTTGTTCTGTCCAGTAAAAGCCATGACTCCACCCAGTGCAGTTAATACTTTGTCGTTAAATTTATAGGTTCCGCCTTCATGAGACTCCATTAATCCTTGTGCAACTAATCCTTGAGCCATTGCGTCTTGAAGAAGATAGTAGTAAATTTGAGGTTCTCCATTTACTAATTCGCCAACATAATAGTTGTCATAAAATAAGCGATCATTTTCTTTTATTGAGAATTGGATTTTTTTTTCCATTTTAACATTAAGTAACCCTGCCAAAGCTTCTAAACTTTTTTGAATAAAATCCATTCCAGTCGATTTTTCATTTAGTTGTGTGATATCAAAAATCACTTCTACCATTTGCGTTTCCGAATCCAATAAAAATTGTTTATAGGGAGCTGTTTTATTTTCGATATTCATTTTTTTCTCCTGTACTATTTATTTATTCTTCTACTACCTGGTTTTGTGCGGAATGAACAAGGTTTTCTAATTTGTCTAAGGTTTTATCAACATAAGCCAATACTACAGCCATTACAGCAAAGAAGTTTTGTGAATACCTGTATTTTCCAAGTTCAACTTCTTCAATTAATCCTTCATGAACAGCGCTTTGAGTCATTGCATCACAGAGTAAATTATTATAAACTTTGGGTTGGCCATCAATAATATCTCCTACATAATATTCTTTTTCATAAAATAAGCGTGTTTCCTCTCTAATATCTAACTTAAGTCTTTTTTCTGGTTTCAAATTGACCAAATCTGCCAAAGCATCTAATCCACGATCAACAACATCCTTTTTTTCTTCTGAGTTTCGCGGAAACTGGCGTGTATCTACGAGTACAGTAATTTGATTTTTATTGTCTGAAGATTCAATCTTTTTAAGTTGAATCGCTTCTTTTTTCTCGATAGTTTGATTAAGTCCTACTCTAACAGTTTCCAAGTCTAATACGTTTTTTGCAAAATTGTCGTCCATATCTGGCAGGTTTTCTAAATTTATTAGATCATCATTCATTCCGACACCTCTTTTCTTTAGTGTTGTGCTCATTAAATGGAAGTTTATCTTCCAGAATTTCAATGTCACACTTTAGTTATGCCCCTTTTTGTTGTTTTCAAACATTATTAATAATACATTCGCCAATATAATATTTTTATACTATAATTTAAATATGTTACGATATTTAACTGCAGGCGAATCACACGGAAAAGCATTGATAACAATTCTCGAAGGCGTACCTGCTAACGTAGACATTAATGCAGAATTAATTAACAAAGAGTTGCGCCGTCGTCAAAAAGGATATGGTCGTGGCAGCCGAATGCTTATTGAGTCTGATGAAGTTGAAATTCTTTCAGGTGTGCGTCATGGAAAATCGTTAGGAAGCCCTATTGCCTTAATGATCAAGAATATTGATTATGAAAAATGGGAAGCGATTATGGCGATTGAGCCTTTGTCAGAGGAGCTTCAGCGAACAATCAAAAAAGTTACCCAACTTCGGCCGGGTCATGCGGATTATCCTGGCGTTGTTAAATATCATCAGGATGATATTCGAAATATTCTTGAGCGCAGCAGTGCACGCGAAACTGCGATGCGTGTGGCAGTTGGGGCTGTTGCTAAAGCAATTTTAGCTCCTTTAAATATTTATATTTTTAGCCATGTTACAAATATTGGCGGCATTGAAATTAAACCCCATGTGATTACGGATGTTTTTAAATTAGAAGAAATGACAGCAGAATCAGAGGTTCGATGTATAGATGCTAAAATTTCTAATAAAATGATGGAGCGAATTTCGCTTGCAAAAAGCGAAGGGGTGAGTGTGGGTGGAAAATTTGAGGTAGTAGTCAATGGTATACCTGTTGGGCTCGGCTCTCACGTACATTGGGATCGGCGGCTAGATGGCAGGCTTGGGCACGTGATTATGTCCATTCAAGGAGTCAAAGCTGTAGAAATTGGGCTTGGGATAGGCTCTGCTTATTTGGACGGTCGAAAAGTTCATGATGAATTTTTTATGGATGGAAAAAATGTTAGACGTCGAAGCAATCACGCGGGTGGATTAGAGGGTGGGATGACAAACGGTGAACCGTTAATATTAATTGGTACCATGAAACCAATTCCAACAATGATACAAAGTTTGCCTTCTGTTGATTTTTCAACCTTAACTGATACTACAGCGCATGTCGAACGTGCTGACGTGTGTGCTGTTCCTGCTGCTGGCGTTGTAGCCGAAGCTGTAGTTGCTATTGAATTAGTTTGTGCTATTCAAGAAAAATTTGGTGGAGATCATCTTGATGAGCTTTTAAGTCGCATACCTAACGCCGATCATTGTAAATAAAGATTAATCCTGCACTTCCAATGATCAAATTAGGTAACCAGGCTGCCAGTATAGCAGGTAGGGTTCCTGCAAGGCCTAGCCATTCACTAACTGCAACTAATACATAATAAATAATTACGACCAATAAGGTTAATCCAATACCTACAGAATTGGATTGACGTTGAGGTTTTTGGCCCAAGGGTGCGCCGAGTAGCGTAAAAATAACACAAGCAAATGGAATTGATATTTTCATGTACAGTTTCACTTTATACTTTAATACATCAGTTCCTGATTTTTCTTTAATTTCAATATGCTTCTTAAGTTGAAAATAATTTAGCATATTTGGATCAACTGGATTCATTGCAACATTAAAATCTGTTAGGTTGTATGAAATATTTACGAGTTCTTCGCTAAATTTAACGCGCGTCAGCTCTTTTTGGCCGTGAATATCAAACAGATACATAATCCCATTATAAAACCGCCATCCGCGATTTGGAGAAAACACCCCTACTGCAGCATGAATTGTTCGATTAAGTACACCCTCAGTGTATTCTAGAATGGTTACGTCTTTCATGACTCCATTTTCTACAACGCGAGCATTAATGGATCGCATTAAAAATCCATTTTCATATTCAGGAATCGACACATTTGTTAATATTTTGGGACGATACGTACTTTGTGCACGGTTAATGATTTCCTCTGATAATCGGTTAGATTTGGGTACAATGGCTTCATTAAATAAAATTGTTAGAATACTTATCATGAATCCAATAATGAGTGCTGGCCATAATAAGCGACGAAAAGGAATTCCGCTTGCCAAAAATGCTGTAATTTCGCTATCGCTGGACAGTCGTCCAAAACTTTGAAACGCAGCTAACAGTATAGCTGTTGGAAAAGTATAAACAATGACTTGTGGCATTCGAAACCAAAAAAGCAAAAAAACTGTTTTGATATCTAGGCCTAAGCGGCTAGCATCTCCTATTAGATTAGGTAAGATTCCAATTCCAGCAGAAATTGCAGAAAAAGCAATAACGCCAAATAAAAACACGGATAGAAATTCTTGAGCAATGTAGCGGTCTAAAATCTTTATCATTAAAACTTAAAAGCATCTCCAAAATATTTTTCACGTGCTAAAGGATCCTTAGATAAGGTTTTTGAATTGCCCTGTGTTAGAACTCTTCCATCATGAATAATGTAAGCCCGATCGGTAATGGATAAGGTTTCTCTGACATTATGATCTGTAATTAAAACGCCAATATTCATAGATTTAAGATGCCTGATAATGTCTTGAATATCATGAACAGCCATTGGGTCAATGCCTGCAAACGGTTCATCAAGTAAAATAAATGAAGGTTGAGTTGCTAAAGCTCGAACGATTTCAACTCTGCGTTTTTCCCCACCAGATAATTCATATCCTTTTTGTTTTCGTAAATGTGTAATTTTCATTTCATCTAATAATTCAGTTAAGCGTGAAGCATAATCTGCTTTTTTAATTGTTCCTAAGACTTCCCATAAAATATATATATTTTCTTCAACTGTAAGTTTTCGAAAAATCGAGGATTCTTGAGGCAAATATCCAATACCTTTAAGTCCTCGTTTATGCATAGGAAGCCGTGTAATTTCGTTATTATCTAAAAATATTTGACCTTCATTGGGCTTGACGAGTCCAATAATCATATAAAACGTTGTAGTTTTTCCAGCTCCGTTAGGGCCTAATAATCCAACGATTTCACCTTTACTAACTTCAATGTCAATATGATTGACTGCAGTTTTTTGACGAAATCGTTTGACAAGGCCTGTAGTTCGAATCATTTATGCGCGCTCAAGATACTCACCTGTTCGTGTGTCAACTCGAATTACATCATCTGTATTACAAAAAATTGGAACCTGAATTTCATATCCAGTTTCCAGAGTAGCGGCTTTCATCACTTTTCCAGAAGTATTTGAGCGAACCGCATTTTCGGTATACGTAATTTTCAGTTCCACACTTGAGGGCATTTCAACGCTAATCGCAGTACCTTCGTAAAAAAACATATCTAAGAACATATCATCTGTCAGATAATTAAGATTATCGCCTAAATCGTCTCTGGACAACTCAATTTGTTCGTATTCTTCTTGATCCATAAATGTAAATGTATTGTTTGATTTGTATAAAAATTGAACTTGTTTTTTGTCTAAACGAACATCATTTAATTTGTCATCTGGTTTATATACTGCTTCAGATGTGGATCCTGTTGTCAAATTTTTCAGTTTAAATTTAACAACAGAGCCAGTGCGTGCTCCCTTGTTTTTTACTGCTTGAGTAATCAGTAAAAGATCACTTCCTAATTTCATTATATTTCCTGTTCGAAAATCCTGAGCTTCTTTCATAACATCACTCCATATTCATGAATTGGTTTATAAACGGGATAAGTTGTACCATCAAATCATGGTTTACGCTAACCTCCTGCCTAAAACGAAGACTATCATAGCCTATTTTGCTAAGATTTTCAAAGAAAAAATCAAAGTTTTGTTCCTTGCCTTGTGTGATTGCATCTTGATCACGATCATTGAATTCTAATAAAAGGCGCGAATAATTTTCTAAAATGTTGATATTCGATACAAATGGCGCAAATAAATCAAGAAAGCTTTTTACTTTTACCAAATGTTCCTGATCTTTTTGGCAATAAGCATGCCATATGAATGGATGTCCTGCAAGAATGGCTCCAACTAAAGATTCTTCTCCGCGAACAATATTAAAATCACAAGCGCATAAAAGGCGATCATAGTGTAGTTGTTCAATCATTGGAATGAATGTAACGTGAATCAATCCTATTTGAAAATAGGTTTTCGTTATTGTTTTTACTTGAATTTTTTGTATTAACCATTGCAAGCTAGCTTGGCTTTTTTCTCCACACACAATGATCAAAATAGGTCGACAAAGCTTAAGCAATGAATCGATGAGTGCTCGAAAATTATGTTCATAGGAAAAAATAGATCCAATTAATGGCGTTATCGCAAGTACTTTTTTTAAATTAGGATGTGACATTAAAGTTTTGAAAAATTGTAATCGATCGTTATTTAACAGCGGCGTATAACGACTAGGTTCAATGAGAACTCCACCGGTTCCTTTATAAAATCCAGGCATAATAAAAAATTTTCTGCATATTGTACTATCAAGTAGCGATGGTTTTTGATGATATTCTATAGCCCAGGGCTCAAGAGAAAGATGTTCAATATTTAAAATCAATTGCGTATGATGATAGGCTAAATTTAAAATAGAATCTGGAATATGACAACCTAAGGTTTGAATAAGAATTGTTGGAGATTTTAGATAATCATTTTCATAAGCTTCATGTGTTTCAAAAAACGGAAACAAGTTATAAATTTCTTTTGTTGCAGGTTGTGTGGAACAGAGTTTAATTTCTAGCTTAGGCCACTGATGAGTGAAAAGTCGTGCTAAACGACAAGCAAATCCAACATCTCCATAATTATCAATGAGTTCATACCAAATATGAATTGCACCAATAAAGGGAAGGAATTGACTCAAACCCATCCTATAATTGTCATGATGAGTGGTTCAATAAGATAAAAAAATGATAACAAACAAAGAATGGGAGATAAATCTAATCCAAGCGTAATCATTCCCTGAAAAGGTTTAACTAATTTATTGGTTAACAAAAAAAATATTTTTTCAATAGGATGTTGACGAATTCGAATGACGTTAGTTGATTGTTTTATGCCAATAAAAAATCGAATGATTAGTAATATGTAAATTATTTTAAATAGGATACTTAACACACTGCCAATAGGCAATGTAAGTGCCATTAGAAAAAAAGAATTTTCATAACAATAGTCCGAATGACGCTGAGTACGATTAAGGCTACTATGGGTGAAAAATCCATACCACCGAATTGAAGCGGTAACTGCTTAAATAAATTTAGATAGGGATCCGTTGCTTGCTTGAGCCGAAGAATAAGTGGATGATAAGCATCATGCGGCAACCATGTAATAACAATCCGTGCCAAAAGGAGAAAGTTATAGATGTTAAAGCAAAGACCGACAATACCTGCAATAGTGTTCATTTGAAATCTCCTAACTCAATAGATCTATTATATGCGGCTTCGATGGTTTGAGCAATAATTTCATGAAATTGATGTGTTTGAAGTTTTGCTAATCCAGCCAGGGTTGTTCCTGCAGGAGAGGAAACATCTGCAATAAGTTGTTCAGCTGTTTTATTAGTTTCAATCAACATTTTGCCTGCACCTATCAATGTTTGTGCACATAACTGGTGTGCTTGGGTTTGTGATAATCCTTTGGTTACTGCAGCCATTATCATTTCATTAGCAAAATGATACACAAATGCTGGACCACTTCCACTTAATGCAGTGACTGCGTTCATCAGGTCCTCATTCATTTCAAGTACTTGCCCAACAGCGGAAAATAATCGAAGAATATAATGTCGATTGATGTCTGTGATGTAGGGATTAAATGAAATTGCAGACATGCCTGCTAATACCAATGCCGGAGTATTTGGCATAACCCGGACAATTTGATGGGTTGCAGATAATATTTGTTGAAAAGATGACAATGTTTTTCCTGCTAAAATAGAGATGAGACAATGATGATTTTCAAGATAAGGATTTAGTTTGGCAAGAAGTTCGTTGCACTGCTGAGGTTTAATTGCTAGTAAAATTAATGACGTTTTTGTACTCAATTGTTCAAGAGAAACAGATTTAATCTGATACGTGTTATAAATATAAGTAACTCGTTCTGGATTAATTTCATGAATGATTACAGAATCAGGTGCAAGACATTTTGTTTGAAGCCCTCCTTTGATAAGGGCTTCGGCCATTTTTCCTGCACCAATAATTCCAAGAGGAAAAGTTTGTGAGCTCATCTGTTAGGTGTTGTTGGCTGAAAAAGTGGAAATTCTGTGTTCTCTGATGATAGTGGTTTGTCTGCTGTATGTTCGGGTTGAGAAATAATTTTTGTTTGTTCAGGCGTAAACAAGAAAATATGATCTGCAATTTTTTGCATGTTTCCATTTAAAGCATAGGTTGTTCCACAAATAAAATCAATAATTCGTTTAGATACATGGCTATCTAACCCTTTTAAATTAACAATAACAGGATAGTCCTCACGTAAATATTGTGCGATGTCCATTGATTCTTCATAAATTTTTGGCTCGAAAACCATAATTGAAGAGGTCCATTTTTTTTTGGCTAAATTTAAAGAAGTATTAGTCGTTTTTATAGATTGTTTTTTTTGCTTTTCATTGATGGAAGTATCGTCCTCAATTGGCTCTAATCCCATAATAATTTTTGTTTTCTCCCATAAATCATTCATTATTTTCTCCTTCTTTAGTTTTCTGAAACAATATAGTACCTAATCGAAGCATAGTTGCTCCGTTACGTAACGCTACTTGATAATCATTGCTCATGCCCATAGACAACACAGAACCAATAGCATATTTTCTTTGTAGTTCTTGATGCAAAACATGTAGCTTGTTAAAATAAGGTTCTGTTTGATCTGCTGCTACTAATGGTGCCATCATCATTAATCCATTGATTTGTATTGCCGGGTGATTTACAAATCGACAAACTATAGCTTCAACGTCATTGATACTAAATCCTTGTTTCTGTGGCTCTTGAGAAACATTTACCTGAAGCAAAATCGATAATTGTTTCTTCTGTATTTTGGCTTCAGAACAAATTTTTTCTAATACCTCACTACGATCTACAGATTGAATTACATCAAATAATGTTACAATTTCTGCTACTTGCCTGCGCTGAATATGCCCAATAAAATGCCAGCGTATACGTGGATATTGCAACCGTAATGTCTCAATTTTTTGACGTGCAACAGCAACACGGTTTTCGCCTAGGTCCATAATGCCTAAGCGAATTGCAGCTTCGGTCATTTCTAGGTCAACCTCTTTGGTAACTGCGACAACTGTAACTGTATCTACAGTTTTCCGTGATACAATATCTTGTAGAAGGCTTAACCAGTGATCCTTGAGTGTCATTATCCTTATCATTTACTTCCATTATAAGAAAAATATTCGAACTACGCAAACGCTATATATAGAGGAATGCAAATTAATTTTATATGCAGAGATAACTTGCATCTCTATTATTTTCTGATATCATATTTAT
>CAYUBI010000054.1:0-15765 GCA_964443005.1 uncultured Candidatus Marinamargulisbacteria bacterium
AGCCCCTTGAAAAGTTCCTTTTTACCTTTGAAAATTGCGTCTAAAGTAGAGAGTAATAGCGATTTGCCAAATCGTCGTGGACGAGATAGAAAATAGACACTCCCAGATTGAATCAACTGATAAATTAGCTTTGTTTTATCAATATATAGACAATCATCGTTAATTAATTTCTCAAATGTTTGAATACCAATGGGTAATTTTTTCATTTAATTCCATCCTTGACTATATTCTAGTGGAAACCAGAAAAAATAACAACGAATTATACTATAATCCTACGTTTACCTCACCCTGCAGAATAAACTGTAACATGGCCAATCAACCCTCTAGGCCTGCCCCCTCTCCAGTTAAGGGGAAAGAAGGCCGGGAGGTGAGGTACCGCATCAAAATCTCGCCTTTTTATTGCCGATTTTTCAAGGCTTCTAGCCTCGCTTTCTTTTTCGCCAAAACTGCTTGTTTTTCTTCCTCTGTAGGCAGTGGTGCAGCAATCGTATCTTGCATCAATACATCATCGCCATTACGTTTAGGCAGCACCATTACGTCTTTTCGCATAATATAGCCATCTGAATAATTTAAACCATTTGGCGAATCCGAATAATGCGTTCGCAAGTAAATCAGCTGATCATCTAAGGCAATGTTATCTGCACGGACTTTTTGCCACTCAGCTCTCAGCGCAACAACGCTCACTGCCTCTTGTGTCAGCAAATTATCTAGTTTTGCGATCTTTTTCTCCTGATATGTTACTTTACGTAAGGCACGACTGAACGCTGGACTAGCCTCATCATATTCAGTTGCATTATAAAACGCATCAACCTCTTGCTCCAATTGACTACGATTACGTTTTACGTCTTCAATATGAGTCGTCAACTCTTGAATTTTTAATAATAATTCCTCTTCAATATTCGAGTACCGATAAGCACGAGGCTTGTCCTGAAAAGGAACAGTTGCACCTATACCCACTATCATTTGCCACGCATCAAAATTAGTGGCATTATTAAAAAAAATCGGCGAAACCAACGTTTGAGAATATTCTGCAGTTACATAAAAATTAGAAATATTAAGCTTTACACCAATAGCGCCGTGACCTCCGAATTTTGTCCCATACTCAATCACAACATGCGTTGCATCATCAATAGAATATAAATATGCACCAACACCTAGCCCAATATATGGCTCAATTAATGAACCAACCCGTGTAAAATGAAAAAAAATCGATCCAGTTAAGGGTGTAACATGAATATTAATAGGCAGAGAAGCATCTGCTGGATTGTGGCTAACATCTGAATAATGACCTAATCCAGTACGGAACTCCCAACCCGTACGACTATCTACTACTCCCAAGATCCACTGCCACAACTCACTTTTGCCCCATGTTTGCTGAGTTATAGCATCATTGTTCGGCGACATACTTCCTTTAAGAAAGCCAATATTCAGCATAGGTGCTGCAACAGCCAATTCAATACATAACAATAAAAATAATATTTTTTGCATAATCAATTCATTTTATCAGACAATGCCAGCTTTACAAAATAAAAATAATATAAAAACAGTTACAATTTTATTTTTTCCTGAAATTATTGTTAACAATATACGATATATTCGATAAAGGCCTTCAATAAAATGTACAAAAAAATAATTTCTGATCATAATAACAAAGAAACTCCACTAATTAGCCGACGAATCTCTTCGAAACAAGATTCGAAACTAACATTTATGATCCAATTACTCGTTGAAAAATATTCTTTAAAATATTTACATGCTAAACAATTGGCAATCAAATTAATTGGTTGGCTAAACAAACTCTCTCCAGCACAATCTGCAAATGTTAAAGCCATATTGCTAGACAGCCTTGTTTCGCCCCAAGAACGCGAAAACATGCTGAACCAAGATTTATCAAATAAAGTGATGCTAGCTCTAAAAACCATCCAAAATGAAGCAAAAAAACTAAGCCATGGAACAAGCACAAAACTTGAATTATTCAGCGTAATTATGGAGCAAATTGCAAGCCTTGGCACTAAAATGCAAGTTATTGGCTGGTACAAACTGGTTGCAGGTCAACATGCAGGCTTAACACCGGAAATCAAACGCCATTACGAACAAATCATGACAAAATATGGTGAACTAAAAAATATTTTCTCTCCAGAAGACGAAAAAATATTTTTTGAATTATTAGGCAAAGAAGAGTTCACTAACCTATTAATACATTACGGAAGTTTGTTAAAAAAATACTCAATTGATGAAAATATTGCAGAAACTGTTATTCATGAGATTAAATCAAAAATAAACGAGCTCCAAACAACCCTTGGCGCAATGGAAGAAAAAAGTAATTGCTTAGTCATTGTTGAATACAAAGCAGGGGCAAACGTAGAACCGTTTATGATTAACTCGTGGCAACAAATCATTGCAACAAATCTAGCAAAAGATGGTTTTGAACCCTCCAACAAAAAAAGCGTACTCAACGCAACCGCAGCTTTGGGTGAAGCCATTTGGGTTCGTGGTGTCAAAACAACAAATTACATCACTATGCAATCAGAAAAAGCGAAAAAATTAAAAATTGTTGGAATAAAAAGTTATGTTATTATTCCTATCAAAGCTTCCGAAAACCCCATCATATTAAACGAAGAACAAGATGCAGCCGATGTTATCAATCGTTTCGAAGGCTGGCTAAAAAACTCACAACGCACCTACTCAACCGATATTCATGGCGCAGTACATCTGCTCATTCACAAATCAGAAGAAAAATATCCAGAAAATATTCGTCGCAAAATTGAAGCTGCAACTTATTTAATTAGTGCAGCTGCACAGATTTTTGCAGGTGCTGAACATACAGCATCATTGATCACAATGGAAAACAAATTAGTACAGTTTACCCAACGTTTAATTGGAGAAAAAGCAGCAAAAACCATGCATGCGCAAATAGTTGCAGGCAATGATACGTTTATCAAAGGCCAAGCAGAATCTCACTCTGTTATGTTTTTTGATATCAAAGGCTATACGGCTATCACTGAAGCATTTCAACAAGCCGGACTAGATAATCGACTGCTCGAACTTCTTAATATTTTTCATACTGTAGCTGGAGTTATTATCACCCAAAATAATGGACAAATCAACAAATTTATAGCAGATGCAGTTTTAGGTATATTTCCTGGAGACAAACCAGATGCAGTTATTGCAGCCATTACATTACACAATGATCTTGAAAAATTAAACACCTATATTGCTGAAGAATTTGCTCATGAAATCAAAATAATCCAACAAACAAATCCAAATTTCGATCTAACGCTTCAGTTACGGACAGGCATTAATACTGGCGAAATATCAGTAGGCACAGTAGGTGCATCTACCAGCAACTTCAACATGAAGAAAATAATACCCAGCAACAATGACGTTGTTTTTGAACGATATGAACCAGGCTACATTGGTACTATTGTAAATAATGCTAGCCGCCTAGAAAGCTTAGGATCCTATTTTGGATATTATGGCATTATTATTAGCGAATCAACAAAACAAACCCTAGGCAACGAATTTGTATTACGAAAACTGTATCCTGTAAAGCCAATTGGTGCAGAAGAAACAATCCCCATTTATGCAGTTTTGGGACACAACGATGCTTTATCAAAACAACACCTCAAAATTGCAAAATTACATAACATTGCAATTGACAACCTCATAAAGGAAAACTTTTCTGAAGCAAAAAAATATTTTTCTTACATAAAACAGCTACAACCGAAGGATGCCTTTGCAACGCATTATATTAACAAAATTGATTATATTAATACTGTTGCATCTACTAATAATTTCTTTGTACTATGTTTAAATAAATCTCATTACTGGGATGCGCTCAATGCGTTAACTAGCCAACTTGAACAAGATAACGAAAAACTCAATCATTTTGCACGCGCTACTCTAAAATTTGTAAAAATAAACACACAGAATACATCGATAGAAATGATTTCATTTTTAGATCGAGAAAAATTTGATATGCTAAAGGAACAAATACCTCAAATCATCAGTGCCTTTAACAACAATGATCATCAAAAACTAATTAACAGCCTTAACAAATTCGAACAAGATCCTGCAGCAACGGATTTAGTCGCATATATAAAAAATACTTTTAATCAAAAACTAGATCTTTTTCGTGGCGACATTTCACGATACCTTTACCCCTCTAAAAAATAAATTCTTATAGCAAATTGTTTAACCTTGCTAATTGATGAATTCATGAACTATATGATAATATCTATTACTAAGAGGATACTATGAAAGAAGCCGCGTATTATCATCAATTAGACAATAAAATTGTACAGTGCGATCTGTGTCCAAATTTCTGTGTCATTAAACCTGATCACAATGGCAAATGTCTCGTGCGTTCCAACATCAATGGAACATTATATAGTATGATTTATAATAAAGTCTCTTCTATGGCAGTAGATCCCATTCAAAAAAAGCCACTTTTTCATTATTATCCAGGATCAAAAATTTTCTCAATTGGATCCTTGGGATGTAATTTACGGTGTAAGCACTGCCAAAATTATCATATTTCCCAAATCGACCGTAAAAGTGCGCAAAAAACAGCAGACACACTCACCTTTGACAATGCATTAACAATGGCAAAAGAACACGGCTGCTCAATCCTAGCACTAACATATAATGAACCCATGATTTGGTTTGAATATGCAATCGAAGGCTTAAAAAAGGCAAAAAACGAAGGGTTCAAGGTCGTATATGTCACAAATGGATATGTTAATCAAAAACCATTTGAGGAACTTGCTCCTTATATTGATGCCATGAGCATTGATTTAAAGGGGTTTTCAGACAAAAGCTATGTCGCATTAACAGGGATTAACGGATTTAAACCTGTTACCTCCTTAATTAAGTGGATCAAAGACAATTCACTCATTCATTTAGAACTTGTTAGTAATTTAGTCACTAGTATTAATGATGACATGGATGAACTTAAACTAATGGCAAACTGGATTTATTCAGAACTAGGTGATCGTACGCCTTGGCATATTACCTCATTTCGACCCAAATTAGATTTGGTTCATCTTCCGCCTACTCCATTAAAAACCATTGACGCTGCAGTTAAAATCGGAAAAGAAGCTGGCCTAAAATATGTTTACACTGGCAACCTCATTTACAATGAACATGAAAACACCTATTGTCCTACTTGCAACGAAATCGTAGTTCATCGTGTAGATTTCGATGTTGTTGCCAAAAACTATACAAATGGAAAATGCAATCACTGCAAAGCTCCCATTGACATCATTGATGGTTGAAAACTTCGCAATAGCCATTGACGGACCTGCAGGTTCAGGCAAAAGCACGGTAGCCAAGCACCTTGCCAATCTTCTTCAAATCAATTACATTAACACAGGAGCAATGTATCGAGGCATTACATTGCTTGCAATCGAACAACACATAAAGCCTGATAACTTATCAGGAATACAAACCTTACTTAGTAAACTAAAGTTTCAATTTCACGATGGATTAGTATGGATCAATGGTCGTGATCGCAATAATGACGTGTTTGCTCAATCTGTTAGTGAACAAGTTTCCTATTATTCACGCATTCAACAAGTACGCGAATCCATGGTCACATTTCAGCGCCAAATCGCACAACACCAAGATGTTGTAATGGAAGGCCGTGACATTGGCAGCCATGTTCTGCCAAACTGTCGTTTCAAATTCTTTTTAGATGCTTCAGTTGATGTACGTGCCAAGCGACGTTATGCAGAACTTATAAGTTGTGACGAAAAAGCAGACTTACAACAAATAAAACAAAACATTATCACGCGTGACGCACTAGATTCCACGCGAGATTTTTCTCCGCTTGTTTGCGCATTCGATGCAACCATCATTGATACCAGCAACTTATCCATTGATCAAGTTGTGCAACGAATTTTTACAATTGTTGCGAAGAAAAAGAAAGCACCGTCACATGGATAAATTGCAGTTATAACCCATACTTTTCGCGCTTGGCAGGGGTTAAGTCTTTATATTGCTGATCTTCATATATCCATACTGCCCGATCTTTTTCACGTATATCAATATGAATATAATCCCCCTCAGGATAATATCCTATTCCATGAATTTCAGAATAGGTTTCCATAATTCGAAATAATTCAGCACTATTACCTTGTTTTAGCTTAATATCAACAGCTTTTCCCATTGCATGATAACTTTTTTTATAACTATCCTGTTTGTCAATCATTTGCTTGCATCGATAAGCAGAAATAATTTCAATATTACCTTTGTACTTTTCATAAATAGATTCTAAAATTCCAACGATCCCTAACGAAATCTTGAATTCGTCATAACATTTTCCACATCGACAAGCAAAATCAGCACGATGATAATGATCGGATATTTTGCGATTAGGATTCACTAGGGATCCCCATATCTTTCATAAATAAGGGATAAAATCGATTACAAAAATGCGTGTCAACAAAATAAAAAATATGACGACCTCGTTTTTCTGCACGAAGTATGCCTGCACTTTTAAGAACATTTAAATGATGCGAAGTTGTTGATTGCTCCATATAAAACAACTTCTCCATATCACCTGCACAAATCGATTTTTCAAGTAACACACGAATCATTTGCAAGCGCTCCTCATTTGCTAACGCACGAAACACTTTAACATGGCTTATATAATCAGGGCTCATTTACAGTTTCTCCTTTCCATTCATATACGGCATTAATACACGAGGCACCCAAACATTTCCCTGGCTATCTTGGTAATTTTCTAAAATCGCAGCAAATGTTCTGCCTACTGCTAATCCCGAACCATTCAAGGTATGTACATAACACGTTTTTTGATCATCTTTACATCGAATCATGGCGCGTCGTGCCTGAAAATCCAAAAAATTAGAACAACTGGAAATTTCACGGTACCTCCCTTGAGAAGGCAACCACACTTCCAAATCATATGTTTTAGTAGACGAGAACCCTAAATCACCACTACATAATACCACTACTCGATACGGAAGCTCCAACTGTTTTAAAATAGCTTCTGCATCTGAGGTTAATTGTTCCAAAGCAGAAAAACTGTCTTCCGGACGCGTAAACTTTACTAATTCAACCTTATTAAATTGATGCTGACGAATTAACCCTGCAGTATCTTTCCCATAAGAACCAGCTTCCCGACGAAAGCACGGCGTATAAGCAACATAGCTAATGGGCAAGGTGTCTGCTGACAAAATTTCTTGTTTATGAATATTGGTCACTGGAACCTCAGCTGTTGGAATCAAAAACAAATCATCCGCAGTTGTCCGATACAAATCGTCTTCAAATTTCGGGAGTTGGCCTGTACCAGTCATACTATCACGATTAACAAGAAACGGCGGAAGCACTTCAGTATAGCCATGTTCCCTAGTATGAAAATCCAGCATAAAATTAATCAGCGCACGTTCAAGCTGCGCCCCAGAACCTTTATATACAGTAAAACGCGCGCCACTTATTTTCGCTCCTGCTTCAAAATCTAATATACCTAATAACTCGCCAAGCTCATTATGACTTTTTACTGTAAAATCAAAAGTTACAGGGGTTCCCCATTGTCGAACTTCATGATTTGCTTGCTCGTTTTTCCCTATAGGAACCGAATCATCCGGAATGTTTGGAATAACAAGTGCTGCAGCTTTAAGCTGATCTACAAGAGTTTGCTCTTCTGCTTCACCATTTTTGATGCGTTGAGAATAATCCTGAAGCAACATTAATTGTTCGCTAGTTGGCTTGCCTTTAGGCGAAGCTAATTTTCGCTCATTACGAAGCGCATCTAAATATACAGTTTTGTCACGCCAAGCTTTATCCAGCAAAACAAAAGCATCAAAAACAGCCAAATCCATGTTGCGTCGCCCCAAACGCTGCCGAATCATACTTGTATGTTCACGAATTAGTTTAGGATCAAGCATATATTAACCTCATAACAAATGATAATTACCTAAAACCTTGAAAAATGTTGTCTGACGTTGAACAGCTGCTAATGCTTCAGAAATAAGCGGGTCATTCATATCTCCAACAAGATCAATAAAAAAAACATAGTGTCCTAACCATTTTTTAGTAGGCCGAGAAGCAATTTTTGTGAGATTTATCTCGCGCTGTGCAAATTCACCCAAGATTCGATACAAACTACCTGGAACATCCGCATGCGTTGCAAACGCGATAGAGACTTTATCGCATTGACGAGACAATAGTGGCTTTTCAGAATGGCTAATCACAACAAAACGAGTTGTATTCGATTTTTCATCTTGAATCATTGATTCTAAAACTTCTAATTGATAAATATCTGCTGCTTGACGAGGCCCAATTGCTGCCATAGCCATAGGATCATGAGAAAACAGCAAACTTTTTTCAGCTAAACTACGCACTGCATTTGCTGTACTGTGCGCATAATACACTGTTGCCATAGGAAATTGTTTTTGAATATAGTGCTGACACTGATCCAAAACTTGTGCAATAGAAATTACTCCGGTAATCATGGACTTGGTAACTCCTGAATGAGCAATTAAATGATGTTCTATTAGCATAGATAATTCCAATAAAACATGAACATTCTGACTAGCCAATAGCCCATCAATCGTTGGATGAACCAGCCCTTCAATAGAGTTTTCGATAGGAACAACTGCTTGATCTAATTTGCCAGCATCAACAGCTTCAATAATCTCAGAAAGAGTATGACACGATATCAAAACACCTTCTCCAGCCAAACCAGAAAGATATTTTTGTGCTGCAGCCTGAGTAAAGGTTCCGTTAGGGCCTAAATATCCAATTTTGACCAATTATCCAGCTCCTTATCTCCAAAATCAACCTTGCAAATTGGCTCGCGCACCAAAACCGGTTCCTTAAAAAGGACTAATTCAATATTAGTTTCAGAAAACATTTGAACTGATAAATCATCTGGATAATAACCTTTAAATACAACTCGTTTCATGCCAGCATTAATAATCATTTTAGTACAAATTACACACGGCAAAAACGTACAATAAATAGTAGCACCTACAGTACTTGTTCCATTCACTGCTGCCTGAATGATGGCATTTTGTTCTGCATGAAGTCCGCGACATAATTCATGCCGAGTTCCACTTGGCACATTTAACTTGTCTCTTAAACAGCCAACTTCACTGGCATGTTTAAGCCCTTTAGGCGCACCATTATACCCAGAAGCAATCATTTGCTTATTTTTAACAATCACTGCGCCAACTTGTCGTTTTAAACAAGATGATCGCGTTGCAACAACATCTGCAATCATCATAAAATAAGTGTCCCAATCTGGACGTTCAACATATTCTGACATAGCTTGCGTCTTTCCTTTAATCATAAAGAGCAAACTGCTGAGTTAAAGCCAACACATCCTTGCGACACGCTTCTGCCATAGCTGCATCATCCAAATGACGTAATGTTCGATCAATAATTGATGCAATGGTTACCATATCTGCTTCCTTCATTCCCCGAGTTGTAGCAGCCGGAGTTCCGATACGAATACCAGAAGTCACAAATGGAGATTCGGTTTCAAAAGGTAAGGTATTTTTATTAACAGTAATATGAACTGCATCTAAGGCTGCTTCAGCCACTTTTCCTGTAATGCCTAAAGTAGCTTTGACATTAATTATCATTAAATGATTGTCTGTGCCACCAGACACTAATTGATACCCCAACTTAAGCAAAGCATTTGCTAAAGCTGCCGCATTCTTTACAATCTGTTGCTGATATGCGACAAATTCTGGAGTTGCAGCTTCTTTAAATGCAACTGCCTTTCCAGCAATAACATGCATTAAGGGCCCACCTTGAATCCCCGGAAATATAGCCTTATTCAACTGTTTTTCATATTCTGCTTTTGCTAAAATCAATCCACCGCGTGGGCCACGTAAGGTTTTATGCGTTGTTGAAGTGACTACATCACAATAAGGTACTGGATTATCGTGCAATCCTGCAACCACTAATCCTGCAATATGCGCCATATCAACAAACAATATTGCATTAATTTCATTGGCAATCTCGCGCATTTTTGCAAAATCAATTTTACGCGGATAAGCACTTGCTCCACCTACAATCATTTTAGGGCGATGCTCTAAAGCCAACCGCCGCAATTCAGCATAATCAATACGTTCCGAAACTGGATCAACACCATACGGAATAAAAGAATAAAGCTGTCCGGAAATATTTGCTGCTGATCCATGCGTTAAATGTCCACCATGATTAAGATTCATGCCAAGCACTTTATCTCCAGGCTTAAGAAAATGGAAATATACTGCAGTATTTGCCTGCGCACCTGAATGTGGCTGAACATTGGCATATTCCGCACCAAAAAGTGCTTTGGCCCGATTAATAGCCAAGGTTTCAGCTACATCAACAAACTCGCATCCACCATAATATCGCTTACCAGGATAACCCTCTGCGTATTTATTGGTTAACACAGAACCTGTTGCTTCCATAACTGCTTTAGATGTAAAATTTTCAGAAGCAATTAACTCAATATTATTTCGCTGCCGTTTTAGTTCAGCATCAATCGCAAGTGCAATATCCGGATCAGTTTGGCGAAGAGACATAAAATCATTCATTAAAAACAGCTCCTTAACATGAAGTTGTTATCATTCTAGCACCTAGTGTAGGATATTTTAAGATAGAAAACCAAACGAATTTCATCCCAGATCACACTGATGCCCATATAACTTTAGCCAGTGAATTTTGTTCTTATAATCAGGCATAATTCCCTGAACCAGCTCCCAAAAAGGTTTACCATGATTCAGATGAATCAAATGTGCTAGTTCATGAATGCAAACATATTCAAAAACATCCACAGGTGCGGCAAGCAAACGAACTGCAATTGTAATATTACGACGCGTAGAACAGCTGCCCCAATTCGACCGATTATCTTTAAAACGAACGCGATTCACTTGCTGCTGAAAATAGCGGCGATTAAGAATCTGGATGCGCTCATGTAATTCTGTTTGTTTTAAACGACCTAATTCCCTTCGTAACATTTTTTTGACAACTTCGCTATACTCTGGCGGTTTAAACTGTTCCGGTAATGCTAGGGAAATAACAGTATTATCAAGTGTAATCTTATGTCGCGACCCTACAATATACTTAATTTGTAACTGATAAGGAATGCCAAAAAGTGTTAGTCGATCTCCAGATTGCAAATGGCGTATAGCGCGCGGACGAAACCCATCTGGATGTTTTTCGATTTTTTTACGCGCCCACACTTTAAAGCGTTCAATTATTTGCTTTTGTTCAGCTGCATTACTGTATGAAGAAATATGCATATCAATTGTATGCCGCACGCGAACTGTACTCGTACGCCGCTGCTCTATCGTAATCGTAATTGGATAATCGTAATCTGCCACAGTTAAACTGTCTTGCAAAATCACAGGCGTACAAATTGTAGTTTTTACAGGCGCTAACCTCTTGAACAGTTTCCACATGGGAGAAAGACTATATCAAGAACTCTCTCCCAAGGCAAGCCTTACAAACCAACCAATATCAACTAGCCATTATGAAACATGTTGATCAATATAAGGCAACAAACTGCCAACGTCCGACTGATCAATAAGAGGCAACAAACTAACATTTTCAAGCTGAAACTTTCCTCCATAAAACGTTTGTGGAACAACCACAATTCCAGCAGGAGCATATCCAGGATTATGTTTAAACAAATCCACCAACGACAAACTTTCTTTCGTTAAAAATGAAGATAACGGAATATCAATATACTGACCCTGTCCATCAGCTGTTGTCTGAACATTTGATAAATCTATCCACTTATCTAAATCCGTAATAACAGCATCCGTAGATGAATTAATATCTTTTATCTGAATACTTATTTTTGCTTGAGCACTGGAATCTGTAGTTGGCGTCCACATTTTTCCAACAGATTGTAACCTTAAATAACCATCCTTTCGTCGCGCAATGGGCCATTGTTCTTTGGAAAAAGCCATGCCAGTGCCACCTACATATAAATCCTGATTGCAATCCTGCGGGAATATTACTTCCAAGCCCCTTGAGCCCTGTTCATTTTTTGATACTGTTCCTTTGACTATTTCAGCTGTATGATTTCCATTAAATATAAAAACAGGAACTTTATCATTAGGTACATCAACAGTTTCGCCATTAGTAAGAGTACCATATACAGACTGAGTATAATGTTGATAATTAGGTTTTTCAGAATTTGATACGGAAATAGAAATCGCTGCGTTAGTAGCAATACAAGAAGCATCCGGTTTTCTATCAAAGACTCTTACCTCATACTGGCCAGTACCGAGCGTATATGTAAACGGATTTGACGTAGCTTTTATATGGCTAATTCTTCCATTACTTTTATCAGTAAACTGCAAATAACTATTATTTCCAGTTGAAGGATCATTCCAAGAAAAAGAAACTTCATCCCAAGAAGCCTGTCCATTTATAGGCGAAGTTATCTCAAGTCCCGGAGAAGCAGGATCAAATTTCACGGAACTAATTTTCAAGGCACTAGCAACTACTACCGGCGATGGGTCCTGTTCAGGGCCATCCATCACACGTGGCGGCTTGAAATTCGTATATTTAGGCATAATGGTTAACTGTGAAATATATGCATCATCAGGTATTTGAAAGTCATTAACTGTTTTTTCTTTGTCTTTAGCAGATGCTTCAAAAAACGCATATTTGTCGTCTAAATACCCAAGATATTTAAGCCCAAGCATTGGCATAGAATAAAACTGCTTACCAGGTTGTGCACCTCTATATACAGGCAACAGCTTAACGTCTGTTTCAAACAAATGAGTTTTGCTTTCTGTTTTAATACCTAGTTGAATTTTAGGATCAACCAGCAACGAGCTTTCCGACAACACTTCAAGAACTAAGCACGTGTCTTTCGTGCTTTGAAAGCGCAAAGTATAATCAACAGGAAAAACAAATCCTGCTAATTGATCATAGTCATTACCCACAGGTAACGGTGGTCTGGCATATTGCAAATCAAAATCCTTCGGATTGGTTGGGCTAGAGATAAGTTTAATATACGAACCCGCTACTTTCGAATTATTGGTTGCATATAAGGAACAACTTGGCAAAGAAATAGGGCGGCTCTGTTGAATAACAGCTAAATCAGAATAATTAAAGTTAACGCCTGCAGGTGAAAAATATTCTTTATCATTAACATCCCATGTTTTCACCATAAAATTAACAGGACCTTGAACAAACCCAAGCTTGGCAACATCAATATCAGCAAAAGTTGTTTTTCCATCAGGACCAATAATCGTTGCTGCAACCTCCACTTTTTGCTCTGGTTTTCCGTCTATCAATTGAGAAAACACATATGCCGCACGTTTTACATCAGCAGGTCGATTTAGGGTTGCCATAAACTTGTATGCGCCTTTGGTTGAAGAAATAAACTCGCTTGGCTGAGGATTTGTGATCATTGCCTGCGCATTTATTTCAGAAAAAGACATATCTGCTAAAAATATGTCCGCATTGGTTACTCCTGGTTTTTTCCCAGTAATACCAAAATTAATAGCAGTTACTACTGCACGAGATCCTGTCCCATTTTCATCAGCAGAAAATATGTCCGCTAATGTTTGCGTCCCATAAACCCATTCACCTTCTACCTTTGAATATTTGCGAAATTTCGTCAAATCAAGAGAATAATTCCCAGAAACAGATTCGTCAATATCTACAGCATAATTTTGCTGCACTCCACCAACATCAACGCTCAACTGAACTTTTATACTTCCAATTGTTGCTTCTCCTGTACCCTTAGTTTTTAATATATGAAAATTCAATGCACAATCTTTTGAACGAAAATTAATCTGTTCCATGCCCTCCATTAGTCCCAAATATACATTCCCCAAATAATTTCCTGTTTTCGGATCTTTTTCGATATCCGTCACATTTATTTTTATGTTTCTAGCTTGGTAATCCATTGAAGCAGTTAGAATATTTTTTCCAGCTGGGGTAGCAGTAACAACGTGGTAGGTATTCATATTAATGGGCGTA
Source organism: uncultured Candidatus Marinamargulisbacteria bacterium (assembly GCA_964443005.1). Classification (GTDB taxonomy): domain Bacteria; phylum Margulisbacteria; class Riflemargulisbacteria; order GWF2-35-9; family CAYUBI01; genus CAYUBI01. The sequence continues at coordinate 13,969 of CAYUBI010000054.1, forward strand.
GTAGCCAACTGTAAACTTTCGAACAAAGGATCAATTTGCCTGATATTTGCAGCATCAATTGGCAGACTTGCCTGAAAACTATCCTTGGAATTTAACGGATTCAATAAACTATCCCCTTTTGGCTCACTAGAATTGTTCCGCGAAACTGGAACGACTAACGAACTGTTTGGAATTGCGGCAGATATTGAACTCATAATCATTTCTCCTCGTATAAAGATATCTAGCACGAATACTAGCTATGCAATATATCGTTTGATTCATTTGAAAATTTCATCCAATAATATCATTTACTTCCTTGATATAACTTATGCAACGAAATCTATTGAAATGCACCACTACCTACGGTACCATCCCTCTTAATGATTTTACTGATTCAACCACCCATCGAAGATTTTTATCTTACTGAAATCCGCACGTATCCTATGGGCGTTTTATATTTAGCAACGTGGCTAGCAAACAACGGCGTAGATGTGCAAGTTTTGGATGCACTCAAGCCAAACAAAAAGAAAACTATTGCGCTTCCTGCAGAATTTGCTTATTTAAAAACAATCTATAATGAAAAAGAAATAGGCCCCATGAAATTATTTGGCGCGTATTATCGATTTGGATTAAGCAATACGGAAATCCTTGAACAAATTGCGCAAAAAAAGCCTGATACGCTCGTCATTACGTGTAATTTTACAGCATATTTCAATGTTGTTGCTATACTAACAGCGAAAATCAAAGCGCAATTCCCCAACATTCGAATTATCATTGGCGGCTATCATGCGACAGTATTCAAAAAAGAAATTGCGCTTCGATTTCCACAAATTGATGACATTATCGAAGGTGCAGACGAATCGACTTTTTTGTCTTATTTTGGAATTTCTAAATCAAAAAATGCTAATTTTCTAACAACAATTCCGCAGCGGGAATTCATTGATTCCACTCGATATCAAATGCATCGAAAAAATATGAGTTTTTTGGTCACCTCTCGTGGATGCCCGCAAAAATGCACTTTTTGCACAGTAGCCTCAATGTACGGGCCAACATTTATCCAGCGTTCAGTTGAATCAATACTAATCGAAATGCGCTATTTATACGATCAACATACAGTGCGAGTTTTCGACTTTGAAGATGACAATCTCAGTCTCAATTCTGCTTGGTTTTTAGATTTACTTAACCAAATTCATGCAACATTTCCTTTAGGAGATATTACAATATATGCCATGAACGGTCTGTCTGCAGAAACACTAACGAAACCCCTTCTTCAGGCAATGTGGAATGCAGGATTTCGATCATTAAATCTATCACTGGTCGCAGCTCAAGACAACATCAAAGCAAACCTACATCGTCCCTCCAGAAACAGTCACATCGAAACTGTTGTAACACACGCCAGCCATCAAGGTTTTTTTATAACAGTCTACTTTATTTTAGGACTACCCAATCAAACAAAAGAAGATATTGACGCAACACTTGACTATCTTCAAGCCTTAAATGTCTTAATTGCACCCTCTATTTTTTATCCTCCACCTGGAACCAGCCTATATAATGACTTAATTACTCAAGGGCAATTATTAGCAACCGAATGGAATAAGTGCCGCTCTTCTGTATTCCCAATTGAAACACCACACTTATCCCGAGCAGATTTAGTGTACTATTTCCGTAAAGTTCGCTTATTGAATTTTAAGCGACATTTGTTAGAACATTATGGAACGCTCATGCCCAACCAACCGAATGCAAACGATGCTATTGGCATCAGCCAACTCCAAGAATACGAACAAACAGGAAAAATCACACCGGTTTTTCGTTGGTAAT
>CAYUBI010000055.1:0-1550 GCA_964443005.1 uncultured Candidatus Marinamargulisbacteria bacterium
TTGTATTTAATAAAGATGCCATTGAAAGAATGCCGTTCATGGGGGTTCTTATTTCATGGCTCATATTTGCTAAAAATTCACTTTTTGCCTTACTTGCAAGAGTTGCTTTTTTTTCACTTTTTTTAAGATCAATTGACAGCTTTTCTGCCATTGATACAATGTGCTCTTGCGTTGTTAATAATGATTGAATTAAAAAGAAAAGCAGGACGCTGACAAAGCTTCCCATCAGAAGAATGCCAAATACTCTCATATAAGGTGTACCTATTAATGGATCACTATATTGTAAAAAGACCAGAGTCCACATTCGATTATTAACTTTCAAAGGAACGACTCGGGTAAATCTTATTTTGCCAGAAAATGATTTTGATTCGAAAAGAATATTCTTAGAAATTATTTTTTCGCCATCATAAACTTTTAGTTGAAGTTTATCTTTATTAAATAAATTATGTACCATAATGTTTGATAGCATATCGTTCATACGATATGGAGAATACACCCATCCAATGATCGACTTTCTTCTTTCCTCAATGGTTGAATGCGGTTGTCCTTTTTCATAAATTGGCATATACATTAAGGTTCCGGCTTGTACGTTTTTTGTGGTTTCTTGAACTAACGTCACTTTGCCGCTAAGAGCTGCCATGCCTGTATCTCTGGCTCTAGACATAGCTTCAACTCGAATAGGCTCAGAAAACATGTCATATCCAAAAGCACGTAAATTTCGTCCTGAAAAGGGTTCAAGATAAATAATGGCTGTATATAGCTCTCGTTGCCCTATTGGCCAAACATGATAGTTGGGAAATCCTTCGTTTCGAATATGTTGTTCATGAGATTTTAGTTCACTTTTTTTTATTATTATGGTGTGACCTAATCCAAGAAGTCCTTTTTCAACAGCTAATCCATTTGTGAAAATTTTCCATTCAGAACGGCTGATTTCTCTTGAAGCATCAAAAAAAGCTACACCCGTAATCACTAACTGAGTACAGCGTTTTATTAGGATATTAACATTTGATTTTATTTCATTTGTAACTGTTATGAATTCTTTATTTTCAATAGAATCAATATCATTTTTTGTATATATTACGGCAAATAATGTAAGCAAAAGTCCAATTATAAGTGTAAAATAACTGAATTTAACATTTTGTATTATTTTAAAAAAAAGAATTTTCACTGATGTTGTTCCCTGACTTTACTATTACATATTTTTCTTGAATTTATTGTTGGCAAAATCAAGGTTATTTTAGTTTATTTTAGTTTATTTACTATTTCATAGATACAATAGTAAAACTAAAGAATATACGGCAAAACATGGAAACAATCAAGTATGCTGCAGAAATTTTCATTAAATTCGGTATGCAAGAAACATTTTTGCCCCCTTTTCTTGTTCATGGTGCGCATCAAATTTCGGATGAGCAATTAAATGAATGTGCTTAAAATTATCGCAAGCTTTTATTGAAACTAAGTTTCTATGTTTCTTGCTCATATGTTAAAAAGAATTGTACCTGATATGGAAAAATTAGCATCAGGTGGAACATTTTAGGAAATATCAAAAA
>CAYUBI010000055.1:1650-15737 GCA_964443005.1 uncultured Candidatus Marinamargulisbacteria bacterium
GTACCTGATATGGAAAAATTAGCATCAGGTGGAACATTTTAGGAAATATCAAAAACTAATTTTTGTAGTCTAGAAATCCCACTTCCACAGAGATTGTTGCTGAGATTGAAGGCTATCAGAAGATTATCGATGGGGCTCGCCAAGTCGTTGATAATTGGAAGCCGCAGATTGAGATTGATCCTGAATGGCCGATGATGAAGTTGGGGGATCATATAGATTTAATCTCTGGCCAACATATTCAAAGCGAAAAATATTCAAATGAGCTAATTGGAACTCCTTATATAACTGGTCCAGCTGACTTTGGTGGGTTTTCACCTAGGACTATTGGTAAAATAGTAGCAGCATTTTTTGAAAATGGCGTTCTGACAAAAGATGAAGAAGGGTATTCAATTACAGATCCATTGTTTACATACTATTTAAGGTTTAATCGATAATTTTGAGGTTTCTTGATTGCTAATTCACACTAAAACTGATAAAATTTGCATGTTCTGCGTTCCGCGCTCGTAGCTCAGATGGATAGAGCAACGGCCTTCTAAGCCGTAGGCCACAAGTTCGAGTCTTGTCGGGCGCACCAAAACATCGTGGTGGATGTAGCTCAGGTGGTTAGAGCACTGGTCTGTGGCACCGGTGGCCGTGGGTTCGAGTCCCATCATTCACCCCAGCTAAAAAGCGAAAGAACAAGAGCTTTTTAGCCCTTACTCCTGCATCTTATTCCTTAAATTCGGATTAAGCAGAGACGCTATTTAGCTAAGGAGAAAGCAAGAAGAACTATTTTTTTAGAATGAATAGAATCAATAATTTGTTGAGTGATTAATCTGTCACAATATTTCATGATGCTGCAAATAATACAGTACAATATGCAGTAGCGTTAAGATTATTCTTCAGGCTCATTCCGTGACTGGAATATACTCCCAAAAAGGCGCTGAATTAAATTTACGGATGGATTCCTACTAGCTTAATAATTTGCCGTTTGCCTTCAATTGCTTGAACAGTGATGCGTGTTGGCGTTCGTGTGATGCGAAAACGGATGCTTGCTTTGACAGAAGAATCTGTTCGTTCTTCAATGGGTAAAACACCTGGATGCAGCCGCTCTAGTTGCAAAAGATTATTGGCTGCAAACATAGATTTAATATCGTTTTCAATAAAAAATGCGTGATTGGTTATAACAGTTGAAAGTGAAAAAAATGCAAAAAAGACAATTGATACAAAACTAACTGCAATCATTAATTCAATATACGTGAATCCCTGCGTGTGTGGATGTTGTTGATTCATCTGCAACCTATGATAAACGAGTTTTGCTCCCTTCCCCATGAAGATGGGGAAGGGGTGGGGATGGGGGCATTGTCGTACTTGCTTTAGCTTTTTCATGGTAAGGTGATATACGGAAAAAGGCTGAGTGCTCGCGGAAGAATGCCATGAATATAGGCAATTAAAATACCATAATTAGTGATCGGGATATTTTGTATTTTGGCTTGATCAATGCGTGATAAAATTAGGCGTCGATTAACCATGCACCCTCCGCATTGAATGATTAGCTTATAAGCAGATAAATCTGCAGGATAGTCTTTGCCAGCGACTGTGTCAAATATCAGTATTTTTCCTGTATATTGTCTAAGCCAACGCGGGATTTTTACGCGTCCAATATCTTCGCTAATGGGGCGATGCGAACATAATTCACTAACAAGAATTTTATCGCCATTTTTAAGCAAGGATATTGCCTTAATTCCTTGAACATAAGCAGCTAAATCGCCTTTTTGTCGTGCTAATAGAATTGAGAACGATGTGAGCGCAATGTCATTTGGCACATCAGCGCTGACTTTTAAAAATGCTTGTGAATCAGTGACAACTAAGTTGGGTTTTTGTGCAAGCGTATGCGTGAGTACATAGTGAAGTTCGCGTTCTTTAACAACAACGCAGGGAATGTCTGCATCCAGTAATTCGCGAATTGCCATTGTTTGCGGTAAGATTAATCGTCCGTTAGGTGCTTCTTTATCAATGGGGATCACCAGTACAACTGTTGCAGGTGGAGTTACCAAATCTGCTAACATAGGGGGGAGTGGCGTTAATGCTTCTAAATGGTGAACAAGCGTATTTCTTAATGCATCAATGCCTTTGCGGGTTAGTGCTGAACACAGAATAATTGGTACTGTGTACAATTGGCGTAATTCAGCAATTGTATTTTCCTGAGTTTCCTCATTTTTCTGGTCAATTTTATTAATCACAATTAGCCAGAAAATTGATTTTTCGGAAAAGCGATGAATTAAGTTTTTTTCTTCTGGAGATAATTGCGAATTCTCACATACAACAATGCCAATATCTGTGCGATCAATCACTGTTAAGGTTTTTTCTACACGTTTTTTGCCTAATTCTCCGGTATCATCTAAACCAGCTGTGTCAATAAAAACAACAGGGCCAAAGGGTTGCAATTCATAAGCTTTTTCTATAGGATCTGTTGTTGTGCCTGGCGTTTCTGAAACAATACTCAGTTCTTGATCAATTAATGCATTAATTAATGACGATTTTCCAGCATTACGTTTGCCAAATAGTGCAAGATGATAGCGGCTTCCCTTTGGAATGTTAGTCATAACCCAGTCCGTTTAGCGACTCAGGAGTCAGAAGTTCGTCGAGCTCAACTGGTGACATAATGTTTAGTTCATGAACTGCCTCACGAAGCGTCAGTGTTTTCGTTTGCATGTAAGTTGCTACTTCACACGCTTTTGCATAGCCAATTTTTGGTAAAAGAATTGTTGCGCTAGTAGGTGAACGCAGAACATGTTCCATGCAAATGATGGCATTAGCTTGCAAAGGTAAAATACATTTCTCGGTAAATGCAGGAATTCCACGAATGAGAAGCTCCAACGATTCAAAAAGTGTATAAGCAACTAATGGTAAAAAGGCATTTAGTTCTAGCTCGCCTCCAGCAATACAAAGTGCAGCAGTTGCTTCATTGCCAATTACTTTTTTTGCAATAATGCTCAGCATTTCCGGTATAACTGGATTTATTTTTCCTGGCATAATTGATGAGCCAACTTGAACTGCTGGGCACGTGATTTCGCCAAAAGCCGAGAGTAATCGCACATCATGGGAAAGTTTTTCCAAGTTGAGTGCAACAACTTTAATCATGGCAAAAACTTCAGCTAATTGATCGTGATTTTGTGTAGCATCAACTAAGTTTTCAGCACGTGATAATGGCAATCCTGTGAGTTGTTTAAGTGTTTCACTTACTGTCAAAATATATTTTTTGGGAGCTGCCATACCGGTTCCAATAGCTGTTCCACCTAAATTGATTTGGCGAATTCGTTCTTGGCATTTGAAAATACGCCAACGATCTCTGCCAATCATATCACAATAGGCAGAGAATTTTCGTCCTAGTGTATACGGAACTGCTGGCATTAATTCTGTTCGTGCTAAGGTTAATATGCTTGCAAATTCGGTTTCTTTTGTTTGTAAGGCTTGCAATAAATTGTTTAATACTTTTTCTAAATCAATTAAATAATAATAGGCTGCGATCTTCAGTGCTGTTGGATAAACGTCATTTGTTGATTGATGAAGATTAACATGATTAAAGGCATCACAGCGTTGTTCATCTGCAGCAAGTAGCTGATTTGTCCGATTTGCAGCAATTTCGTTAATATTCATATTGGTTGAAGTTCCGGCTCCCCCTTGAATAGGGTCTACAATCCAGTATTCAATCCATTGGCCTGCTGCCATTTCGTTTAATGTTGTAATCAAGGCTATCGCAATGGGTTGTGATAAAAAACCCAGTTGATGATTCGTCATTGTTGCTGCAAGTTTGACAAGTGCGAAGGCTTTGTAAAAATAACGGGATTGAGGCAGTCCGCTTATTGGGAAGTTTTCAGAAGCACGTAATGTGTGAATGCCCCATAACACGTTTTCAGGAATCTTGCGATTACCCAAGCTATCGCTTTCAATTCGAGTTGGTTCAGACATAAATGTCGCGTTGTCCTTGTTCGATTTTTGCTAACATGAGTTCAGTAGTATGCCGTAGATCTTCTGACATTGCTGCAAGTTCTTTTTTGATTACATTTTTTCCGATTTTTTGAACTGCTTCAGAGGCGTAATCACTCAGATATTCTTGAAAGGTAACTAAAGCATTGGGTGTACATTTTTTCTGTATTGCACCAGGTTTTGCATATTCCATAAAGTCTAAACCTGTTCTGCCTAATCGATAGCAACTGGTACAAAAAGAGGGGATATATCCGTTATTGCAAATATCCAGAATAACCTGGTCAAGTGTTCGGTGATCTCCCAAAGAAAACTGTTGCGTTGATTCACTCGTGGAATATCCGCCTGGATTGGTCCTGCTGCCAGCACTTACTTGGGATACGCCTAGATCAAAAGCCAATCTGCGCATATCCGGTGTTTCTCGGGTGCTAAGTACCATGCCTGTATAAGGAACTGCTAGTCGCAATATAGCAATAATTAATTTGAATTGGTCATCTGTAACTGGATAGGGTGGGCTTTTGGAAATGGTTGAGCCAGTTGCTGGTTCCAATCTTGGAACTGAAAGTGTATGTGGGCCCATTCCAAAGGTTCGTTCAAGATATTCGATATGGGACATCATTGCTAAAATTTCGTATTTGTAATGGTATAAACCAAATAATATTCCAATACCTACATCATGGAGCCCTGCTTGAAAGGCCCGATCTACAGCAGCTAATCGATAATCGTAATCTGATTTTGGGCCAGTTGGATGCATGGTCGCATAGGTTTCCGGATGATACGTTTCTTGGAAAATTTGGTAAGTACCAATATTTTTTTCTTTGAGTCGTTTGAATTGATCAATACTCAGCGGCGCAATATTCGCATTAACGCGTCGAATTTGATTTTGGCCATCATGAACCGAGTAAATGGTATCAATAGATTCGTAAATGTAATCCAGTGAATCTTTCGACGACGATTCTCCAGCTACTAATAAAATTCGTTTTTGTCCTGTTTTTAAAAGGTTAAGTGTTTCAGCATAGATTTCTTTTTGATCAAGAGATTGACGATGAATAGAATGATTTGATGATCGAAAACCACAATATAAACAGTCATTACTGCAACGATTTGATATATATAATGGCGCAAATATTACCAATCGATTTCCATAAATAGCTTTTTTTACGGCTTTAGCAGCAGTTTCTATTTCTTGAATAATCATGGGATCTGTTTGATTAAGTAATAGGGCTACGTCTTCCAGCGATAATCGTTTTAATTGCTGCGATTGCTCAAGAATACCTGATACTTTTTTGCTGCTTTGTGTTGTTGACATCAGCAAATCTACACGGTTGTAATCAATTATTGACATAAGGGGTGTCCTTCTTTCATGAGTTGGATTGTAAATGTTGTGCCTGTGTCAGGCTCGCTCTGAACAACGACGTTGCCGTGATACAATAAGGCAATTTTGTGAACAATAGAGAGCCCTAACCCACTTCCAGGTATTCCTTTTGTTTTTTTGTTAGAAATGCGAGAAAATTCTTTGAAAAGTTTGGTTTGTTCGTCTACAGTCATCCCAATTCCGGTATCTGTAACAATAATATTAACATAATTATCGAAATCTTGTGCTGCAATCCGAATACTGCCGTTTTCTATATTATATTTTGTTGCATTGGAAATTAAATTCGATAGTAAAATGTCAATTTCACTGCTATCACCCCAAAAGGTTAATGTTGGAGAAATATCAAGTGAGATTGTTAACATTTTTTTTTGCATGGATTCTTGCATTGTTATGAGTAAACGTTCACTAATGTCCCGCAGAAAAAGGGGAGTGAATTCCCGTTTTTTTTGACCAGATTCAATTCCTGTAAGATCTAATAAATCCATAATTAGTTTGCGCATTCGTTGCGAACATATGGCTACTCGTTTGAAAATATCATCATAATCACTGAGTTGTTGTCCAACAGTTCGGCCATAAATGATTTCCAGATATCCATCAATTGCATTTAGGGGCGACTTTAGTTCATGTGCTAAAATCGAAATAAATTCAAATCGTACTTGTCGTTTTTCTATAGCAAGTCGTTTGGCTTGTTCAGTTAGAATAACTTCACGCGTAGTTTTTTGAATCGTGTGCCGCAGTTCTGCAGGCGAAAATGGTTTTGCTAAAAAATCATTAGCTCCAAGTTTAGTTGCTTGTACTGCTTTTTCAAAGGTTCCATAGCCTGTAATCAAAATAGTTGCAATTGATTTTTTTTCAAATTTTAATAGTTTCAATACCTCAAATCCGCTAATCCCGGGTAATTGTCCATCCAATAATAAAATATGGGGCTGCCTTGTTGTCAGTGCTTCAAGCAGGTTTTCGCCACTCGAAAACATTTCAACCGAAAATATAACATTGATTTCGAGGTCGTTAAATTCTAGAGTGAGTCCATCCAGTGCTTTTTTAGCTGCTAAACACATTCCTGGCTCGTCATCTACGATCCAAATGCTCAGTGATTGCAGTTCCGCATTCATGGTAATAAGCGCTCGATTTCGGCTTTAAGTTGTTCGAATCTCACGGGTTTTGATAAAATAACATCTGCTTTAATCCATTTTTTTTGACTATCATTCATTGTGTTAAAATCAATTCCTGTTTCATGACTCACAGATGTTGCAATAATCACTGGCATAAGAGGGTTATGTTTTTTTAATTGATATGCCAGCATAAACCCACTATCTTTTTCTTCCATCATTAAATCAATAATTGCCAAATCTGGCTTAACTGTGTTGAGCAGCTCCAGAGCTTCTTCGTGGCCAAATGCTGAAATAACTGCATACCCTTTATTTTCCAAAAAGATTTTTTGTTGCAAAATTAGATCTTCATCATCATCAACAAGCAAAATTGTTTGTAACATTGCGGTCTCCTTTTTTTATATCCCTATAGGTAAGTTTATGGTAAAAGTAGTTCCAATAGGACCTTTTTTATCATCTCGATTTGACGCTACAGTTATGTCTCCCTGATGCATTTTGATAATACCATACGTTACAGATAATCCAAGGCCTGTTCCTTTTCCCATTTGTTTGGTTGTAAAGAATGGATCAAATATTTTGGATAAATTTTCTTCAGGAATACCAATGCCTGTATCCTGAATAACAATATGAATTTTATCTGAAAATGCGATTCCGTCAATGGTTAATTTCCCATTGATTGGCATAGCATCTATTGCATTTGTGATTAAATTAATCAGTGCTTGCATCAGTTGATCCTTGTCAACTGCAACAATAATAGGTTCAGCTACAGTGATGCAAACGGAAATGCGATCAGGAATTGCAGCGGATTTTATTGAATCATGAATCAAGGTTTCAAGATTTGTGGGTTGGCGAATTGTTTTGTTTTGTCGAGCAAAATTGAGTAGGCCTGAAAGTATTTTTTTGCAACGATCTGCTTGAATGACAATCATATCTAAGTCTTCTTTAAGCGCTGGATTTGCTTCATATTTTTCAAGTAGTAAATTTGCATACATTAATACAACGCCTAAAGGATTATTCACTTCATGGGCAATGCCTGCAGCCATTTGACCCATGCTAGCTAATTTTTCGGATTGCAGTAAAGCATCTTGTGTTGAGGCTAGTTGTTCATTTGAATTAGCCAATTCTTTAACGGTTTTTCTTAATCGTTCAATTGTAAAGGGTAAACACATTTCGCTTTCTGCAAGACCTTTTAATATTGCAATTGCGTGTTCTTTACAAGTTTCGTAACCGCAAGCTTCACAGTTGAGTTCGTCCTCTACTGTTAGTTTTCCCATTTTTGCTAGTACAAAAGCTATTTCCTCGCTGTTTGGCAACGGATTGTGTTGTTCCATTTGTTGAAACGAACATGATAAATCCAATGTTTTTAGTATGTTGCTATGTTCGAGATTTTTTTCAGATAATTGTGGTTTTTCATTTTGTTGTCTGGCAAATTGGCTGATGAGTGAGCGACGCTGAAATAAAGGTAGCGTTTTGGTAATGCCTGCGCCCATAATGCATCCGCCATTGCAACAAAGAATTTCTAATAATTTTGCATTTAAAGCTTTTGTTTCAAATTCTTTGATTGCATCAATTGCATTTTTTTTGCCATCTGTTGCAACAATATCACCTAAAATTAAGCTTTCGCTTATTTCAGCAGCTTCCAGCAGCCCTCGTGCAATAGGAAATAATCGTCCTTTTCCTGCATCAGGAGCATCAAATTCGGAGGGTGATGCTGTTAAAACATCAATGTGGTTTAGCTCGAATAAATCGATTAGTTCATTAAAAGTTAAAACCTCATCTGTTGTAGCCTTAGGGTCTTTTTGCATTTCGCCTTTTTTCGCAATGCACGGGCCAATAAATACGACTTTTAATTCATTTCCATGAATAGCTTTTAGTGCACGCCCTGTTGCAATCATTGGCGAAACAATGGGTGCGAGAAATGGCATTAAATCTGGAGAATACCGTTCAATGTAAGCAATAATTGCAGGACAGGTAGACCCAATAAATCGTTGACTAGGGTAATCTGTTAATAGTTTTTTATATGCTTTAGCTACTAAATCAGCACCTAAAGCAACTTCATTAACATAATTAAATCCTAGTTTTCGTAAAGCTCCGATTATAAAAGAATAGTGAACATTGGGGAATGCAATAGGGAAACTGGGCGCAAGAATTGCTGCTATTTTATCCTCAGATGCTAAAAGTTCTGTGACCTTAGGTATACCACTCAGTACTTCCTTAGCGTTTTGACTGCAAACTAAGACACAGTTCCCGCACCCAATACAGCGTTCAGTTATAACATCTGCTTGACCTTGATAAATTCGAATCGCTTTTGCTGGACATTCGCGTACGCATGTATAACAAACCCTGCATCGTTCTTTATTAGATTTAACAAGCGGAAGTAGGGGTGCCATTATCTATTCCTAATAAATATCTTTACGCGGTGTATAGTGTGTATGTAAAAGATGGTGGCTTTTTTCACTTAGTGGTTCACCTAGAAATTCTTTATATAATGTTTGAATGGCTTCATTATCATGTGATGTACGCACTTTTTCCTTTTTATCAATGGCATATAATGCGTTCATTCGATTGCGCACTTTTTGCAAATTGATTCCGACTGGCTGGCCGCCTCCTGCAATGCATCCGCCTGGGCATGTCATGACTTCAATAAAGTGAATATCATTTCTGCCTGCGCGTATTTCATCCATTAGTTTTTTCGCATTTCCAAGACCACTCACTACGGCTACGCCCAAGGTCATGTCATTAATTGTGACTTTAGATTCTTTGATGCCATCTAAATCGCGAACAGGTTGAATGGTTAAATTATCCATATTCGTGCCTGTTAGTGAATAATAAGCTGTTCGCAAGGCAGCTTCCATAACTCCGCCAGTAGCTCCAAACAGTTTTCCTGCAGTTGATCGTTGCCCTAATGGACTGTCTGCAAGTTCAGGTTCCAATGTTTTAATATCAATACCAAATAAATGAATCATTTTTGCTAATTCTCGTGTAGTTAGTACTGCATCAACATCACTGAGTCCTTCGTTTTGCATTTCTCCTCGTTGAGCTTCAAATTTTTTTGCAGTACACGGCATAATGCTAACTGAAAATATCTTTTTCGGGTCAATTCCAGTTTTTTGAGCATAAAAACTTTTGATAACAGCACCCATCATTTGTTGAGGGCTTTTGCATGTTGAAACATGTTCCATTAAATCAGGATAAGATTGTTCCATATACTTAATCCATCCAGGAGAACAGCTGGTAATCATGGGTAGTTTTCCGCCATTTTTAATGCGTGAAATAAGTTCCGCACTTTCTTCCATGATTGTTAGATCAGCACTAAATCCAGTATCAAATACACGTTTAAAACCCATTTTGCGTAATGCTGCTGTCATAACGCCACAAATATCTGTGCCTTCTGGAAATCCAAAAGATTCACCCAATGTTACAGATACACTAGGTGCATGTTGGACAACAGTATACACGTCTGGTGAACTAAGTGCTTGAATAACTTCTTGAATATGTGATTTTTCTGATAAGGCACCTGTAGGGCACACCATAATGCATTGACCACAGTTAATACAGGTTGATACATTAAGTCCTTGATTAAATGCTGTTCCTACTTGTGTTTTACATCCACGATACATGAAATCAATGGCAGATACGGCTTGAATTTCTTCGCAAACTCTTACGCATCGACCGCACAAAATGCATTTATCTGAATCACGGCTAATGGATGGGCTGGAGTGATCTAGTTTGTGATGATTTTTTTCTCCATTGAAACGGCGATCTCGTACAACATAGTCATTTGCAAGATGTTGTAATTCGCAATTATTATTTGCAACACAATATAAGCAATCATTGGGATGGCTTGATAATAGTAATTCGATAATTGTTTTTCGTGCATGAAGAACTCGGGTTGAATGCGTTAAAATTTTCATTCCAGGTGAAACATTATTTGAACAAGCAGTCACTAAATTTCTCGCACCTTCAACTTCAACTACACACATTCGGCAAGCACCTGATGGGAAAAGGTTTTCCAAATAACATAACGTTGGAATGTCAATGTTATGTCTGCGCAGCATTGCCAGAATCGTTTCGCCTGTTTTAGCTTCGATTATTTTTCCGTTTACTTCGATCTGAATCATAGACATTCTCCTCTTTTAAACAATCTCAATAGCTTTAAAACGACAAGCCTGATAACAAGCACCACAGGCAATACATTTTTCTTCGATGATATAATGCGGACTTTTTACAGATCCTTTGATTGCACCTGAAGGACATTTTCGTGTGCATAAGGTGCATCCTGTGCATTTAGCTTCATCAATATGATAAGTAATAAGTTCTAAGCATGCTTTGGCTGGACAACGACGCTCATAAACGTGAGCTTCATATTCATCACGAAACCAACGGAGCGTCGTCAGAATTGGATTAGCTGAAGATTGTCCAAGTCCGCACAAGCTAGTATCACGAATAACAGTGGCCAAGCTTTCTAAATTTGCAATGCCTTTAAATCGTTCTAAAGCATCATTTCCTGATTCATTGCGACGAGCACGAGTTAAACTTTGTAATATTTCGAGCATTCGACGCGTGCCTTCACGACAAGGAATACATTTGCCACAGCTTTCTCGTTGAATAAATTCCATAAAAAATTTGGCTACATCTACCATACAGTTGTCTTCATCCATGACAACTAATCCACCTGAACCCATCATGGCTCCAACAGTTTTAAGTGATTCATAATCTACTTGAATATCAAGATGTGCATTAGTTAAGCATCCGCCTGAAGGCCCCCCAATTTGAACAGCTTTAAATTGTTTACCATTAGGAATGCCGCCACCCATGATCATCACAATATCTCGAATTGTTGTTCCCATAGCAATTTCAACAAGTCCGGTTCGAACTACTTTGCCTGACAAGGCAAATACTTTAGTGCCTTTGCTGGATGCTGTACCTACTGAATTAAACCAATCAGCTCCATGTTGGAAAATCGTGGGTATATTTGCAATAGTTTCAACATTGTTAATAATGGTTGGCTTTCCAAACAAGCCGCTAACTGCAGGGTAGGGGGGGCGTGGCCGTGGCATTCCCCGTTTCCCTTCAATACTATGAATCAGTGCAGTTTCCTCTCCACAAACAAACGCTCCAGCTCCTTGTTTAATAATAACGTTTAAATGAAAACCACTATCCAGAATATTGTCGCCAATTAACCCGAGTTCCGAAGCATCAACAATTGCTTGTTTTAAGCGTTTAATAGCTAAAGGATATTCAGCACGCAAGTATACATAGGCTTTTGTTGCGCCAATGGTATAGGCTGCAATTGCGATTCCTTCTAAAACGCGATGCGGATCACCTTCTATCACTGCCCGATCCATAAATGCTCCAGGATCACCTTCGTCAGCATTACAGATAAAATATTTTTGATCTGCGTTTTGGTCTAAAGCGATTTTCCATTTTTTAGCTGTTGGAAATCCGCCTCCCCCTCTGCCTTTTAAACCACTAGCTTCAATAATTGAACAACATTCATTAGGTAAATGCTTTTTTAAAACAGTAGTAAACGCCTGATATGCGCCGCGTGCAATTGCTTCAAAAATATTGGAGGGATCCAATATTCCACATCCAGCTAGAACCCAGCGAGTTTGAGGTTTGAAAAACACGTGGTCTTTTAATAATGGGATGGTAAGATACGTTTCGCGATTCGTAGTTTCAAATTGACCTAGAATCGATTCTTCAGGAATAATGCCTGAAAATACCTGATCGAGCAATGGTTTTACTTTATTTTCTGTCATGTTTTGAAAGGATATTCGTGTTCTTCCTGGAAATTCGATATCAACAATAGGCTCTGCAGTGCATAATCCAATGCAGCCAACTTCAATAATATCTGCAGTTCGGTTTGTTTCGCAAAGATAGTCTTGAATAGCTGCTAATGTTTTGTCTGCACCTGCACCTAGTCCGCACGTTCCAGCTCCAACGTAGATCGCAGGACGGCTAGCTGTCGTGCGATTAATAGTATCCAGAAATGTTTGTCGTAATTGTTTGCATTCAGGAGTCGAATGGCAAATAGGGCCCATCGTCATACATAAAACAAAATCCGGACAGGGTTTTTCGAGGGAATGCCAGCATTCATTGCAGCAAGGAATAATGCCTGATAATTTTTCGTGGGTCATAATGAATTCCTTAATGTTTGGATTAGTTCCGTTGTTTTTTCCGGAGTCATGCCTGAGTGAAATTGTCCATTGATTGAAAGCACTGGCGCAAGCCCACACGCACCAATGCAAGCAACAACATCCAAACTAAAGACGCCATCTCGTGAGGTTTGTCCAGGTTCAATTTTTAATTCACGTTTGAGTGTGTCCAAAACCATAGCTGAACCTTTGACATGACAAGCTGTTCCTCGACATACGAGTATATGGTTTTTCCCAGTTGGATGAAATCGAAATTGATTATAAAAGGTTGCAATTCCATAAATTTTGCTAACAGGTATACCCATTTTTTTGCTTATTTTTATTAAAGCTTCTTTTGGTAAAAAACCGCAATTTTCCTGAACATCTTGTAAAATTGGAATCAACGAATCTCGTTTGGATTCAGAGTATTTTTCTAATACACTATCAATCAACACATTCATAACTCGCTCCTTTTTGTTTTTTCTCGGGCAATAAAAGCTACTTTTTCAAAGGTTAATGCCATATCCATATGTTCAACGTATACGTGTTCCGGCGTTTTGATACGCACAGGTGAAAAATTAATTAATCCACATACGCCTGCTGAAATCAATAAATCCGCAGCTGCCTGAGCTTCTGGTGCAGGGACTGTCAATATACCTAATTGAATCGAGGGATGTTGTTGGGTAATTGTCGAAAAATCCGAAATTGAATAAATGCGACATCCATGAATTACCCTGTCTGTTTTTTGGGGATCTACGTCAAACCCAGCAATAATATTAAACAAAGGACGTAGTGTTGCGAAATAGCTCAAAATGGCGCGTCCAAGATTCCCAACACCAGACAGAATCACTGAAATGCCTTCCGTAGGTTCAAGTAATTGTTTAATAAAGCTTAATAAATCCTGAATATGATAGCCATTTTTTGAATTACCTGAATATCCGACAGCCATTAAGTCGCGACGTACTTGCGCTGCAGTATGGCCTGAAAGTTCGCCTAATTGATGTGAGAAAATATATTCTTGACCTTCGTGATCTCTTTTTTTAAGTAAACTACGATAAGCAATTAGTCGTTCGATTGATTTAGACGGTACCATTTTCTCTTGTCCTGTTATTTAATGTTTTCGTTGAACGTAACGCGCCTATTGTTGCTGTGAATTATTTCACAGATAAATATATCCTGAAGAAACTTTTTTGACAAGAGCTAGTTTAAAATACTTGAATATTTTTTGATTCCTTAAATGGATATCATTTTTATAGAAAAATGGTCAGAATAGACAGCGTCAAAAAATAAAGGGAGCAAATAAAATTCCCCCATCCTACCCCCATCCCCAGCCCTTCCCCATCTTCATGGGAAAGGGGGTAAAACACGTTTGTCGTATTAATAACATCATCCTTATAATTTTTCCCCATGAAGATGGGGAAAATGTCTGCTTCGGCAGACAGATGGGGGCACGAGGTGAGGTTACTCTGTATTCATTCCCAACATTTCTTTTGCTTTTTT
>CAYUBI010000056.1:0-15611 GCA_964443005.1 uncultured Candidatus Marinamargulisbacteria bacterium
CACGAAAGTATCAGGGTACAAACCAAAAGATCGTTTTAGTGGGCATCGAATTTGACGCGCTAAAGCGCAATATTGGTCAGTGGATAGTCGCATAAATTGGACACCCGGATTGCCTCGATACACTACCATACGGCGGCACTCGGCCACCGGGGCTGTTTCGTGCTAAATGGGGCGACTAAGTCATTCTTCGATGAAATCGCAATATAGAAAAAATAAAAATAATACAGCCGAAGAGCATCATTGCACCCAATTCTGGCAACAAGGGTACAATGCCTGAGCCTTTGAGATAAATCGCACGCATAATCACCATAAAATATCGTGTAGGATTAAAAAGAGTGATCCCTTGAATAATATCTGGCATATTTTCAATAGGAATAAAAAATCCAGATAGCAAAATAGCAAAAATCATAAAAGCCCAGGACATAAACATAGCTTGTTGTTGCGTTGATGAAATTGTTGAGAAAAATATACCTAAGCCAAGCGTATTGAGCATATAAATGATACTTAAACTATACAATAAAAACAAACTTCCTATAGGCCAAATGCCATAAATAATACCAGCTGCAAGAATACCTATGGTAAAAAGCATTAAACCTAACAAAAGATAAGGTATGACTTTCCCAATAATTAACTCGAACGTACGAATAGGCGTAACTAATAGCTGTTCCAAAGTTCCAATTTCACGTTCTCTAACAATATTAATAGCAGATAATAAAAGAGTAATCATTGTGAGCAACAACGCTATAATAGCAGGAATAATATTAAGTTTACTTTCCATTTCCGGATTATATAACAGGACTGGCTCCCATTGAATGCGATGAAGGCTGCGAAGATTTTGCATTAATAGAAGAGATGAACTCATCCACTGAATTTGTACTGTTGTTAGCATACTCATCATATATCCTGCAGCAATACTTGCACTATTACCATCAACACCGTCAAATAAAATCTGCAAGGTAGGACGATCACCTGATTTAACATCCCGTTCAAAATGCGGCGGAATAATAAGAATAGTTTTACACTCATTATTATCCATACGTTCAAGAGCTTTTTTCACTGTTAACGCAGGCGCATGAACTGAAAACAAATTACTTGCGCCTAAAGAGGTCTCTATTTGTCGGCTAAATGACGATTGATCTTGATTAACAATAACTGTTGAAATATTTTTTACATCCATAGTAATTGCAAATCCAAGAATAATTAATTGAATAAAAGGCATGACAAAAATAATAATCAGATTTGCTTTTTCACGAAAAATTTGCCGAAATTCTTTTTGCACAAGATAAAAAATTCGTTGCATAATTTATCCTTTTTAAACCCTTTCTAGTCGAGACTTAATTTAAACTTTTTTATACTTAACACAATCAATACCAAGGCAATAAAACCTAAACTAGCAAAGGGAATAGTCAATTCTGCAATTCCAGTTCCTTTGAGCATAATACCTCGAATAATTTGAATAAAATGAGTTGCAGGAATAATAGTTGAGGCATACTTAAACACAATTGGCATACTATCTAGCGGAAACATAAATCCACTTAACATTGTTGTAGGTAAAATCGTAATTACCATTGTCATCATCATTGCGATTTGCTGTGTTTTGGCTTGAATCGAAATTAACAACCCTAAACTGAGTCCTGTTAAAATATACACAAGCATAGCAAATAATAATAACAACAATGACCCATGCAAAGGCACACGAAACAACACTACAGCAAACAATAAAACAATCACTCCACTCATTAAGCTAACTACTAAATAAGGAATTAATTTTCCAAAAACTATATCTACTGAGCGAATGGGTGTAACTGAAATCTGCTCCATCGTGCCAGTTTCTTTTTCACGAACAATCGCAATGCTGCTCAGTAAGGCACTAATCAACAGCATAATCACTGCAACTAATCCAGGAACAAAAAAATACACAGATTTTAAATCTGGATTATACAAGAATCGAGGTTCAAGCGTAAATGCTGCATACGGAAATGGATTGATCTTTGCTGTAATATTACTTGCGATCGCAGCTAAGTATTTCTGAATTAAATTTCCTACATTGGGATCACTAGCATCAATCAGAACTTGAACAACTACCTTGGGTTTATCTTGCAAAGATTGAGCATAGTCGTAAGGAATAATTATAATGCATTTGACAGTTCGTTGCTGGAATAAAGTATTAACATCAGGAGTAAAATACGAAACACTACGAATATGAAAAAAACCATTCGCGCCAATCTGGTTAATGAGCTGCCTGCTAACTGGGGTCCGATTTTGATCTACCACCCAAGTCGGAATATTACGCATTTCAAGGGTAATTGCGTATCCAAACAGCATTAACATTAACACAGGAATAAGCAAAATAATGACTAATGTTTGTCGATCACGTGAAATATGAATAAACTCTTTAAAAATGATTTGCTTAAAAGACATCATCATGTGATTGCTGGTTGCACTGATACTGCAGACAAAAAAACATCTTGCATACTTGTTCTACCATACTTGATCTTTAGGCTAGCTGGAGTATCTAGGTCAATAATCCGCCCGTCTTTCATAATACTCAGCCGAAAACAATATTCAGCTTCATCCATATAATGAGTTGTTACAAAAATTGTTTTACCTTTTTGCGCCAAATCATAAATAAGCAACCAAAATTGATGCCGAGAAGCTGGGTCTACACCACTGGTTGGTTCATCCAAAAATACAATATCAGGATCATGAAGAATTGCAACGCTAAGCGCAAGCTTTTGTTTCCATCCTAAAGGTAAATCACGACACAATTGATTAGCTTGTTTGTGTAAATCCAGCTTACTTAATAAGTCCTTAATTTGTACCCGAATTGTTGTTCGCGATAGTCCATAAATTCCACCATAAAATTCGATATTTTCTTTCACTGTTAGATCATTATATAAACTAAATTTTTGGCTCATATATCCGATTTTTTTCTTTATCTGATCACTTTGAGTATATACATCATATCCTGCCACAGTTGCTTTTCCAGAACTTGGCATTAATAAGCCACACAACATTCGAATAGTTGTTGTTTTACCTGCGCCATTTGCACCCAAAAACCCAAAAATTTCACCCTTTTTTACAGAAAAACTAACATGATCAACTGCAGTAAAAACACCGAATTTTCGTGATAAATCAGTAATAACAACTGCATCTGAATTCGAACTCGTGTGAGCTTGCAATTTTGGAAACTGAAAAGATTGAATAAATTGAGATGGCGTTTTCACTGGAGACAGCTTTCCCAAATTCATTTGACAAACACGTGTACATTGCAAAGCCTCATCACTATAGGCAGTTGAAACAAAAATAGTAGTTCCTTGTAAAGCTAATTCATGAAGAATCATCCAAAATTCAGCACGTGATACTGGATCAACTCCCACAGTCGGTTCATCAAGAATCAATAACTTGGGTTCATGAAGCAACACACAACTTAGTGCAAGTTTTTGTTTCATGCCACCTGATAATTGACCTGCAAGACGATTTTCAAAAGGTTGTAAATGAGAAAAACGAAAGGTGTTGCGAATACGATTTGCAAGATCACACGGTGCTACGTTGTACATGCCCCCAAAAAACCGCATATTTTGATGAACTGTAAGATCAGGATATAAACTAAACCGTTGCGGCATATATCCAATCATTTGTTTAATTCTACGCGACGCTATACGCGAATCATGACCGAAAATTTGAAGAGTTCCATGATCCGGACGTAACAACGTAACTAACAAACGAAATAAAGTCGTTTTTCCTGCACCATCCGGACCCATTAAACCAAAAATTTCACCCAAATTTAAAGATAAGGAAACATCATTTACTGCAATACCTGAAGAATAGCTTTTAGATAAATGGCAAATATCAACAGGACTCACCATAGTTAAGGCAACAAATCTACATCAACTGGAATACCAATTTTTAATTGGCCTTCTGGATTTTTAACTTGGACTTTAACAGCGTATACCAGAGTTGTACGGGCTTCTTGTGTCAAAATTGTTTTAGGCGTGAACTCAGCTTCAGCTGCAATCCACGTAATCTGTCCCATAAAAGGTGCAATCATTCCTTCAGCTTTAACCTGCACTTTTTGCCCGATTTTGAGTGCAGTTATTAGATTAAGCGGTATATAAATAGTCACCTCTAATAAATCTAAATCTGCTAGTTCAGCCAAAATACTTCCTGGATTTGCATATTCGCCTTGATGCATAAACTGGTTAATAATCGTTCCTTTTTGGCTTGCCTTAATGACTGAATGTCTCAGTTGTAAATCCAAAATAGCATCAGCTGCTTTTAATTGATCTTGTTTATTACGAATAATCTGAATATTATTTTCTGCAGAAGTTAACTGAGCAGCAAGTACTTTAAGTTGAGTTACCAATTCATTGCGTTGATGTAAAGATGCTGCACCTTTATCAACCATTTTTTGGGTTTTAGCTAACGTTTCTTTTGCAAAAGAATAGTTAGCTTGCACTTGAGCTAGCTGAGCTTGATTTGTTGTTACTGCAAATTCAAGTTCACGAAATTGCAAATGATTTTGCTGTTTTTGAATATATAGCTGATCCGTATTCATAATAGCCAAAATCTGATTAATTGATACAATCATGCCTTCCTGAAATCGACATTCCTGAATAATGCCAACAGTTTGAATAGGAATTTTATAGATCGTTGCTTCAACACGACCATTATACAGTTTTGAAGTTGAAGCTTGGCACCCGGCAAGCAACACTGCGACAAAAAGTCCAAACAGCATCATTGGCAACGAAACAATTGAAAAATTTTTATTCACAATTAACCTCCTCAAGCTAGTTAATACGCCATAAATCAATAGACTGACCACTTAAATAATCAAGTTCCAACTGTTTTTGTAATATTAAAATTTTTTGTTGTTGCACCTTTGATTCTATTTGGCTTAACTCTGAATTTGCCTGATGAAAATCTGCAACAGAAACATGATCATTGTGAAGTTGTTCATCATAGATTTGCATTCGAGATTTGGAAACAGCTAACGTTGCCTGCAAAACCTTTAGCTGCTGCTGAAGCGAAAAGCAGTCTCGATTGACTGCCTGATAGTGCAACGCTAGCTCTTTTATTAACAGCTGCCGTTTGAATTGTTGAGCCTCTAATTCCGCATCATAAGACTGAACTTCGGCTTGTGTACTATTCCAGTCCCATAAGGACGCATTGACATTAACGCCAAAAATATAATAATTCATCCACGCATTATCGCCACTATTTAATCCTGGTTTTCCCAGCTTCCATTGTGCATTCAAAAATAACTCAGGACTTGTTCGGCTTTTGGCATTTTCTTTGGCTGCTATGAGCATATCTTCCTGAACAATTTGCATTAACACAAGCTCAGGCTGAATAATGGCTAAAGGTAACCGAGGTGCGAAATAATCACGAGAAGGAATATCAACAGTCACAGTTGTGCCAACCAGAAGGATGAGTTGATCCATTGCTTGTTCAATTGTCGCAGAAATATCTAGCAATTGCTGATCAAATTGAAGTACAGATAATTCAGCTGTATATTGATCCAGCTTCAGCGCAAACCCGGTTTCTGCTTGTGCCTTAATTTTATCATACAAAAAAGCTGCGCGTTCACCGCTGCTTTGAACTATATTTTTCTGTAATCGTAGGGCTTGAACAGTTTGATAAGCTGAAAGAGCTTGAAATACACGCTCTTTTTTTGTTTTTTCTATAGATAATTCAGCTAGTTTTACTGCAAGCGTCATAGATCGAAGCGTAGCTTCCTTACCTGATCCATTATATAAAAGATACGTTGCACTGAGCGTATTATCAAAATTATCATGAACGCCCATTGGAACAGCCGCAACATTCGGCAGCTTGATTAGGGACACCTCACTAGCATATCGATACGAGCCAGAATAAAAAAGATTTGGCAAATATTTCTGCTGAATCGCAGATTGATTTAAAATTACTTTTTTTAGGTTTTCCACTGCAGCCTGAATTGTTTCATTATAACTCAGCGTTAAATTTACAATTCCTATAGGTGTTACTGCAGCTGTCCATGATATTAACAAAAAAATGATACACATAATAAACCGATAGCAATATACGCACATATTCGTTTAATTATACCCTATCTTTTTAAAAAAAAGTAATATATTATTATTTTATTAGGTGTTGAAATGAAGGATTATAATTTATGAATAATCGCATATTAGTGATTGATGACGAAGCTACCGTACGTATGAGCATTAGTGATTGCTTAGCAGATGAACATTTCGAAATTCTCATGGCAGAAAACGGCAAAGAAGGCTTAGCAGTTTACTATGATTTCAAGCCTGCAATTATTATTTTGGATTTACGTATGCCAGTCATGGATGGCGCAGAATTTTTGCGCACCTTAAATTTACAACAACAAGAGCTTGTTTCAGTGATTGTATTAACTGGACATGGTGGAGATGATGATATTGAAACCTGCTATAATTTAGGTGTAACCTCATTTATGCGCAAACCCTTTAATATTTATGAGCTTCATGGCTCAATTAAACATTCCATGGCATTAATTGATGTCATGGATAAAATGCAAAAACGAAACAAAGAATTAACTGACTTTGTACATATTGCTTCGCATGATTTATCTGAACCCTTACGCCGAATTATTGCGTTTGGAGATCGGTTACTAAATGAACTGGGTGATGCAGCCAATGATACAGCCAAAGATTACATTCGTCGAATTCAAAACTCGTCATCGCGGATGAAAAACTTAATTGGCGACCTGACTAATTACACACGAATCTCTATTCAAGATCGTATATTTGTACCTGTTGATCTCAATATTGTTCTTAACGAAGTTTTACAAGATTTAGAAGCACGTATCCAAAAAGAAAATGGAACAGTTAAAATTGCTAATACGCTACCAACAGTTATTGCAGATC
Source organism: uncultured Candidatus Marinamargulisbacteria bacterium (assembly GCA_964443005.1). Classification (GTDB taxonomy): domain Bacteria; phylum Margulisbacteria; class Riflemargulisbacteria; order GWF2-35-9; family CAYUBI01; genus CAYUBI01. Next base: position 6,891 of record CAYUBI010000056.1, read on the forward strand.
AAACGCAAATGCATCAATTATTTCAAAATTTAGTTGGAAATGGACTTAAATATCACAGACCTGATGTGCCTCCAGTCGTATATATTTCAGCTACACGAACTGGAGATCAAGTTTACGAAATATCTGTTGGAGATAATGGCATTGGATTTGATGAAGCTTATTCTCAAAAGATATTTGAACCTTTTGAACGATTACATGGAAAAGAATTATTTGAAGGCACAGGAATCGGATTATCTATTGTTGATAAAATCATCAAAATTCATCAAGGAACTATTAACGTGAGCAGTAAAATAGACGAAGGATCAATTTTTACAGTATGCTTACCTCAACACGCAATGATTGACAAATCGTAATAAAATTTTTATAGTATCACTTAAGCGTAGAATAGGATAAAAACGATGACAACAGCAATAGCAGATGCAATTCAAATAGAGAAAAAAATCTTTACCATTCTTTATGCAGAAGATGATGAAGATGATTTTTTTCTATTAAGTGATTCCCTTCGAAAAGCAAATTTCAAATGTGATTTGCATCGGGTTCGCAATGGGCAAGAAGCCTTGGACTTTCTCTATCATAAAAATGCATTTCAAGATAGTTTGAAACATCCACGCCCCAATATGGTTTTACTAGACCTTAAAATGCCAATTATGGATGGAAACGAAGCTCTCAAACGCATTCGTAGTGACAAGGAATTTTCAAAAATACCAGTGGTTGTATTAACTTCTTCCAAAGCAACTGAAGACATTAGTAAATCTTATGGTTATGGAGCCAATTCTTATATTCAAAAGCCTGATTGGTATGAGGAAATGATTAGTTTAGTTAACATGATTGGTCGTTATTGGTTTCAGTTAATTGTTTTGCCTGAAGAAGGATAAAATAATCGTTGTCACGCTAAAACCCTTGTTTTTTTCACAATTAGGAGTTCAGACATTATGAAAGGGCGTTTGCTAAGCGGGATTCAACCGACTGGGGCTATTCACCTTGGAAATTATTTAGGTGCAATTCAAAATTGGGTTGAATTACAACCAGATTATGATACATTTATCATGATTGCAGATCTTCATTCTCTGACTACCAGTTACGAAAATACTACGAACATTGCAGAAGATACATGGAATGCTGCAGTTGATTTACTAGCTTGCGGCATTGACCCTAAACAAACAACCTTATTTATTCAATCCGATATTGCTGCACATAGTGAATTACACCTGATTTTGTCCATGATAACTCCGCTATCATGGCTAGAACGAGTGCCAACTTATAAAAGCAAAATTGAGGAAATGCAAGGGAAACACGTTGACACTTATGGTTTTTTAGGATATCCAGTTTTACAAGCAGCTGATATTCTGCTTTATAAAACAGACGTCGTTCCAGTTGGAAAAGATCAATTGCCACATTTAGAATTAACTCGTGAAATAGTTCGCAGATTTCATTCATTATTTGGAGAAGTTTTTATTGAACCCAAATCAGCATTAACAGCAGTTCCCTTATTGCCAGGACTCGACGGTCGAAAAATGTCAAAAAGCTATGGAAACACACTAGCTTTACGAGAAAATGAAGCCATTCTAGAAAAAAAAATCATGACTATGGTAACAGATCCCGGACGCCCGCGCAGAACTGACAACGGCCATCCAGAAGTATGCCCAGTATTTGCCTACCAATCATTATTTTATACAGTTGACAACCTCGAATTACTTGCCCAAGGCTGTCGAAACGCAGAACTGGGATGTGTTGATTGTAAAAAGAAATTGAACCAAGAACTGCAAATACTTTTGAAGCCAATTCGTGAAAAACGAGCTTATTATTTAGCAAATCCTGCCCTAGTTAATGATATATTAGCAAAGGGAAAAAATAAAGCTAGTGAGGTTGCCAATCATACATTAGCGCAAGTTAAAAAAGCAATTAAACTCAAACAACATGACTAAAGAACGACTTAACAAGTATTTAGCCCGCTGTGAAGTTGCTTCTCGTCGAGCAGCTGATCGGCTCATTGAACAAGGCCTTATTTCTGTAAATGGCAAAAAAGTAAAAGAACTGGGCCGAACCATTCTACCGGAATCTGATCGCATTTCGTATCAAGGAAAACTGGTAACACCAGCAGAAACAGTAACAATTATGTTAAATAAACCCAAAGGCTATATTACAACCAAAACAGATCCCATTGGTCGAAAAACAATTTATGATTTATTAGACGCACGATACAAAGGCTTGCATCCAATTGGACGACTGGATCGTAATACAACCGGATTGATTTTATTAACAAATGATGGAATGCTAACACAAAAATTGTTACATCCAAAATTTCATTGTGCTAAAACCTATCGGGTTCGCTTGGAAAAACCGCTGATTGCAGCTTTTGTGGATCGACTACTCAAAGGCGTGACCTTAGAAGACGGCATTGCAGCTGCACAAAATCTGGAAATTGTTGAATTAGATGATAAACATACGTTACTAGACATTACAGTGACTGAAGGACGCAATCATTTGGTAAGACGTATGTTTTCAACTCTCGGCTTTGAAATTACGCACCTAAGACGATTGCGATTTGCTGGTTTATCGTTAGGTACCTTAAAATTAAGCGCTTATCGCGAATTATCGCCCAAACAGCTGAAAATGCTACTTAAGCATAGCGCTGTTAAAAAACAACGTGACTAGTCATTTTTTTGGCCCTATTTTATCACGGCGTTTGGGACGATCTCTGGGTGTTAATTTAGTTCCTAAAAAATGCTGTAATTTAGATTGTATTTACTGTGAAGTTGGACCAACGACGCTGCTAACAGCTGAACGAAAACCCTATGTGACATGGAACGAACTTTCTGTTGAATTTGAAAAAATATTGCTTCGTAATCATTTTGATGTGATTACGCTAACTGGAATGGGCGAACCTACACTTAATTCAAAATTAAGTCATATTATTCATCAACTAAAACTACGAACACCCAAACCCATTGTTGTTCTCACGAATGGTGTTTTATTTCGATTTCAATCTGTACGTACAAGCGTTCGCAAAGCTGACATAATTATGCCTTCTTTAGATGCAGCAATCACTGCAGCATTCATTAAAGTTGATCGACCCATTGGCAAAGTCACTGCACAACAAATTATTCATGGATTAGCGAAATTACGACACGAATATACTGGACAACTATGGCTTGAAATCATGCTAATCAAAGGACTAAATGACTCCCCTAGTGCAATTGCTGCACTCCAACGTGCAATTGCACAAATTCAGCCAAACAAAGTGCAACTCAATACAATTACGCGTCGACCGTTAACTGCTATTCGTGAGCAAATCAACGAACCGATTGAAGCTGTTTCATATCAACGATTATGTGAGATTGCAAATGAATTAGGACCTACTGCTGAAATTATTGTTCCGCAAAAAAAAATTGAAATTATCAATGAAAACATTAGCTCTTTTGATTTAGAAAGGGATATCATTGGATTATTAAATTATCGGCCCATGACAGCTATAGAATTATGTACCCAGCTAAATTGTTCAGAAAAAACAATACGATTACCCTTAAAAGCATTAATTCAAAATGGGAAAATTAGAAATGATGTGTTCTCGGATTCAGGAACAAGTGTATATCAAACAGTTGAATAAAGAATATAAACTAGAAAAATTCACAATTTTTTATTGCTTTAATGAACAAAATCAATCAGTTAATTCATCTGCTAGTTTCCATGCCTGAATATGGCGAATTCCTTCTCGAGCTGGAAACTGAACATCGTCAAAGGTAACTACCCATTTTTCCCAACTATTTTTTACTTTTTCTAATGCTGAATATTCACGTTCAATTACAAACTCATCAGATAACAAATACGCAACCTGAACATAAATTGTTCGATTCTGTTTTTGAATCACAAAATCAACTTCAAATGTAGCAGAGTGTCCAATATAAACATCATAATTTTTTGCTCTCAAAACATTATACACATAATTCTCTAATTTATGACCAAAATCTAAAGATGCATTACTAATTAAAAAGTTTCGAAATCCCAAGTCATTTAAATAGTATTTTTTTTCACCTTCCATAATTCGTTTACCTTTTAAATCATATCGGACAACTCCATTAAATAAAAAGGTCAGTTCAAGGTATCTGAGGTAATTTGCCAAAGTAACAGTATTAGTTTTTATACCGCTAGCAGACAGTTTGTTTACTAACGAATTAAGAGATAAAAGTCCACCAATATTATGAGCTAAAAAGACAAATAATTTCTCAAGCAAATCAACGTTTTTTACAGAAAACCGTCTGACAATGTCTTTTAAAAGAATACTATCTAAAAGGGAGCGAATATAATTTGTCTGAATTTCCACATTTAACAAATTGCCCATTTCAGGCAATCCGGAAAACTGGATATAAGTCAACAACAATTCTTTGGTCATTGCAGTTTTTCGAAAAGCAGCATACTCTTCGAAAGAAAATGGATATACCATTTTGGAAACATATCGACCTGTTAAATAAGATGCCAAATCTGAACTTAATAAATTCGAATTAGACCCTGTAATGATAATATCAATTTTGTTTTGTAATTTTGCTAATAATGAATTGATTGTTTTTTCCCAAGCCTCAATTTCCTGAATTTCATCGATAAATATATAAATTCTTTTTTCATAGTTAACTTTTGACACAAACAACTCAATCACATTTCCTAAATCCGTATGAGTTTGAATGAATGCAAGACTGTCAATTTCCATATTCAAATACAAAATTTGTTGTACATCAATTCCTGAAACTATTAAGTGATTAATAAACTGCTTGATAATATAGGATTTCCCTGATCGACGTTGACCTACAATTACCTTAATAAGATTTGTATTCATGTATGCAGATAATTCGTTCAGATAATTCATACGAATAAATCCTAAATTTTGTGGAGGATGTACCCAAAAATTAATTTCATTTAAAATATCAAAAGTAGATTTCATTAAATAGAATAATATCATATTTTTTCGATTTTAGAAAGTAGACTTTCTAAAATCTAAAAAATTTATGTTTTAGAAAGTAGACTTTCTAAAACAAGCATTATCTCCAATGCTAACGATAATCTCTACTGACTAATCGGATAACGAATGATGACAATACCTGAACCACCGCTGCCAGATGTTGATTGATATTGCCAGTTTGTTTCTCCAGCTCCACCGCCACCGCCACCAGTATTTGCGCCAGCATTTCCACCCTTTCCACTAGCACCAATATTACCATTTAATCCATTATTTCTTCCTTGCGTATTGCCTACACCCGGATTAATATACGTAGAATTTACTCCACCAGAACCACCACCTCCGCCTGAGCCGCCGTTTCCTCCGTAAGAAGCTTGGCTCCACCCATTTCCGCCGCCACCTCCAGCATAATAGTAACTATTTCCATCAATAGTAGACAGCAATCCTGGACCACCATTTCCGCCATAGGGATTGGCCCCATTTAATCCAGCACCACCAGCTCCACCTCCACCACCAGCAGCAAGCGCTATAGCATTTCCACCGCTGTATCCCTGAGTTCCCGCGCCCCCTGCGCCACTAATCCCACCGCCGCCGCCTGATGCACCTGAAGCACCTGTTGGTTGGCCTTCACCTCCACCAGCTCCACCGCCCAAAGCAATTATTGAGCTAAAACTAGAAGAAGATCCATTATTACCTAATCCAGTACTTTCAGTGCCAGTTGTTGCTGCTCCTCCAGCGCCAACAATAACTGTATAATTCTGAATAATTACACCCGTTGTTCCAGTTAAAAATCCACCACCACCGCCACCACCCGAAATATCATCTCCACCTGCGCCACCACCACCAACCACTAAATATTCCAGATTTCCCCCAGTGTTCACTGTAAAGGTTCCGCTATCTGTAAAGGTATGAACTCGATATACAATGCCACCAATAGTCGGACTGGTAATCGTACCTCCAGTTGCATATACGCTATACGTAAACCCAGCGGCTTTCACGGCTGCACCCGTATCGAAATTAGTAATTACCACATCTTTGGCACCACTGGTAGAACTTGCAGGAACAGTTGCGGTAATTTGCGTAGCAGATATACAGGTCACATTGGTTGCAACAACATCTCCAATTGTTACACGCAAGCCAGGCGCAAACCCTGTTCCACTAATTGTAATGACTGTTGCTTCTTGCCCAAACGCAGGAATTATCGAACCAATAAGTGGTGGTGGTGGATTGTCAAGCTGTCGCCATGCTGTACCCGTACAAACAGAAATATGTCCCTCAAACCAGCGAAGTGTTCCGGCTTTATCCGCAGTACAGTCGCTTACACTACCAATTTTAATTCCGCCATTAACGTCTAAGGCTACAACTGGACTCGTTGTCCCAATCCCAAGATTACCATTCGAAATAACAACATTACCGTTCGGACTAATCACAACGCCGCCCGTAGCATTAATGGTTAGCGAACCAGTTAAACCTACGCTAAAATCTACGTAGTTGTCCACATCATACGCTAATCGAAGCGGCGATTTGCTTTGCGTTCGTATTTCCAATTTAACGCCATTCGAATATGCAGGAAGACGGTCAATTGCATCTTGAAATAAAAATGTGCCATTCGTACTAATCATTTGCTGAAACAGTTGACTGCCTGGGAAGGTGTAAATGGGTCCAGCCAATGCAGACGAATCAAGGCGACAACCTTGGCACAGCTCCGAGCCCCAGGGAAAGGCTAACGTTGTTAGAAAGAAAAGTAGACCGAGCGTGAATGGTTTAAAGAATCTCATCTTAACCCAAGAATACACTGCAGATTTCCGGATGTAAAGCTGTTGCTTATACTTTTATTCCTAAACTTTTTTCGAGATTTTGAAATCCAATGGCCATAGCAACCTTCAAAGCATTTTGATATCCAGTCCCAGTCAATTCACCAACACGCTGTGCCTCCTGATAAAGTCCAAAAGGAATAATCATTGAAATTCTTTTATTTTTCGCTTTATTGACTTTGATAGTAGAAACATCAAACACTGTTTCAACGTCAGCTTCATCATAATGCCGACTCTGAAATTCTAAATTTTTATCATTATCTAATTTTTTTTCATAACGAAAAACCATGACTATCACGCTCCTTATAAATATTCTCTTCTCGTTTTTGCATTCGTCGCGCAGTGATCAGCACTCCAGTTTTTCTATTATAAATAACTGCAATTCCTTTCTCCGAAATTTTTCCAAGCTTCAACACAACATCATCATCTGTTTTGCTATTCAGTTCAGTTGTCATCACTTCATCAAAAAGAATAGCGGTGATATCTGCTTCAGACAAACTACGCTGAACAATGCGCTCCAGAAAATGCTTGCTATATATATAATCCATTTTATACATATATTATACCCATAATATTAGCATGTCAAACATGAAAAACGCGCATCGAAGAATAAAATCCCTATTTTTTTGAGATCAGTGCAGATGAATAAAACTAATATAATTTCATGAATATTTTATTCCGACGTATACATTTCAAGCTCAGTTATTCCAGCGTTATTATCACCAAAATTCCAACTACTGGTAAATCGGATACGAAATTTACTTGCGCTGGTTGCAACAAACGTAACTCCATTCCAACCATTTGCATTAGCAGCTTGTCCCTCATCAGTATTATAAGCGGATGCCCCATCAATCCATCCAGTGATTAAAACTTTCTCCCATGTAGACCCATTCCATTTTTCAACTAAAAAATTTTTTACCCTTTCAGAGGCTTGAATACAATAAAACCGAATTTTAAGAACAGAAATTGACGTCGATTGCGATGTTAGCGTGAGAACCTTCCATGAAGCACCATCACAACATTGCCATTCGAAATAACAACATTACCGTTAGAACTAATCACAACAGCGCCCGTTGCATTAATGGTTAGCGAACCGCTGGAGCCTACGGAGAAATCAACGTAATTGTTCACATCATACGCTAAACGAAGGGGCGTTTTACTTTGTGTGCGAATTTCCAGTTTGATGCCATTGGAATATGCAGGCAGTCTGTCAATTGCATCTTGAAAAAGAAATGTCCCATTTGTTGAGATCATTTGCTGGAACATCGCACTATTTTGAAACGTGTAAATGGGGCCAGCCAGCGCAGATGAGTCCAGACGGCAGCCTTGGCACAGCTCGGATCCCCAGGGGAAGGCCAGAGTAGTGAAAAGGAAAAGTAGACCGAGAACAAAAAATTTATATAATTTCATGAAACTGCCTCTCACGATAAGCTAATTAACGGGTGTCCAATTTATGTGACTATCCATTCCCCAACATTGCGCTTTACCGCGTCAAATTCTACGCCCACTAAAACAAGTTGTTTGCTTGTGTCCGAGTATTTTTCCGCATATTGCTTACGATTAATTTGCGCCAGTGCTGCTTCCTTAGTTCCATCTAGCTTAAACTCAAATACATAGACTGTATTGGCGATTTCAATCACTGCATCAATGCGGCCTTGATTGGTAACGACTTCTGCTTGAATGCGTAAACCTAGTAAGGTAAAAACAATATAGAAAATTGTTTGATAATACTTTTCTAACGGAATCGTGATTGTATACGGAATACTTGCAAAAAAGACTTTTAACGTTTCAAAAAACTGTATTAAATCTCGAGACTTAAGCGCATTCACTAAGCCAATAATATACTTTAAACTTAATTCTTTATTTACACGACTATAAGCTTCTGATAAATATTCTAAAAACGAATTTTCAACTTCGAGATTAGGGAAATCTAAGGTATATAAATCATCTTCTATATTT
>CAYUBI010000057.1:0-15551 GCA_964443005.1 uncultured Candidatus Marinamargulisbacteria bacterium
TATATCGTTGGAAAACGGAAATTATTTCAAAAAATGAGTTTCATAAGCCTCAACGCTAAAATAAACTCCATAGTTAAGCAATGCAATCGTCTATTTTGTTTTATTGCCGGGAATAAACTATAATTTTTAAACTATAATATCCTTGATTAATAATATATTTTGATGAGATCGTTTCTGTTTGGATTTGATTGTTGATTATTACGTTGTATTTATGAACATCAATGTCAGATATTAGTTCAAAATTTTTATCTTTATTAAGATGAATGCTATAATTAATTGGGCCATTATTAGTATCAAATTTAATATTAACTTCTTTCACACCTTTTTTCCCAAAGAAAATAGTTTTATCATCAAAAAGGATTTTGTCATTATTTAAATAAACAGCATTAGCTAGTGTTGTTCGGCCACTGACAATGACTCCATTTGGCTTAACTAATAGTTCCATTTCTATGAGATTATTCATGATACTTGGCTCAGGCGAACTGATTTCTTCATTGTTAACTGTTGGCATGAGTTTGTTGTTTTCAATTGCATTGTTATTCCAGCTAAAATCATAGGCTAATGATAATTTATAGGATTCGCTTTGATATTCATAATTTGCCATTGCATAGGACATATCTATTCGTAATTCATTAAAGGATACCCCTAATCCAGTATAAAACGAGCCCTCTGTATAGCCGCAGCGTAAAGCAAGAGTATTTAATAAACGATATTCGCCGCCCATAGCTAATCCTGGTTTTCGATAGCCATCGTTTTTGTAATCTGCAATGATTTTTATATTAGCAAACGGACTATAAGCAATCCCGTAAATTGATTTGTTTGATATTGTTTCACTACGTATGTCTTGATTCCAGTTAATTTGTGGAGAATTTGCATTGTAAAGCGTATAGGCAACAGTTAAAAATGAGTTTGGACTATATTGTACTCCGAAATCAACAATAGTAGCTGCCCCATAACCCGTATCTAAATATTCTTCTAATCGTTTACCAGCTATGCCAATTTTAAAAGAAGCATCTTTAGTGAAAAAATTTTCTAGTTCATATGACCAAGCAAAACCATAGATATGTGTATTGTAGGAAAAATCAAGACCTGTAATGGCTGGTTGTCCCTCAACATAACTTGTTTTTTTATAACCACCATCTGAAGTTCTGCTGTAGCCAAAAGCAATATTTCCTACATAAAAAGGCGTACAGAATCCAATATAGGTATAATCAATTTGCCCTAATATTTTAAATGTACTAACCGAAATATTGATGGATTTACCAATGCCTGCAGGATTCATAAAGGGTGCATAAGCAGTTGATTCTATTGCAGTTCCAGCTCCAGCCATAGATGTAAAATAGGGTGAAGGATTAATGTCTTGCAAATCTGTAGCAAAAACTATTGATAAAGTTATTAATAGAATAATGATTTTTTTCATTTTTTTAATATAGCAATCTTAATTAATTTTTTAATTTTATTACCATTATCGTCGATTATTAAGTAAGCATAATATCCACCATTTTTTACTATTTGCCCGAGCTTATCTCGTCCATCCCACGTAAACTCGTTGTATCCTGAATTACAATTTTTGTTAGATTCAAATAATAAATCTCCATTAAGCGCAATGATGTATATTTTTACCAGAACATTCTTCACAAGTGTAAAACCGATATGCGCAGTTTCAGACAGTGGATTAAAGGGATTAGGCGCAGACAGTGGATTGATGATATCTTGCACAACAGCACTTAGCTCACTGTCAGATTCATAGGCGCCTAAATCTATACTCTTTCCACTGATTCTATTATTGTTATTGATATCGTGAGTAACAGTTATTCCAGCTGAATTGAGCTCAGTCATGAAAGCCATATCTCCACCATCAATAGCTGGATTCGTGATCATTGTATTTAATCTGAAATCATTTGCTGAATAATTTACAAAATTTAAAGCATTAAAATCATAAATGACACCGTGATGAGTTGCTTTTGTTGGGAATTTGCCAAAGCCAAAGGCAGTATTGGTAATGATAATATTATCTGTAGAATTGACATCACTTACAACATTTCCAGACACTAAGCAATTCAGTAAAGAAAAACTATCATTCTTATTTGTTAAAGCTCCGGAATTGTTTAAGCAGGTACTGTTATATAATTTATAATTATATCCATGATCAAAATATGCTTTTAGATCAGAAAGCATATTTTTATACATTAAGGTGTTAATAAGAGTTGCTGAACAATTCGTGAACAAGGAGCCTAAATAGAAATAATTTTCATAAAATATATTATTGATAGCAATTATGTTGCCACCATTGAATAACGACCCATTAAATACCCCATTGTAACAAAAAGTAGAATTATTAATATTTAAGAAAATCATAGAGGAATCTCTGTTTTGATTAATATTTATGAGTGCTCCGTTAGCAATTGCAGCACTGTCATTATCATAAAAAAAACAATTGTTGATTGTAATATGACTTGTTCTATTGTTACTGATAATAATTAAACCAGTACCTGTTGAATATCCATTGGTGAATGTTATGTTCGCTAATGTAAAATTTACATTTCTTGTTGCTTTTATAAAAAACGAATCCGAAATATAAGACGTACCGTCTAATACAATTGAAGACACAGTATTGATGGTTGGTTTGCCCATTAACGTTAAGTTATTCACACTTGGCCATATTAGATTGTAGTTGCCTGTTCCTGTATAAATAGCTTTGTTCAGTATAATGTGTTGATTGTCTTGCGCATTATTTAACGCATCTTGTATGTTGTAAAAGGCTTGACCTGTTTCTTGAATATAGATTGTAGTTTTGTTATAAACAATAACACTTCGGGTTGAAATATATTGTTGGTTTTGTATATCATAAGCCCGTAAGGTAATTAAATAGGGTCCATTGCTATAGTCATAAGTATTCCAGGTTACTGAAAAAAGTCCATTAATCATTGGGTTAGGCGTTAAGGTAAAGTTAATGGATGGGATATTCATATTTTTAATTTCTACAATAAAATTATTTAAACTGGGAACAGCTATGTTTCCTGTTATACTGCTAATCTCACCCAATATTGTATTATTTGGAAATAGTAAAGCAACTTGATTTTTTTGCATTAGGCAAATGTATCCTGCCATATCATAGCCATAATCAGTAATCGAACTGTCTGAACGTAATTCTACATAAACAGTATTGCCAATCACATAATCTGATATGAAATTTGTTTTGAAACCACTATACGAATATTTAAGTGAATTATTGCTGTCATAAAGCTTAACAAAATCATAACCGGATTCAGTATTGAGTGTGGCAAATCTTACTGCTATTTGAAGCGCATTAGTATAATTAATTGTAATTCTGGATACATAGTTATTTGGATATGGGTGAATTGAAGAATAGGGTGATGTTATAACTATTTCAGTAAAATCATCTGTAGGCATTGTGGTATCAAATATAGCAACTTTGTCAAAACTATCTGAAATTTTTTGGGCTGTAGTATTTCCATACAGATCTCCTGCTGATTGAATTAGATAATTTCTTGCAGCCTGAAAATCTGTATTTTCTGTAAAGTAATTCACTAAAGCTCGAACATATATTTTACTAACTGTGTTTCGATCTAAAGCTGTACACATAAAGTAGGTGGCTTTATTGATGATTCCAGAGTTAGTATGGATACCGCCATTATCATCACTAATATTTTCATAATCCAACATACTATCTGGCTGATCACCTTGGGGCGGGTCATTTAAATAACGCAAGGCATCACCTGGAATGCTCGGCGTGTAAGCTTGTTCTCCAATGAGCCAATCCTCTGTATCTAGCATGATAGACCACATGTCACTAATTGCCTCATTTAAAGCTCCATATTGATCATAATATTCTAAGCCACACGAATAATCCGTAATGCCATGACCATATTCATGAGCTACAATATCTAAATCTGAACCTAAATAGGAAAATATAACACCATCTCCATTTCCAAAGCCAAACTTATGATTGAATCCGTCATAATAAGCATTATTATAATTGGGTATTTTAACGACGCTATCAATGCTAATGCCGTGATTATTATATGAATCTAAGTTATGTGTATCTTTAAAATATCTGTAAACTGTTCCTAAAATATCATAATTGGTTTGTATGACGCTATCTGCGCTATGCTCGCCTTCTTTTAGCGTCAAGTTGTAGCTTGAGCCATCGCTATTTAATGAGGAGTAAATTCTTCTATATAAATCAGACTTAATGTTATTATATTTTTTTATTATTTTTCCATTGTGTGCGTCTATTAAAATATGCCATTCTGCATGATTTAACTCGTCTCTTATTACAAGGTGATAGCTTAAGTAATGATAATTATTGTACGTGAATATTTCTATTTCATTTTTAATTAATTGGGTGTTGTTGGCTGTTATTGCTTGCAGGGCTATTGCAAGTGCCTCTTTATTATTAAATGAAGGATGTATATCAATATTTATTTTGTCTAATTGGCCATTCATCATTTTAACTTGATTTAATTGGTTAATATGAATGGCTATATCGCTTGGGAAAACTGTGATACCTTTGTAACTTTGGCGCAGATGCACAATGTCTTCCTGTTTTAACGTATCAGAAATTTGTTTGATATATGTAAAGTTGGTTTCATTGGCTAAAGAATTTAGAGTTGCTTGGATTTTATGTACGTCAGTTAAAAACTCTTTGGCAATATCTAATTTTGACATTGATAAACTGTAAGAAAAAGTTCCTTTTATCATAATAGGATAACTATTGCCTGGGATTGCCTTAATTTGTAGAGCAGTTGTGGACTTGCTTTGTAAGGTAGTTGAAAATAGTTGCATATTTGCATTAACCACATTTGCTATGAGTAAAATAAATATGAATTTTATAATTTTATGATGCTGCGCAGTCATATTAAATTGGTACTATATCCATTTTAATGGGCATGCGTGTGATGAGAATGTACATGTCGATGCACGTGTATGTGAATAAGATTGTTTTCTCGAAGAAAGGTGTCATCTCCCAATACACTGTCAGTGGGTCCTGTACGAATAATGGTTCGATTTGATCCAAAAACATGAATGATATCTGCGATTTCTTCAACAATATGCAAGTCGTGCGTAGCCATGACTACGGTTTTCCCTGACTCATGTGCGCTAACAAGTACAGCAATAATATCTCGAATGGTTTGTGGATCTAGCCCAGCAGTCGGTTCATCGAGTAATAATACATCTGGTTCGATGATGAGTACTGAGGCTAATGCTACTTTTTTCTTTTCCCCAATACTTAGCTGATGTGGAGAGCGATCTAGTAACTGTTGAATTTTCATTAAGTCAATCACTTTGTCAAAATTGTTTTTTATTTTGCTTTTGTTAAGACCCAAGTGTTGCGGCCCAAACAGAATATCTTCACGAATCGTGGGGCAAAACAGTTGAATGTCTGGATTTTGAAAGACAAATCCAACAGAACGCCTAAAAAATTTATGAAATTCTGGATCGTTTAAGGTAGATTCGGAAATTAATTGGTTCATAAACCGAAGTTCGCCTTTTTGCGGAAAAATGAGTGCATCAAGCACAGCCAACAATGTTGATTTGCCTGTACCATTTGCGCCAATGATTGCAACGCGATCTCCTTTTTTAATGTTAAGACTCAGTTCAGCAATGGCTGCGCTGTGACTAGTATAAGAATAGGAAATTTGATTTAATTCAAATAATGATTCAGCCATAAGACTCCCATGAAAATGGTTAGCACACTAGCAATGGCTAGCCAATCAGAAAAACGAATTTTTACGTGATCTAGGACTAATGTATCACCCGAATATCCACGAGATAACATTGCAGAATACACCTGTGTTTGAATATGATAAGCTCGTAGCCATAGTCCTGATATATTCATGGCTGCGAGCCGCTGGCTAGTTCGCGTAGAATTAATAAAACCAACCCTGCTTTTTATTGCCAACTGTTTATTAAGAATTATATCCAAAAATAGGTAAACATAGCGAAAGCATATTCGCGTTATCATTACAAAAATTCGTGGAACTTTAAAAGAACTGAGTACATTTAGTAGTGTTTGTTGTTGCGTTGATAATACGAGCAGAACTGCAAGAGATACTGATACAATGACGCGTAAAAGTAAGCGTATAGCCGTAATGATACTTGTGCTTGTGATCACAAACGTATGCTCAACTATTTTCAGGCTGACTAGCGGGTCGCCAATAGTTGCGGGATTAACGATTGCTGGTAATATAATAAAAAATGAAAATATAGGAATAAATAAAAGTGTTCGTTTTAAAAAAAAAGTTATAGAAATGCATGAAAAATAAGCAAGCGCTAGAACTAAGGCGTAAATTGATAGTAATTCGATGATGTGGGTTGCAATGAGAGTGGATATTAATAAAACAATGATTCCAAGAAGTTTTGTTCGAGGCTCTCGTTGTTGCAAAAATCCGATTTTAGTTGCTAGTTCGTCATTAGATACTGAATTTCGCAGAAAATTTAAGGTGGCTAGCAATGTTTGCTCCATCCATCCTTTTGAAGCATGTTTGCTGCGTGATATACGAATAGTTAGGCTCCTTTTCGTGTGAGTATTTTTCCAATAAAATACATCAGGCTTAGGCAAATAATAATTCCCAGAATTGCAGATAAGAGGTAACTCCAGCTTAACATCCCAAGTCCTTTTGTTTCCCATCCATAAAATGTATAGTCTGTTATAGTAGCTTTCCAGATTGAGGAAAGCTTTTCCATTCCTATAGGTACAAAGCCTGACATTTTTTGAATTTCATCTGTGCTCCATTCACCCCAAGCTGCTCCAGAATTAAAAATATGAGGAATGATAATTCCAAGGGGTGATAAACACGCTAACAGTCCAATCGCCATCCATAATTTAGTCATGGTTTTCATTGTAAACTTCACTGATTTAAAGTCGTTTTATAAATTGAAAAACACTGTAAAAGCCTATAATTGTTCCAATGACAAGCCCTAGGAGTGTGCACATAGGGAAGGCATGTATCCATTGATCAATCCAATAGCCAATGATCGTACATGCAAGAATACTTGAACATAGCATGAGACTAAGCTGTCCAATTTGAACCGCTGTTTTTATTCCGGGTGCTGTTGGTTTTTGCAAGGTCGTTGATTCAGTTTTGGTTTGAATGTCCATTATAACAACTCCGGGTGGCTTTCTTTGAGATGCTCAACAATTTCGCGTACTTTTTGCGAGTCATTTTGATTGCAAATCATTAATGCATCTGGCGTTTGAACTGCAATAAGATTATGAACTCCAATAAGTACTGTAAACTTTTTACCTGTTGATATGATATTGTTTGTCGCATCTAAGGCTAATAATTCACAGTCCGAAACATTGCCATTATTATCTTGAGCTTTAATTTCTTTTAATGAAAGCCAGCTACCAACGTCGTTCCAGCCAATATCCATTGGAATTAGGCCAATTCGGTGTGTTTTTTCCATAACAGCATAGTCAATGGAAATAGATTCTAGCTCTGGATAAAAAGCTTTTAAACTGATAGGTGAAAAGTCTTCTTTTGCAATTTGTTCGATATCTCGAATAATGTCAGGAATGAATCGATTTGCTTCTTCCAAAAACACGCGATTTTTAAAAATGAACATGCCTGCATTCCAATAATAGTCGCCTTTTTCAACATATGATTTTGCTGTAAGGCGATCTGGTTTTTCACAAAATGCGGTGACTGAATAGTAGCCATTTTTTGGCTTTCCGCAAGCAATATAACCAAAGCCTGTTTCCGGATAGGTTGGTTTAATTCCCAATGTTAATAAAACATCATAATTCATTGCAACATCTGCAGCTTGTTGAAGTACACGTCGAAATTCATCTTCTCGACGAATGTAATGATCTGCTGGTAATACAATTGTGATATCATCTGGATCATTATGAAAAGCTACACCTAACGCAATTGCTGCAGCAGTGTTTCGACCTACAGGTTCAATTACCAGCTTTATTCCAGAAGCACCAGCTAATCCATCGAGTTCTGCGTTCAGTCCTTTTTCTTGTTTAATTCCGCCAATAACCAGAATGTTTTTAGGATCAGTCATGGGCAATATACGTTCAATAGTATTTGCTAGCATACTTTTTTCGTTAACTATAGGTAATAGTTGTTTGGGGTGTGCAGCACGGCTCGCAGGCCAAAACCGAGAACCTACGCCACCAGCTAAAATAATGAATTTCATTTTACAGATACAATCTCCTTAATGCGAATTCCATAATGTTGATCGACAACAACAACTTCGCCAAGTGCAACAGTTTGATCATTTACTTTTACAGGTAGTAATTCGCCAGTTATTTTATCAAGTTCAATAATGGATCCTTCAGATAATGCATAAATATCTTTTAATGATATGGTTGCATCGCCTAATTCAACTGTAATTTTAACAGGGATATTTACAAACATGTCAATGTCAAAGCGTTTGCCTGCAATTTGTTCTTCAAGAGAAGGGAATTCTAGTCTAGATACATCAATTAATTCCTCATCATCCAACGTATCCGTAGAGGAAGAAGAATAGGCTGAAGTTTTTGAATTATCAAAGATGTCGTCGTCCATATTGGGCTCGTTTATTTCAAGTTCGGGTGATGAGGATGCTTTAATTTTTTGTGCTGGTGAAGGCGTTGTGTGTTTAATTGATGTTGATTTTTCTGGCTGATTTATTGGACGTGATTGCGCGGGTTTTAATGTTTCAGGGTTTGTTGCGAATTCGGGTGTATCAAATAATCCTAATTCTGTAGAGAAATCTGCAGAATTAGCTGCAAATTCTGCAGTAGGTTGGGTTACTGGATTTGCTAGTGCTGCATCGTCATCAAAGGGTTTAAATGCTATATCGTCTGTAAATCCAAGATCAAAATCATCAATAGAACTTTTTTTATATACTTTAGGCGTTTCTTCGCGTGCTCGCTCAGTATCAAGTTGCATTTTTTCCATTGCTATTTCTTCCGGAGAAGGGCCAATATCCAAATTAATATCTGACAGAAATGGGTTTTCATCTATTGGAGCTGAGAGGTTATTATCATTTTCGGATAAGGGTGTTGACAATTCAACAAGAGGATCTGGATCCAATGAAAAAGTGTCGTCTGCTATTTCTTCAAACGGCTCATTCTTTTGAACTTTTTCTTTTTTAGGTTTTCTTTTTGATTTTGCAGTTTCTACAGGTTCTCCTGCATCAATAGCAAATTCTTTTTCAATTAAATCTTTTAAGTCGTCGTCTGTCATACACCTCTCTCCTTTGGTTTATCGTTCATCCCATTGAATGTCATTGTCATCGTCTAAACTTTCAATATCTGAAAATATGTCGTCGTTTGCTTCAATTGTTTTTTCGGATGCAAGTGTCTTTTCATGATTTTGTGACATTTGTTCGACATCATCTTCAGAAAACAAATTTTCGTCTAAATCATTTTCAAGTATTCTTTCATTTAGTTTGACTGCCATATACTGTTTATGTCGTCCAAGTTTGCCGCGAAACTGTAATTCTGATCCAATTTTTATGATAATTGGATCTGCTACACGTTTAGAAAGTTTAATAACATCGCCTTCTTGCATTGTTAATAAATCTTGCAACGTAATGGTTGCATCCCCTAAAATAGCATTGGCTTTCATTAGGATTTTTTTTTGCACTGAGGGCCGTAATTTAATTGTTGGTTTGCCATCATATAAGGGAATATGTTGTTCGAATTCTGCTAAACTTTTCCGATTAAAAGCAAGTGACAGTTTTCCGATTTCCGAATTGCTGATACGTACAGCACATGAAAATTCATAATATCCTTCGTTTGCGCTAATCATTGAATTGTTTTCAGCATAACCGACTGTTTTATCTGCTATAAAATTGTTGGGTACAAAGCCTGCACGTTGTCCAATTAGCGCCCACATTTCATCCAAGAAAATGTCAGTCATTTCTAAATCAACAGAAGATAAATCACTGAGTACGGATTCACCTAATATTTTGCTTAAGAAAACAAGTGCTAAATGTTTCTCAATGTAAAGTGCATAGGTTAGCCGCGATGACGATCGCCGAGATATCAGAAATTGTTTTTCATGTTCTGCATTAAATGAACAAAATTCTTGCTGAATAAATGAAAAAGCATGTTTTTCAATGCTAACTGAAAATTTTTCTTCACATTGACCTAGCAGAAAATCAAGAACTCGTTGCAGCTTTGTACAAATTAACTGATAGCTGTCATGGCCAATAACTTCAAATCGTGGAACACCAGATGATGCATGTGGTGCATCCGGTTGAAAACGATACCATTCGCCCATTTTAGGTGGAAGCGCAATGGTTGATGTAATGCCATCGTGTTGCATCCGCTACTTAGCCGCCAATTTTCTGAATCACACTTTGAATTTGTTCACTTGCGATTTTAATGGCTGTTAATGAAGCAGACATAGCACGTTGAACTTCAATTGCGTCAACTGTTTCACCAATAAAAAAGACGTTTGATTTTTCAATAGCTTGAGACCGCACTTCGCCATATATGCCTGTGCCTGGAGCACCTGGATTAAACTGGATTCCTGCAGAAGGAGTTGGCACAAAGGTCGTGCCATCATGCTGGACTAATCCTGATTTGTTTGGAAAGTCTGTTAAAGCTATTTGATACAAAAAGGGTTGTTTTCCTGTTTTGTCTGTATCTGCATAATTGTCTACAAGAATTCCAAGAGAGCCATTCGCTTGCCATCCAATATCTGTTCGTGATCCAATATTCATGGGTGTTGGCGATGCAGTATTAAAGGTAGTTCCGTCATCATTTGCTTTGTAACCATATAGTTGCCTGCCACTACTATCTAAAACATTTCCGTTTCCATCAAGCTTAAAGTTTCCAGCACGTGTGTAATAAAAAGTTTTTCCTTGGTCTGGGGATACCATAAAAAGACCATTTCCAATAACTGCTGCGTCTAATGTAGAGCCTTGGCCAATATCGCCCTGCGAGAAATCAACATTCACACCGCCTAAAGCCACGCTAGGGCCTAGCTGTAGTGGATTTGTTCCGCCAAATGAGGAATCGCCTGCAGAGCCACCTTGTAATACTTGATTGAAAATGGTTTTAAAGGAATATTTTAGAGTTTTGTATCCAACAGTGTCCATATTTCCCATGTTTGAGGTTTGCGCACGTAACGCTTGTTCAAACGCCATCATTGCGTTTTTGCTGCTTTGCATAATGTCTAGCATACAATAGCCCCCTTATGTTTTTTGTGATATTCCAACTATGTCGTTAATGGAGTATTGTTTGCCATTTGAAACCAAATAAATCTGACCATTATTCACCACGACTTTTTCAACGAGAATGTCTATATTTTCTTTACCGTTTTTGATGGTTACATTTTTGTCTACTAAATTTGATCCTTGATTTAAACTTTCGTATAATTTCATTTGATTATAATACTGACTTGCACTACTTAATGAAAACATATCCAGTCCGCTAGATGAACTGCTTGTTAAAGATTGGGAGCCTGACATAAAATCCATACCAAAAAAATCATCGCTGCTTGTACTACTTGAATTAGTGTCACTGACATTAGCACTAGCTAAAAGACTTTCTAGAATTAATGAAAAGTTTTGTTCGATGCCTAATCGTGCAGTGTCTGAATCTTGCAATGACCCATTTGCAGATAAGGTATTTTGATTTTGCCGCTGATAAATATTTAGATAATTTTTATAGTAATCAGTAATTGCATCACCCATGATTAATTTTCACCTCCACATTATTAAACGATGTAAATAACCGTTTGATCACATCTTTGTGTGTTTGTAGATATTGAGCCACATCTGAACGTGCATAAATTTCTATTGTTAACGTATCATCATTCATGTCCAAAGTCAACTGAATTGGGCCTAAATCCTCGGGTTCCATAGAGAATTGAATGCGGTAAAGACCATTTTTTCTGGTCACCATGTAGCGAATAATATCATGAACGATAGTTTCGACTTGAGGTGCTATTTGTGCAAAAAGGATAACTGGATTCAGCAATTTGGTTTCTGACACTGGTGGTGCTAATTGTTGTTGATTAATAATAACGTGAACTGGTAATGCATAGCGATAAGCAAAAGGTTCGGTTAGTTGCATTGTTTTGGCTGGGCTTGTGGGTGCATTGGTAACGTGTGATAGTGTGGGTGCACTTAACTGTGAATTGATTGTTGGTTGTGGCGTTGGTAGCGGTTTTTGTGTTGATATTTGTGTGGATAAGTCATTATATCGATTATTATCCATGGGATTAGTTTTTGTTGGAGTGGGTGCTTGAGCTAATGGCTCCGTGCGTTCTAAGTTTGCTTTTTTTAGTTCGTCCTCAAATGAAGAAGAGGACGAAGCTTGAAAAAATTGATTAACGTAATTGCCCCATTTTGACTGAACTAATTGATTAAACAGATCACCTGCCCATGAAGATGTCAATCCACATCGCCAAAGAAATTATAAATTTCTCGCTTTGCAGAATCAGGAGAATCTGATGAATGAATGATGTTGCGTGAAGTCATTGTAGCAAAATCTCCACGAATGGTTCCAGGCGTTGAATGTGCCGGATTTGTATCTCCACACATGGTGCGTATATCTGAAATTGCTTCTTCGCCTTCAATAACAATAATAACTGACGGCGTAGATGTAATAAATTTAATTAATCCATCAAAAAATGGCTTGCCTACGTGTTCTTGGTAGTGTCGCTCTGCAAGTTCTTGTGAAATAGTTATTAAATGCATGCGTCGGATTGTAAGGCCTCGGTCTTCAAATCTGGATAAAATTCGTCCAATTAATCTGCGTTCTACTGCATCGGGTTTAATAATAACAAAGCTTCGTTCAATCATTTTTTTTCTCCTTTTTTTGCTTTTTCTAGTTGATATTCAACTTGATTGGGTGCTGTGCCACCCATAACATTCCGACGATTTAAACTATGTTCCAGTGTCAGATAAGTCATGACATCTGTTTCAATAGCAGGACAAAGGGCTTTCATTTCATCAAGAGTTAAATCAACTAGATCTTTTCCGTGTTGAAGGGCATAAGCTACGATTTTTCCTGTAAAACAATGCGCATCTCGAAAAGGAACCCTTTTTTCAACTAAATAATCGGCTAAATCTGTTGCAAGAATACAATCTCCATTAGCCATTGCAAGCATTTGCTCCTCATTTACATGAATAGATGCAAGCATTTCTGTTAAAATACGTAGTGTTGATGTTGTTGTATCAAGAGTGTCAAATAATGCTTCTTTATCTTCTTGCAAGTCGCGATTATAAGTAAGTGGAAGTCCTTTGAGTAGAGTTAATAAGCTCATCAAATTGCCATAAACGCGGCCAGTTTTTCCTCTGGCTAACTCTGCAATATCAGGATTTTTCTTTTGTGGCATAATAGATGAGCCAGTTGTAAATTCATCACCGATTTCAATCCATCGAAATCCAGCACTGGAAAATAGAATTAAGTCTTCGCACAGCCGTGAAATATGCATCATAATCATGGAACATGTATACGCAATATCACAGGCAAAGTCACGATCACTGACTGCATCCATGGAGTTCTGACTGATGGAATCAAAGCCAAGTTCATTTGCCATACTTAAGCGATCAATAGGGTAAGCAGTTCCTGCTAAAGCAGCTGACCCCAGAGGCATGACATTAATCCTGGTTTTTGCATTTAGCAACCGAGCTTGATCGCGATTAAACATTTCATAAAATGCCAAAATATAATGCGAAAATAAGACAGGCTGGGCTTTTTGTAAATGCGTGAACCCTGGCATGATCGCTTGCTTGTGACGATCTGCAATTATGACTAGTTGTTTCATTAGGTTTTCAAGATGGCTGTCTAACAAGTCACAGGCAGCTCTGCAGTATAAGCGTAAATCTGTTGATACTTGATCATTGCGGCTGCGCCCAGTGTGAAGTTTTTTCCCAAGTTCCCCGCATTTTTGAGTTAATAGCATTTCAATATTCATATGGATATCTTCTAGTTTTGGGTCTAAACTAACTGTGTTATTGCTAAAATCTTCACGAATTTGCTCTAAGGCTGCAACTAGTTGTTCTGATTCTGGTGAACTAAGAATTTTCGCTTTTTCAAGCCCATGAACATGAGCAATTGAGCCATTAATGTCAAATTCCCATAAACGTTGATCAAAGGAAAGAGATTCGGTATACTGTTCTAGTAATTCGTGACTAGATTGGTTAAAACGTCCGCCCCATAATTTCATAATTGTGTTAGTGCCCTTACTTTAAAGGGTAATCCAAAAAGCTTAATAAAGCCAACTGCGTCTTTTTGATCGTAAATAGCATCTGGGCCAAATCCGCCTAAATCTTCTTTGTACATGGAATAGGGAGATTTGACGCCTGCCATTATTACGTTGCCTTTATAGAGTTTAATGCGAACATCACCTGTTACATACTTTTGCGTAGTTTTTACAAAGGCATCCAGAGCTTCGCGTAAAGGACAAAACCATTGACCATTATAAACCAAGTCTGCATATTTAAGTGCAACTTGTTGTTTATAATGTGATGTTTCGCGATCTAGTACCAGTGACTCAAGTGCTTGATGCGCTGCGTAAAGTAATGTTCCACCTGGAGTTTCGTATACACCGCGAGATTTGATGCCAACTAATCGGTTTTCAACTAAATCAATGTGCCCAATGCCATGTTTCCCGCCCATGATGTTGAGTTGAGTCAATAAATTAATCGGCGTTTGTTGGATTCCATTAACTGCAACTGGAATGCCAGATTTGAAGGAAATCATTACGTATTCAGCTGCGTCTGGCGTTTGTGCAATAGGTGTAGTCATTGACAAAAACGACGAATCTGGTTCTTTCCAAGGGTCTTCTAAAGCTCCGCCTTCATGACTAATATGCCAAATGTTGCGATCTTCGCTATAAATTTTTGTTTTTGAAACAGAAATAGGAATCTTTTTTTGTTGTGCATAATCTATAGCATCTTCTCTGCTTCGAATGGTCCATAAGGGATCTTTCCAAGGTGCAACGATTGTTAATTGAGGCGCAAGCGCCATGTAGGTTAGTTCAAAACGGACTTGGTCATTACCTTTGCCAGTAGCACCATGAGCTACAGCATCAGCGCCTTCTGCTAGCGCAATTTCTACTTGGCGTTTAGCAATCAGTGGACGGGCAAACGAGGTTCCTAAAAGATATTTTCCTTCGTAAATAGCATTGGCTTGCAATGTTGGCCATATATAGTCCTCGATAAAAGGCTGAGTTAAATCTTCAATAATAATTTTTGACGCACCTGTGCTAATTGCTTTTTCTTCTAATCCCTCTAGTTCCAGACCTTGGCCAATGTTTGCGCAATATGCAATTACTTCACAGTGATACGTATCCTTTAACCATGGAATAATTACTGAGGTATCTAAGCCTCCAGAATACGCAAGTACTACTTTTTTAACTTTCACTGTTAACTCCTTTATTGAAACCTATATAGTTAATCTTTATGATTTATTCTAACTGGAAAAACTCAAAATAGCAAAAACTTTTCCGAGTCATTTTCTTGATGTGTGTGCAAAGGTAAAACCTAATGGGTTGAGCGAAGTAAAACAGTATTTTATTCAATTCATTGTTTTTCAATTAGAATAGATGAAAATTTGCATGTTGATA
>CAYUBI010000058.1:0-14596 GCA_964443005.1 uncultured Candidatus Marinamargulisbacteria bacterium
CGGTGGCAACGGCGGTTCAGGCATCGTTATTATTCGTTATCCTATTACGCAGTAATCCCTAGCATTTTCGATAGGAAAGCTGACAATCACAGAACAATTTCCTATGAGATTTTATTATCGTTTTATTAATTGGTAAAGTCGTTCCAGATAGTTATATAATTGAATTCGCGTTAACGGTTGTCCAAGAAATTCGCGGTTAATTGAGGAGGCAACTATTTTACATTGGGCTAGTTTGACAAGAGATAGTCGTAGCCAGTGGTTTTCGGGAATATCTAGGTCTAATTCAGTCAGTGAGTCACAACTAGGGAGCAATCGAGCTAGCAATGCTAATCCTTCGGCTACGGATATTATATTTTTGTTTTTTTCTATGTTTGCAGAGGAAATTAATTCTTGTTGAAATAACGTATCATTAATTTCAGAAGCTCCTAATGTAAATTTAACTCCCGAATTATCTGTTTTTGTCATATCAAGTAGTCGATAAATACAATAAAAGAGTTCTTCGCGTGTAATGACTTCTTCAGGATAAAAATAATACCCATCTGGATAATTAAACCATTGAATAAAATCAATAACAGGTTTAGGTAGTTTTTGAATGTCACGAAAGGGTAATAAGCGATTGATGATAAAAAGTTGCTCAAAAAGTGATATTGATTTTCCTTTGAATGAAATTGTTAATTGATTGGGGCCATAGGTGGGAAGTGGCATATCTATAATAAATAAACCATCCGAGCGAATGGGGATTTTTTGCTGGTTAACTGAAATTACGCCATGATCATAGTAAAAACCTTTGATTAATACTCGGCGTTCCATAGTCGATGTATATGGCTGTGGTGAGAGAAATTGAATATAGTCTGTTATTTTTTCGACCTGATGGTCACGAAAAATATAAGCATATTCAATTCCTGGACGATTTTTCCATTCAATACTTAATCGGTTGTTTTCAACAAAAAAACTAAGACTGGTATAAGCAGCGAACGTAGATTCTGTTCTCATTAGCCCTGATTCCAGTTCAACTTCGTGAAATAGCGGTGTTCGAATACCCATTCGTCCGGTCATACTGTCAGATGAATTGGCAAGGAATTGTAATGCAATGAGAAAGTTTATTTTATCAATTCTTTTGATATAGCTAATATCTAGATTCGCTGGTTTTTCGCTGTTCATGAAATAGTACGGGCGGAGTGTGAGGCAGTCATCAACTGATAAATTAAATAATTGTTCATAAAATACATATTGATCTATTTCATTAATATGTAGCCCCAAAATCGCTTCTTGGCTAACACTCGGAGAAATTAGTATTAAGGATCCGATAAAATAGGACAGTAAAAATATTTTAAACATAATAGGGTGAAATGTTACTAATCTTCCTTAGTTTTTCCTTAATGCATTCATTCTGGAATCATAATGGATGCCTTAAGGTTCGTCAAGAAATTTGCAGCAAATTTGCTATTACTATTTTAATATGAAGTCCTTGTCTATATGGGTGTCTTCTTGCGATAATAGTTATGTTAAACCCATCATAATTCAAAGGCTACCTTAGATGTATATTCTCCGGCATATCTTAATCGTAATAGTTTTGATAGTATTTTTTATTTCAGCTAGTTTTGCTGTTGTAAAAGATTTGGGGTACACGCCGCTTATTTGTGTGTTAAGTTATCATCATCTGGACTTGTCACCCAAGATCAAAACACCTTACACAACAGATTCAAAAGTTTTTATTGAACAAATGAAGGCGCTTAAAACTGCTGGATTTACGTTTATTACATTGAAACAAATTGAGGATTATATTTATCAACGCATTCAATTGCCGCGATTGTGTGTTGCAATTACATTTGATGATGGAAATTTGAACACTTATACTGTAGCGTATCCACTCCTAAAAAAAATGGGAATTCCGTTTGCTATGTTTATTTATCCAACTGGAATTATGAATGGGCATAAACGGGGATACGTGACATGGGATGAGCTAAAGGATATGGCTAAAAATGGTGTTGAAATTGCCTCGCATACATTTGATCATCCTTATCTTACGTTGCCACCCAAAACAGTGAAAACCTATGATCAATACGCTCAATGGTTAAATTACGAATTAGCAGAATCCAAAAAAATTATTGAAACAAAAATAGGCGTTTCTGTTAATTATATTGCTTATCCGTTTGGATTAATTGATCGAACTGTTTACAACAAAGTTCGGCAAACAGGGTATTCTCTTGGTTTTAATGTGAATGATATGACCAATAGCAGCTTGTCAGACCCGTTATACATGAATCGCATTATTGTAGTTAAAGGTCAAACGCCCAAAGGTTTGGTTGCTAAAGCATTGTTGCATCCGATTTATTTTGATATGGTTTATCCGGGTCATCTTTCGCGTACCACCAGTTCTAATTTTATTGCAAAATTCAAAATGAAATATCCACAACGGTACTTTGCTTCGTCTGTGCGTTTATCTGTTTCGCGAATGAAAGGTGTTAGTGTTAATCTTGTTCCAAAAGTAACAAGTGTTAGTATTAATACGTTGGAAAATGTTGAGTTTGAATCAAAACTTTATCCAGTAAAAGAAGGGGCTTATTTGGCATCTGTGAAAGCTTATAATACTTATTATAAATCGAGTTTTGGGAATTGGTATTTTCTGTATAATAAAACAATACCTTCCTATATTCCATCAAAGGACATATATTAGATGTTCGGCCGATAGTTAATTGATTTCGATTCCAAAGCTGAATTGTTGGGCAGCAGGCAGCCATGGATCAGAATAGTGGATATATTGATATCCAACCAGAAATGGAGCTATTTGAGCATGAATCCCAATCATTTGTACGATAGAATTGCATTGAATAGCTATGGCTATCCCTGGCAACGTATAGGCTGCACCTAGGCGCCATTCAGGTTCGTGTTCGCTTGTAATGACTGTGCCTGTTTCAATAGTCAATTCTGATAATGGTTGAATTGTTGCTGCTATTTTGTACGTAGCAGGAATAGTCTCTGAATAGCCTGATTTTGTATCCCATTGCAAAGTTGAATTTCCGATTTGTTCAGCTACAGCGCCTAAGCGAATGCCAGAAGCAAGTGTCCATACAGTGCCTATATCAATTCCATAAGCAGATCCGTGAGCATTGGCAAGTTCTTGCCATATTCCTTTTCCTGTTATTCCTATATGAAGGTTTGAATTAATAGCCCATGCTAGCATGATTCGTGCGCTTTTCGATTGATAATTGTAATTGATATCAGTTAAGGATGCATTTGCAGATGCCTCATTATAAGAGGCACCCAAAATGCCATCTGTACCTTGTTGATCTATTTTGATCACTGCTGTAATAGCAGGTAAAAGCGCATGAATGATTTGTAAACCATTGCTTTCCAAATCTTCCCATTGTTTGCCACTGACAAATCCCAATTGAGTTCCTGATGAAAGGCAGTATGTTGCTGGATTTGTTCCAGAAAATATAGGAGTATCAGACAAGGTAATGAGTAATGACTGAAATGGATTAGTATTAAAATTAGTTGCCTTAGCCAGTTGGCATATTTTTAAGTTAATTATGATGAAAACAAGGCTGATTATAAAAAGAATGCGTTTATTGTTAATCATCGAATAACTGCCGTTTTCCATTTTCGTTGGAGTGTTTTTCCTTGAAATGTAGCTTGGAAAAAGATATAGTAAAGTCCATTAGCAACTTTGTTCCCAATCGTGTTTCGTCCATCCCATATGACCTCATTGTGTCCAAAGCGTGCGCCTATAGAGTTTTCTAAAAACGTGGATTGATATATTAGTTCTCCTGTTAATGCAAAAATTTTGATTTCTACAAAAGCAGAACTTGTTAAATCATACACAAGGTGAAGATTCTCGCGATCAATATTAATTGGATTGGGTGCAGCAATAAAAGATGAAATAGAAAATGCTTGAAAAGGTTTCAAATCTGATACTACGTTATTCAGTTGATTGGATATGTCTGCAGCATCAGCTGCACTATATAGTAAATCATATTGTTGATTCGGGTCAAAGGTTGATGCGCTAAACGGAACATTAATCATAACACTAGATTCTGGGCTTTCGTTGTTTTTTGTTACGCATATGGCAATTTGATGCGTTTCATGATTAACTACAAAAACATTCCACATTTTGAGTCCTTGATCACCTAAAGCACTGTCAGAAATTTCTAGTTTTATTGTTCCATGATCTGGCAAAGTCATTCCGTTGCGTATAGATTTGTCGTTAATTGTGATGTTTGTGAGTATGGGGGGCTGTATGTCATTAATATCCAGAGCTAAAAATGAGGTTAATCTACTGGTAGTAAAAAGAATCGTATGAAGTAGGACATTCACAGTTATAATTGATATTCCTTGATTGCTCCATATTAGTGAATTTGGATCCCAATATACGACAAAAGGATGTAAACCATTGCCATTATAGGGCATTAAAATATCAATAGTTCGATCAGGTGGAAGAATTGATGAAATAGGTGTAGTTTGCCGTAGATTAATATATATCGAATTGCCTGTACTTCCAAGAGGTAATACAACAGACGGACTTTCAATATTAACTGTTAATGCATGACATTGGTTAATAAGATCATTTGATGCAAACACAATAACGTTTAAAGATAAGGACTCATTAATTGAATATTTCCAGGGTTCATATACAGAAATTGTAATTGTTTTCTGACTCATTAAACCGTCTGGTGCTACTGCAATAATTGATATCGAATAATCTCCTGATTGATGTGATAACGGTGTCCATGAAAATTCATTCTTGCTAATTATTGCGCCCATAGGTAAAGAAATTGCTGAATATGTTACATTTATATTTTCAGAAATTGATGCAACAAATAGAAAACTTAGTGTGTTACCCTTATAGATTTTAAATTGGTTTGGGAAATTTAAGGTAGGAGCTTCACAATCAGGCACACTATAATGAAATGCGGGGAGCGCTTCATATCGCATTGAATTTCCTGAATTATCTGTAAGCTCAATTGCAATATCAATTAATTCTTCTTTAGAAAATTCTGGCAATGTAGCAGTGCAAAGCGAATTATTACATTGATTAGATAATGGAATGAATAAAGTTGTATCATGAATACGGTAAAAGCTAGTTGCAGATTTTACTGATGATTCGGCGTCAAATATAGAAAATTGCAATAGATTATTGTGATGCCCAATTATTTCGTTTGTAATGTGTCCATCCATGAGGTAGTCAATATGAGTTAAAACAGGTGGGTTTTTATCCACTAATATTGTATTGATTTCTGCTGAATAACGCGAAAAACCTTCATGATTATTAATTAAGTAGATTGGGCTATTAAGCGTGAGTGAATATTGGCCAGGTTCAGGCAAGAAAATCGTATCAGGTGCAATGTCAATTCCATATGTTCCTGCACTGATTAGTGAAGCGTGACTGATAACTTTTTGATTGTGAGATAGCGTAAACTGGATATTGTTATTTAATAGTACATCACCCCGAATGGATTGAACGAAAGTGTTAAGGAAAAACGATCCAAATTGGCGATCAGATACCCTTTTCCATGTTACATTCAGTTGCAAGGAATCGTTTAACATTTGACACGGAAGCGATACAGGTCCCAGTCCAATGGCTAGGGTAGTAGGCTTGTTTTCTTGATATTGAAGATCATGACCATAAATGGGATAGGCAAGTAATTGCCCTTGAGCATTGACTTTAAGTCGTTGTGTATATGCTAATTCTTGAGCATTTTGATCATTTAATTGATCATAAATATCCAGCCATAAAAAATTAGTTGAGATAGTAGCTGTTTCTTTTGCAAAATAAAGCGTCAGTGGTTGTGTTTTAATATCATATAAATAATCAAAGTTTGTGAAATAATAAGTGCTTTCATGATATTCAAATGAATTATATACCAATGCTGTTGCAGTTTGTCCGGGTAATATTGAGTAAACTGGAATTCGTTGCAGTTGTTCGCTAAAGGTGTTGAGTTGCAAGTTGCTATTGATTCCCGAAACTCGATTAAAAAATTGATATACTTTATTGGGTTGGTACGTAATATTGTGAATATCCAATTGATAAACATTACTGACTGCATTCATTCGTAATGGACGTCCATCAGAAATAAAAGATATCTCTTTATCAGTTGTTGTATCTGTCAGCGTATAAAAGCGTAAATTAGGGATTAATGATTTTTTGTTTTCATCAATCACTGCTGAATTGAGTGTATAACAAGCTTCTTTTCGATTAATTGTAATTGAACGAGACTGTGATATTTCCAGTTCATGATAAACTACAAAATCATCGCTGTCTGTTGAAAACCAATTAACTACAACATCCCAAATTCCAGATGGCAAATTGACAACAGAATCTCGTGAATTTGGATAAATTAATTGTTCATGGTTTTGTTGATCGTGAAGGTGGATTACGTACGGAATTTGATCTGTATGAATTCGTAGTTCAATACTTTTACGAAATGAGTACATAATTTGGATAGGTGAATAAGTTTGTGGAATCAATGAATCGTTGTTGGTTGCTGTAATCTGATAAATAATGCGACCCTTGTAAGGTACGTTTGGATTAGTTAAATATGACAAGGTTGCATTGTCAATTACTAATAGGAGTGATCGTGTAACTACAGAATAGGGAGCAATTATAATTTTGTTAATATTGCCACTGATTGTAGCGCCAGGGGGCAAGCTTGTTAGTGGCACTAATGAAAGTGAAAGTGTGATTCCTGTTTGATTGGTTAAGCTAAACGTTTGCGAAGTTGATGTTGATTGTATTGATACATCAACTTGGCCAAAGCCTACAGATGCAGGTTCGATTATTACTGAACTGCCTAAAGCAGTCATTGCATTAATGCGTCCAGAACCTTGAACAAAAAGATCGTTGCTCAAGTCAATCGCGGTTTCCATCATAATTGATTTAAGTTGATTTGAAGATAATTCTGGATGAGCTTGTTTTAACAGTGCAGCTACTCCTGCTACATGAGGCGCAGCCATTGATGTTCCGTTTTCAATCATTGTTGTTCCATTTAGCCATGTTGAACGAATGTTCACTCCAGGAGCTACAAGATCAGGTTTGATATCTCCAAGAATAGCGGAAGGGCCTTGCCCACTAAAACTGGCAATATGATCAGTTTTGTCTGAGGCCCCAACAGTTAATGCTGTTCGTGCACATCCGGGAGAGCTAATAGAGCCTAATCCTTCACTGCCAGAGTTTCCTGCAGCTACGACAACTAAAATGCCTGCCTGACTTGCACGATCGACTGCTTGGGACAATATATCAAAGGGAGTTCCTACGCCGCCTAAACTGAGATTAATAATATCTAAATGATCATTAGTGTTAAAGTCTCCATTAGGATCCATTGCGCGTTCTATTCCAGCAATAATATCGGAATACCAGCCTGAACCTGCTGCATCTAATACTTTGTAAGCGTATAAAGATACATTTGGTGCTACACCTTTGACACTTCCATTTGCTCCAATTATTCCGGCAACATGTGTTCCATGCCCATTGTCATCCATTGGATTACGATTCATATTGATAAAATCATATCCATCAACTACTTTACATTGTGTGCCTAAACAGCCACCTAAATCTAGGTGTCGATAATCAATTCCTGTATCAATTACGCCAACCCGGACTCCATAGCCTGTGACGCTGTAGTTTTTCCATGCTTCATCTGCATTAATTAACGGTACACTATCACTTAAGTTAATACTGACTTTTTGATCGTCATATATTGCTTTGACTCCAACATGATGTGATAAATACTCGCGTTCATGTTCAGTTACTTCCATTGCTATGCCATTAAACAATAAAAAATAATCTCGCATGCGCTGACGTGAGGTAGATGACGTAGCTGAGGTTAATTGGAATGAACGTAGGCTATTTCGAATAATGTCATGTTGGTTTTGTAGATTTTGTTTTTTAAAAATCAGGTTAGTTATAGGCATTGTACCCATATTGATTGATGCTGCATTAAATAATGAATCTCCATCAAGTTCAATAATTATGCGAGATGTTGCTGCAGTATAAGTCTGAATTGAATTTAGTTTTTGCAAATTTGTTGTTTTAGATATTGAAGAAAAATTAGGCTGTGCTGAGTGTGCTAACGTTGATTTTGAGGTATTATTGGATAAAGAAATTTTGTTAATTAACGAATTGGCGTAGCTAAACTGAAGACTTGATACTAAAACTATAATGACTAGGTGAGCATATTTTTTAATCATTTGAGAATATATCGATTTCAAAGATGGTTAATCCATCGATAGATAGTAATTTATTTCTATTTTTTTGAGAATAAAAATACGTTGTTAACCTGTGTAATTTTAGGATATAATCTCCTGATGCAATGGGTCATTTTTCTTTTTTTTCTAATTATTTTGGTGCTTGCAGTATGCATTGTTCTGTTATTGCTTCGCATACTTTCTCCAAATCGCTTGGTTGAATTGCGTTTTCGTGAAGAATTAGAGTTGCAGCTCGATAAAATCAAGATTAATATGACAGATGAATTTTCTCGGCAACGTTTGGAATCTCTGACTATGTCAAAAGCAGTGCGCGAAGAATTGCAAATCAGTACAAAGTCGTCTACAGATTCATTATTGAGTCGCCTTGGCGAAATTGCCATACTTCAAAAAAACCAACTAGATACGTTTTCAAAACAGTTAAATGCATTGACTCAGTCAAATGAACAACGGCTGGATCGATTACGTGAGGTTTTGGAAAATAGGTTAAAATTGCTTCAAGAAGAAAATTCTCAAAAACTAGAGCAAATGCGCGCAACTGTAGATGAAAAGCTTCATGCTACTTTGGAAAAACGATTAGGGGAATCCTTTAAATTAGTGAGTGAGCGTTTGGAATTAGTTCATAAAGGGCTAGGAGAAATGCAATCGCTGGCTGCTAATGTAGGTGATTTGAAAAAAGTATTAACTAATGTAAAAACACGAGGTACATGGGGCGAAATACAATTGGGAAGTTTGTTAGAGCAATTATTAACGAAAGAGCAATATGCTGCAAATGTTTGTACTAAAAAAGGAAGCGCAGACCGTGTGGAATTTGCGATAAAACTTCCTGG
Source organism: uncultured Candidatus Marinamargulisbacteria bacterium (assembly GCA_964443005.1). GTDB lineage: Bacteria > Margulisbacteria > Riflemargulisbacteria > GWF2-35-9 > CAYUBI01 > CAYUBI01. Next base: position 9,033 of record CAYUBI010000058.1, read on the forward strand.
GCGAGATGTTAGTGGAAATCCTGTTTGGTTGCCGATTGATGCCAAATTTCCGCAAGAAGATTATCAACGTTTCATTGAGGCACTTGATAATTCACGGGTTACTGAAGCTGCTGAAGCAGCGAAACAATTAGAGCTTCGCATTAAAAGTGAAGCTAAAGATATTCGGGACAAATATTTGGACCCACCCCATACAACAGATTTTGGCATTTTGTTTTTGCCTGTGGAAGGGTTATATGCGGAAATTGTTCGTCGGTCTGAGTTAGTGGAAACATTACAGCGCGATTATCGGGTCATTGTGACAGGGCCAACTACGCTTGCAGCACTGTTGAATAGTTTGCAAATGGGATTTCGCACATTGGCTATTGAAAAACGGTCGAGTGAAGTCTGGTCTTTGTTGGGTGCTGTAAAAACAGATTTTGGAAAGTTTGGGGATATGTTAGACAAAACTCATAAGAAACTTCAAGAAGCGAGTCATACGATTGAATTTGCAAGCAAAAAATCGCGTACTATTGAAAATAAATTACGAAATGTTCAGGAATTGCCTAGAGAAGATTCCTCTGCAGTTTTAGCTATAGTGGACAACGTGGCAGAAGAATCGTTGGAAGGAGTGTAATATGCTGGTTTATCTTGCAGGTATTTTTTCAACTATTATTTTATTAATGCTGATTTCTGCTAAAGCTTTTGTGATTTGGAGAGTTAAAGCTACGATTATTGTTATTTGTTTTGCCTTATTATATTTTCTTTTTTTTGATAATCAAACGACACGAACAGTACAACGTTATTTTTCTAATCCAATTTTTGTTTCGCTAAGTTTTTTATTACTTTTATGTGGCTTATATTTTTGGTTATTTGGGCATGTTCCGGAATTGGTGTTAATTAAAATCGCAGGAGTTATTTTAGTTCCGTTACTTGCAATATCTTTTGCACCAACAAAGGGGTCGTTTCATGTTTTGGATGCAGTTGTTTTTGTGCTTCTTTTTGGTGTTTTGAGCTTTCGTGTGTTGCCCTTGCCCTTAATTAATGAATCTTCTGTAATTGTTTTTGATGGGTTATGGTTAATTTTAGTTCTATGGGCATTATTTATGTATATCGGCTATCGGAAATTGGATATTGGTTTTACAACGCCATTATCTGTGCTTGCAGTTTTTGAAACAATCATATATACAGCAGTCTTAATTGCATTCAATGCATTTATTGGAATCAAGCTTGATTTTTTACATTTTAAAGGCTGGCATCCGGATATCCTTCGTATGGTTGTTCTGTCGTTATATTTTTTCTTTCATGCTGCGATGATTGAGGAGTTTTTTTTCCGTGGATTAATTTTTGGTTACTTGCGTCAGTTTGTTTCGCGCTTTACCGTTATTGTTCCACTTTTACTGAGTACTGGAATCTTTGGTTTAACTCATTTAGATAATGGAGGATGGCCAATGGTTTTGCTTGCGTGTATTGCTGGGCTATTTTATGGAATTACGTATCAACGAACACGCAGCTTGTTGTGCGCTGCATTTATTCATACTGTGACGAATGTTGTTTGGATGACTTTTTTCTAAAAGGAGACTTTTGATGAATATACTTGGTTTATTAACGAAAAATCTTTTCAAAGGATTGTTTATAAAATAGCACATGTCTGTCTCCAAATTTATTGCTAAATAGGATTTTTACTTCATCTAGTGTTTTTTTAGTTTTTTTATAATCCTCAAGCATCCATATTAATGGTGTTGTTTGAAATTTTTCATAGGATTTTGGGAATTGTTTTGTTGTGAGAATTGTTAAAATATCTCGAATAAGATTGACATAGATTTTGTCTTCTAGGTATCGGATATCACCAATATCCATTTTGATTGTATTCAAGATGCGATAGCACTGAATGAGATTTAGTTGAGTAGCCAGTTGGTTAAGTTTGAAATATCCATTGTTGAATGAATACAATACTTCGTTATTCAAAAGGCTTGTTCGCATAAATTGATTTATGGTGATATTTTTCAGGTGTGGATTGGCTGTTTTAATTTCCTTAATATATCTTGTAATTAATCCTTTGGGATTATCTGCGTTAGCTGATTGTAAAATAGTTGATAAATTAATTTTGTAATAGATCCAGCTGCTAATATATTTTTTATGAAAGAATTTTAATAAAATCGAAATTGTTTTTCGATCTGTATCTAGTATTTTTTCCAAATCATAATATATTCCACAAGCAGCTAAAAATTTAGATAAATGAATAGTTTGATTATCCCAGATCAACAAGTCATAGTCATGGTCTGGCAGAAATTTTACTTCGCTCGTATGTTGTGACTTTAGAATCTGCTGAGTTAAGTTAAGCATAGCTGTTTATGCTTTAAGATGGTTGAATATCTGTTTGCGAATGGCAATAAGCCATGATGGTTGAAGATTAATATATAGTTTTCTTATTTTTATATTTATGGAGGGGCTTAACTGTTTGATTATTTTTCGCTGGTGAAACAATAACTGCCATTGTCGATTAATATAATGTGAAAAAATTAAATTTTTTTTAATAAATTTTTGGGTATGATTAGGAAACACTAAACAATGTATGGTTTTATTTGCTTGCCAATACGTTCGTAATTCATGTTGAGCTAAGTTTGATTTTGAAAATAAATTGATTTGGCTGATTTTTTCATTTACAATTGTATTTTCATTAGAAATATAATCAGAAAGTACGATGTTCTTTACATATTTTCCCGTAGGTTCTGAATTAAAATGAATTCCAGTTTTATGGTGGCAATTTTCATAATTGGCTTGCCGAACAAAAAACAATAAACTACCAACATATTTAGATAAGATAGTTTTTGATTTTAGAATATCAGCAGTTTTTCCCAGGCTAGAATTGATAGAAATACGTGATGTTTTTAAACAATCAACAATTAATTTTACTAGAAATTTTAGTTGTTGTTGATTGATCTGGATGTGGTTTGCGCAAAATTCAAATTCTGGTAATCCTAGTAAGTCTTTTTTTATCAATTCAATTCGTTGATACCCGTTTTTATTACTAACGTGAATATTACAATAGAGTTCAAAGGAGTTAATAATTCTTTTTTGCAACTGATTAAGATCACTGAAAAAAAGGATTGTGGTTTCACTGGTTCGGATCATATCCATGATAATTCGCAGAAATAGGTAGTTGTTTAGTTTGTTAATGTAATCAAAACACAGGCTACGGTCAAAATAGTTATCATTAAAAGGAATAAAAACTCCGCAAAGATTCAAATGATTATCTGCAATAGCACCGGAAGCATGCAGCGCGCAAGAAAATCGCCCGAGTAGTTTACCAAAACTTTTGTCAGCTAATCCTAAAATAATTGTTTTTGAAACGTTATTTTTGAGATTAGTTAAATCATGATCACTAAGGTTGAATTTGATTTTTTCTTCTTTTTTAGTTAAATTATTGATTTCAGCGATGTAGGCTTCAACGCATTTTGGGTCGCCATATTCATCATTATAAAGTTCGGCTTCTAATTCGTGGTGTTTTTTAAGAAAGAATTGTTTATTACTGAAAATCGAATTTCGTTGTTGTTTAATATTTGTCTCGTGGTCATAATGCACTCCAATTGCATTTCGATTAAGGATAATTGGCCATCCTTTTTTCCAAATTCGATATCCAAGTTCCAGATCTTCATCTCCCCATCCAACGAATTTTTCTTCAAAACAACCACATTCCTCAAAATATCGTTTTTCAATTGATACATTATTTGAATGGTAGCTTCTCCATGGTGCTGGTGTATTTTCTAAACCCAATTTGTCAGCTTTCATGTACAGATACGTGCTTTCTCGTATATCTGGAAAAAGTGGCAGGTTGGTGAACATTGAGAATAAATCTATTAAAACAAAATTATCTGCTTGCTTTTGATACGCTTGCGGTAATTTAAAAACGTAACCAACTACAGAAAGTGGCTGATAGTTATTTCGTTCATAAATTTTTACATGTTCGGCAATCAGATTAGGTTCAGGAATAACGTCTGCATCAAGAAAAAGCAAAATTCGCCCAGTAGCAAGAGATGCACCGATATTTCGAATTGCTCCAGCTTTAAAATCAGTTTCAGCTCGCATAATTGTTTTTAGATGAATTTTTAGATTTGTGTTCTGCGCGTAGGTATAAATTAGTTCTTCGGTATTATCTGTTGAACTGTCGTTTAGAATGATAACTTCAAACTTTGATTTGTCAAATGTTTGGTTATTCAGTGCAGCAATCAGTGCAGGCACCTGGCGTGCTTTGTTTTTGGCTGGAATAATAATGCTAATCACTAAATTCATTTTTAAAATCCTTGTTTTTCAAATCATAAATTCTCCCCCCAAGAATTTTTTGCTTTATTAACTATTTCAGAACATAACCACCATATAATACAACATTGCCTTCTACATGTTCATCAATGGCTTGTAGTAATGTTTGAAAAGCTTCAGAAGTGACATCCAAGCACACTTGGCCATATTTATCTGCACACGTTGTGGCTAAGGTTCCATCTGAACCAGGACATCCCAGGGTGTAGTCCATGAGTTGCTGATAGATTAGTGAAATCAAGCTTGGATCTTTTTGTATTTGATTCACAAGATTTTTCATTGATTTTGAAATGCAAACATTGTGATTTGTGACAGCGAATTCGATAACAGACAATCCATTGGCTTTTAACAAAGCTTCTTGCTCAGTTGTTGGATTGAAGTCTAAAAATGAATGCAAGGACGCCATATCTAGATTTTTAAACAAAGCTGCTATTTTGTCCGTTATGTGACTGGAGCTTGTGTTGCCCATTTTTGTACTTCTAGTTGGAAGAAAAGCAAACTCTGATTTATTAAGATTATTTGCACATGTTAGTGTTCCCATAATAATCACTCCTTATAAATTTTTTAGTATCTCTTATCTTTGTGAAGTTACTTTTCATAAGCTATGATGCTTTCATTGCTATTTGCCATAGTTTTAAAGCTTCTATAGCAATTCCATCATCTATGGTGTTTTCTGTTTCTAAAGCGCCAGTTAAGGCATTCTGAAGTTTCTTTTCAATAAGATCTTGTTCATCATGAGTAAGATTGTAAATAGGGATATTCGGACTGCACACAAAACTGGAAACATTACCGTTAGTCCTATCTTCACAAGTCTTTACCATAAATTCTTCCATATTAATTGATGTGGTGCCATTATTTAAGCCGGTATTATCTCGATACTCAAGTTTGATGTTGCCGTTAGGAAGGCCTTTAGTTGTAGTTTTGCCTGTAGTTTCTATTGATACTGTTCCTGCATTTGATACACGTCGAGAAGGGATATTATTTGAAAAGCTAAATGATCCAGATGCGATGGGTCCCATGATAATCACTCCTTATAAATTTCTAAACTGAAAATCAGTTTAGTAGATTGCCCCCATGTTGCTGCTGTCAGAAATTGTTGCTACCTCCTTTTATTTTTCTTAGCTATAGGAGCAATAATATTTATGACATCAAAGTTCTCTTTGTTTTATTAAGAAAATTTATTATTTAGTTTTTGCTTAATTTTGCTAAAATAAATTATTATAAAACTTCATTTTTTTACTCAAAATCATTTTAAATTTAAATTACAGCTG
>CAYUBI010000058.1:14606-15001 GCA_964443005.1 uncultured Candidatus Marinamargulisbacteria bacterium
ATGTTGCTGCTGTCAGAAATTATTGCTACCTCCTTTTGTTTTTCTTAGCTATATTTCGAGCGTTTTATTCAAGAGTTTCATTCAAAGAAATTCAAAACACGTAATCAATTAGCTCAAATCATTCAAGACTGGTTCAATTTTTGAATTGATATAGTGCCAATTTGTGATGATTAGATCAATCCATTAAGAAAAGCAAATGTTTAAAAATCCTGTTTAGTGGCATGTATATAACTAGAGAGGCATATAAGCTTTTTTTTAGAAACGATTAAATCATTAGAAAAGGATAGTTTGATAACAAATGTTTAGATAAAAATAATTGGGGCATATCTTAATTATAAAATAGATTATAAAGGGAGATGGGGGGAAATGATGAATAAGTTTTTTAGAAATATAAA
>CAYUBI010000059.1:0-14972 GCA_964443005.1 uncultured Candidatus Marinamargulisbacteria bacterium
GGGCGCAATACTGGTAGTGACTGTGAATGCAACAGATGTAGATGGCGATACACTTAATTATTCAATAAATTATTTACCTTCTGGATCTACCTTTAATAATCAGCTTTTTACGTGGATGCCAACCAAAGGACAAGAAGGGAAATATGAGATTCCGATTTATGTGACAGATGGAAAGGGCGGAACAGATTCCAAGGCAATGATCATTGATGTTATTGCAGCAAATAGTAATCATGGGCCTAAACTTTCAACTACTATTCCAATATCTGTAACAGTCAATGCCTTAGTTGTTATTACGATTAATGCAATTGATGTGGACCAAGACAAGCTTTTTTATTCCTCAAGTTATTTGCCTAGTGGTGCATCTTTTAATAATCAAATATTTTCGTGGACGCCAGTCAATGGGCAAGAAGGCAGGTATTCTATTCCAATTAATGTTTCTGATGGTAATGGCGGGCTTGATTCCATATCTTTGTTAATTACTGTTAAATCCAATGAACAAGTTGCTGATACGGTTTTTTCTTTCACTGCCTTAAATGCTCCAAATCCATTTTCACCGAATAATGATGGAATTAATGATAAGCAGACTATTGGGTATAATTTATCTGAATCTGCAAAAATAACATTGGTAATATTTACAGTTTCAGGAACGAAAATACGAGAATGGACTACGTTAAATGGTTCTGCTCCAGGCGAGAAAGGATACAATTCAATAGTTTGGGATGGCAAAAACGAACAAGGAATATCTGTAGCAAATGGCATTTATTATGGGATTATATTAGCAGAAAACCTAAAAAGTGAAAAAAAGAAAATTGTTTTGAAAATTGCTGTTGTTAAGTAATTTATTCGGTTTATTTTAGTTATGTAGAAAGTTTCCCGCTTATTTTACCGAAAGGCGGGATGAGGCGAACTCAATAAATAGACAATCTTTACAACTTTTCATATATACAAACGCCTTCTTTCTTAATTTTGTAAGCTAATGTCATAACATCGATAGATTTGGAACTAAATTCGTCAACCGTATATACAAGAATATCTTTTGATATTCCCATTCCTGAAAGAGCATAATAAGCAGGGTAGACTCGTTCGTTTCGTTTGTATATAGCTTCTTGAACAACGATTACCATATCGTAATCGCTTTTTTCGCTTGGTTGTCGCCAAGCTCGTGAACCAAAAAGAGATAGTGCTAAAGGGGAATAGTGTTCTTCTTTTGATCTTTATGATGATTTTTTCGCCTCTTTAATAACGCTGATTTTTTTGTTAGTATTAATAGTGTTAGTTTATATTTTAGGAGGATACAATGAAAAAATTATTAGCAGTTACGAGTATGATCGCTTTGCTTCCTATTCTGACTTTTGCAGAAGTTTCGAAAACAGAAGGGTTTTCAGATACCATCACTTATGGGTTGTCATTTACTGATCTTCTGACTAAATGGGGTGTTGCTTTAGGCTGGATTATTGTTGCAGCCTTGGGGTTTGCCTTTGCAACTGGACTTTCGATTAAAGTTTTTGATTTATTGACGACTAATATTGATGAATGGGAAGAAATTAAAAAAGGGAATATGGCAATGGCCCTTATTTTGGTTTCGGTTATTGTGATGATGGGCTTGATTATTTATAAAATAGTTTAGTTATTGTGAAAACAACTTTTTTCCAGAAATCTAAATTTCAGGAGCAGCGATTATGATGTTTCGTGTATCGTTTTTTATTGTAATTTGTTTTTTTCTGTCTGTTTCTCATGGATTAGTTGCGTTTGATAAACTTGAGCGAGGCGAAACGTATTCAATGCAATTTAAAATTAAAACAATTGATAAAATGCAAAAAAGGTTTGTTGGTTTTTTTGTTTCGAAATCGTTGAATGCAGATATGGAACTAATCGATCCCAATGACCATACGCTTGTGATTGTCTCAGGTATTAGTGGGAATTCGCCGAAAGAAGTGACGATTACTCAAGAAGGAACGTATACTGTTAATATTAAATCTTCAAGTGGAAGTGGAAAGTTTTTGATGTTTTTTGGCAATCAAGCGGAATTAGATTCCCTTCGATTGAAAAATAAAGTCAAAACATAGTTTTACCAATCCAGACTCATGCCCATTTTATGAACATTGTCATATTCATTTGGGCTAAATCCATAATGTAAGGAAATGCCTTGAATGCTGAGTGATAATCCATAAAAAACTTGGCTATAATTATTAAAGCCGGTTTTTATTTGTAAATTTGAAAAACCATTAAATACAATGCCAGTACGAAAAAAATGAATATCCATTAAATCAATATCTCCGACTATTAAAAACCCTGTTGATAAAAGCGGTAAAGTTGTGCCAAACATCCATCGTTGTTGCAAGTTATCTGCTCCAGCATGACCTGAAAAGATGTTTTTTCCTGTAAGGCCAAGCGTAATCCAATCACCTTTTCCTAGAACAGCAATATCCATTCCCCATGCAGTATTTTTGTCGATTGCAGTTTGTGTGAAAGCCTTGAACGTGCTGCCCCATGTTAGCCACGATGTAATATTGCCTGCCATTGCTAGTGCAAGGATCTGCTCACAATAAATATTATCAGCAGTTAAGCCATTTTTGTTAGTATCAAAATAGCCACCTGCATCAGATTTTCGTTGAGCGTAGCCCAGCATTATACGTGGCAGAAATGATAATTGTAGTAGATAGGTTCCATAAACTTGGGTAATTCCAGAAAAATAGCTAGCATAATTTATACTAAATTGATTGGCTTTGAAATCTGCTATTCGCGCTGGATTCAGTAGGAGTGCTTCTCCATTAGTTGAGTACGTGCTTGCGCCTTCTGCTAAGCCAAAAGCTTCAACGCTATAGCCACTTTCCAAATCAACAGCTGACCATCCCAGAGTCGCTAGCAAGTTGAAAATGATTAATATTCGTATCACATGTTTCATGTTTTTTCCTTATTCATAATCACAATGGTGGATTGGGTGGCCCAATTTTATATAGAATTCCGCACGGATTACCAAATACATTTATGTATTTGGTGCCATTAATAATAACAAAATTATTTTCGCTAATAGAAACATATCCTGATTTTTCTGCAACTACATTATACGTGTCATCAGGTAACGTATTGGCAGAAAAACTACCCGAAATGCTGGTTGTTATTGAAAATGTTACAGTTTGAGATTTATTTCGGATGTTGATGGTAATACCCGAATGTCCCAATGGATCTATGTTTTCTGATGTGCCCTGAAGTTTGAGTACTCCAGAAATTTCTCCGCTGTATACATAGGTTTCTGTCATATTTCGGCAACTAGTTAATGCAAAAATACTAGTAACTAACATAATTATAAGGATTGAAAAATATAGTGCCCCATGTTTGTGTGTTATTTTTTCCATAATACACATTTCCCTTTTTTGATAATCGTTTGATCTGCTGACTGGACTTTGATTAAATATACGTAGAGACCATTAGGTTGAAGTTCCCCGCCATTATCTCTGCCATCCCAAACGAGTTGATTGAGCCCGTTTTTGCCACCAGGTTCGCCGTCTAAAAATGTAAAGGTACGAATGACGCGCCCATTAATATCGAAAACTTTAATATATCCAGATGCATTTGACGGGCTTAATGTATATTCAATAGTAATGTTGCGTTCGCTATTTATTTGAGAAATAGGATTAAAAGGGTTGGGGTATCCGATAAGTCCAGTTAATTGAAAATCAGGTATTGCATGAAGATAATATACTTCGACTTTAGTAATTCCCAATGCAGGGGCTATGACTAGTTTTCCTGATTTTTGTCCTTCCATAACTTGATCTTGCCATCGAAACTGGAATACACCAGGAACCTTTGTATTGGTTTGATATAACAGATTTAATGGCCTGCTGGTTTTGTTTTGTACTAAAACGTAACTGACTAATCCTTCTTGTAGCGGGCGTACATCAATTGCCAACGGGTTATCCCATAATTGATTAACTAAGGATAATTGAATGGATTGTCGAGGAGACCATGGGGCTTTTAACGAATCCGAGAAAGCTTCATAATCAATCGTGCTTTCAGGTGAAAATATAAGCCGGCTCCAATCGCGCTCTGTGCCATCTTGTAATGTAAATTCAACTTGGCCATTTATACTGGCTGTTTTAGCTTTAATAGATAAAGCAGAAGCTTGAATGCTTAAGCTAACGACAGCTGGAAATTTTAATTGACAGGGTTTGGCTGCATATAGCCAATAGCCTTTCCACATGCTTAATTTAGATGCTTGAATGTAGTAGTTTGTTGTTGTGCTGTCATATTCCCAAAAGGTGTCATAAATAATGCCATTTTGAACAGCTTGCATATAGGTGTAAAGCGTACCATTATAACTTACTGACAAATCCGAAAAAGCCAAATCTTGTTGATATGGATTTCCAATCAGGTTCCAATTAGCATTTAACGAAATTGAAAATGATTGGGTTGTTGGCCAAAACTGCTGCGTGCTATTCAACAAATTAGTTGTTGTAGTCACGTATACCCAATATCCATGGCCTAAATTGAACGTAGCAATTTGATGATTAATATAAGATAAATAAAATTGCGGATCAATAGCTGTATCCCAATAAAAAACTTGAGGTGCGCTATTATTCAGCAAAATTGCCATGTCTGTAGTTGTGATATAGGGTATTGATATCAGGCTAAGTCCCTTCGCAATTTGTTTGGTTTTTATTGTGATTGTGCGCGTTGCAATTCCGGGTAACAATTCATTGTCATATACTGTTAAAGTGACTGCCAATGACTGTGCTTGATCAAAAATAATTCGGATTGAGGGGGAAACGCTGCTTGTAACTGTTCCATTGCTAAATTCCCATTGGTATAAAACAATGATACCATCATTATCTGTAGAATTTGCTGCGTTAAAGGTAATTGTTAGCGGAATGTTCCCTGTAATCATTGAATACGTAAAGCTAGCTGTTGGAAGATTGTCTTGGGTAATTCGCAAACTAAACGTTGGAGATTGATTGCCCACTCGATCTAAAAAAATAACATTAAACGTGTTTCCAAAGTGCGTTAAGGTAAGAATAATGCTAGCAGTTGTTGCAAATTCTTCATGAATAATTGTGGCAGGAACTCCAGATGTTTGAATTGCATATAAGTCAGGTGAGCAAATAAGATTTAAAGTTACTAGTTCGTTCTTGGTAGCAAATCCGTTCCATCCATGAATTAGCAAGGTTGGGGTTACAGGTGCTGCATCATCAAAGGTTTCATAAGCACCAAGATCAATGACATTATTTGTAATTCGCAAATTATTATTAATATCCATGAATGTAACCCCAAAGGCATTGCTTCCATAATTGTTAAAGGGAGAGTACTTGCTTAATTGATAATTTCCAAGCATAAATACAGGATCCATACCTATGACAGTATTTAGGGATATCACATTAGTTGCGGGGCCATTATTTGTTAAACTTTGATAAAGAGTTCGAACTAATGTGATCCGCCTCGAATCATTTTGTAGAAAAATTTCAACATCATTGATAGCTGTTTGTTCATGATAAAAAATTGAATTATATACAGATATTGCACCTCCTGATGCACTGAAAATGGCTTTTCCGCTACTAGCTATATTATCTGCGAATGTTGAGTTATAGATGTTCGCAGTTGATTGATTCAAATATATTCCTGCGCCTCCGTTTGTTGCATTGTTCTTGACAATAAGCATGTTGCTCAGTGTTATTTGACTATTATTGACGGCAGCAATACCAGCTCCTGGATTCATGGATTGATTGGAATCAAATTGAGTGGCATCAAGTAGTGCGGTTCCTGAGTTTAAGTATATTCCGCCCCCGAAATCATTAGCAGCATTATGACTAAATCGACTGCGATAACTAAATATTCTTCCACTAGCGCTATAAATGCCTGCGCCATTGGTGTATACCATGTTTCCTGAAATGAGTGTCGAATTTAATGAAATGATGTTGTAATTGATGATTCCGCCACCGGTTCCACCTGGATTTGGCGCGGAATTGTTTTCTATATTACTGGATGTCAGTATCAAAACACCATAATTAGCAATGCCTCCACCTGCATGGGCTTGATTGTTTCGAACTGTGCAATTGATGATATTAACCGTAATTGCTGAATTTCCAGTAATTAGAATTCCAGCACCTTCGCTATTAAGGTTTCTTCCACCATCAAACGTGAAGCCTGTAATATTAACACTAATGGGTACAGCGCTGGAAATAAGTAATGGGCGAAAATTTTGTGTAGGTGCAACGATAATAATTCGTTCAGTTGCATGAGAATTACGAAGGGATATATTTTTTGTGATAATGAGAAATTCATTATAAATTTCTCCTCCATTTATGAGTATTTCTGTTGCATCGCCAATAGGGAATTCATTGATAGCTTGCTGAATGGTATTCATATAGGTTTCTCCAATGTGAATACGGCTATAGAGTTTAATGCTTTTTGTAATTGTAGAAGAAGCATTAAAATTGTCCCAAACTGTTAATCGAATGTTATAAGTGTTAGCAATTGCATAATCTTCAAAAAAGATTGGTGCGTAAATGGTCATTGATACGACAATGCCGCCATAACTCCAAACTGCTATATTATTAATAGCATCATAGGTGATGCTGTCACCATTGCCAAAATCCATAGCATACATCACAACTTGTCCATCATTATCTGTTGCGACTGTTGCATCAAAGGTAATTGTACATGTGATATTATCTGTAATTACGCTGGGTAAAAAATTGGCTGTTGGATTAAAGTTAATATAAATACTCGAAGTCGTACTTCCTGCTGCACCCCAGCTGTCTGTGACAGTGAGTACAATGTTATGTGTGCCTGAACGACTGAAGGAGATATTGGTTGTTATGCCTATTGTTACAATGGTTCCTGTATCGCCTTCAATTGTCCATCGCCATCCAATAACTGATTGGTCAAAGTCTGTTGAAAATCCTCCATCAAAATTGATAGTTGTTGTTATGTTTCCGGTAGGAGGACTAGCGTGAATATGGGCAGTTGGATTAAAATTAACATATACCCATGATGTAGTCACCCCAACGCCGCCCAAGGCATCATGAACGCGTAACGTAATGTTTTTCGTTCCAGGTGTTTGATAGATATGTTCTTTAAATGTTACAGGCGATACAGTTTGTTCAGTAGTGCCATCGCCAAAATTCCATTCATAGGTAAAATTAGCAGTTCCGCTTTCATAATCAATCGATTGTGAACCATCCAAAACAACAGTAAAGGGAATGTTGCCAGTTGTAATATGCGATGCAATTGACGCAGTAGGATTGTAGTTGATATAAATAGTATTTGATGTAGAGGCACCTGCACCCCAGTTGTCAGATACAGTAAGCATAATATTATGGGTTCCAGGTGTTGAAAACGTATGCCCAAAGGCTTCTGACATTGACCAAAGTCTTCCATCAATAAGCCATCTACGACTGATAATATGGTTTTCATAATCTGTAGATTGATCTGTAAAAGAGATATCTGTAGGAATATTGCCTGTTAGACGGCTAGTAGCAAATTGGGCTGTAGGCGTAAAGTTAATGTAAATTGATGCAGATGCAAAGGCAGTTACATCGAAATTATCAATGACAGTGATGCTAATATTATAGGTGCCTCCACTTGTATACGTATGCGTGACAATTGATGCAAGCATTGATGCAGATGTACCGTCCCCAAAGGACCAGTTGTACCTTGAAATAGTCCCGTCTGTGTCTATTGCTGTTGCACTAAAGGTGATGGTGCTAGGAATATTTCCGCTAGGCGGCAAAGTCGCAAGCGAAACTGTGGGTGCATAATTAATATATACAGATGATGTTGTTGTGCTTGATGCACCGTTGTTATCAATGACATTTAACGTAATATTTGTGGTGCCGCTTTGAGAAAAAGTATAAGGCAGTATCGGAATAGATGTAATAGTCTGAGTTACACTACCTAGAGTATTTTTAAATGTCCATTGATACCATGAAATTGTACCATCAAAATCAGTTGATCCACTAGCATCTAATGTAATAATTGACGGATTGTTGCCTGTAGGTTGGGATAGTGTGAATGTAGCAGTTGGCGAATAATTACAGTAAATATTGTTTGAGGTTGTAGACGTCATTCCAAAATTGTCACTAACAATGAGTACAATATCATGAGTTCCAGGTGTTGAAAATAAATGTGAATATGAATTGCTAACTCGATTTACTGTAATTGTTCCATCAATGATCCATTGATAATTGATAATTCTACCATCTAAGTCAGTTGAACCTGAGGCATTTAGTATAATTGTGCTGGGTATATTCGCTGTAGTAGGTAAGATTGTAAATGACGCTGTTGGTGGGAAATTAAGGTGCACATTCAAAGCAGCACTTTTCGTAACGCCAACATTGTCCATGACTGTTACCGATACATTACGTGTTCCAGGTGTTTCGTAATAGTAGTCAGTTGTTGGAGTTTCGGTGTTCAGTGTTGTACCATTTCCAAAATTCCATAAATAATTGATAATAATTCCGTCATTATCTGTTGAGCCGACTGCAGAGAAATTTAATGTAGCTGGCGTGTTGGCTGTTATAGGAGATACCGTAAGTATAACCGTTGGCGAGAAATTGATGTAAATGTTGAAGGATATTGTATTTGTGAGTCCGTAGATGTCTCTGATTAGCATCAATACATTTTTGGTTCCGCCACTAGCAAAACTGTGACTAGTTGTTGGAACTGTTAGTAGGTTGCTAGCCGAGCTATCTCCGAAATCCCAACTGTACGAAGCAATACGTACATCGTCTGTAGATGCCGAAGCATTGAATGTAACAATTTCATTCATGTTAGCAGTTGGTTTAACGAAAAATGAAGCAGTTGGATATCCATTAATATATACAGACGTTGTTGCCATTGTTGCTGCTGCATTTTCAGAAGACCATAATGGGTCAGCTGTTATTCGTAATTGAATTGTTTTTCGTCCAATACTTTGGTAGTTATGTGCTAAAATATCGCCGGTTGTGCGCATAATTCCAGACATTGTTTGTCCATCGCCAAAGTCAATTAAATACGAAACTGTTGCATTTCCAGCCATGATTGTCGTTGAAAAATTTACAGTTGAATTAATATTAGCAGTGATAGCTGATGCCGTAAAAGCGGTAATAATGACACTTGTATCTAATGGTTTGAAATCCGCATTAATTACAGAGCAGAATAATAAGAAAAAAAGGCCAATTGAAGCTGCGATCCGTCGCATCATAGTATAAAAATTCCTCCCCTGAAATAGCTTCCTTATACTATAATACCAACTTTTTTATAAATTGCTAGGGTGAAGTATCTTTATTCGTTGGTTAGCAGTTATTTAGATTGAAAATGACGTTCAAGGCCAAACAAGTCATAAGGTTTTTTCGCAAAATGATCATTAAATAGGAAAACGATTAGCATAATATAAGCAATAAATCCAACAACAATCAGTAACTGAATTTTGGATGTTTTTTGAATGGCTTGTTTTGCTTTAACTTCACACACTTCACCTGGACAGTATTGTACTTTTTCTTTAAAAAATAGAGGATAAAACTTACAGCCTAAACAAATTCCAAAGGCTGTTTCAAAAAATAAAAATATTAGACACAGCATACAAATGATCCCAGTTATTGGACTATAGGAGTTAAAAATTACCATTAAAATAAGCATAATTGTTGCTAAAATTATTCCAATTATCCATGCAAACTTTTTTTGTGGAGCACCCACATATTCAGGAACTTGATTGCTAACAATTAAGCGTCCAAGAATTAAGGTAGGGGAAAATTTAGGATTAATGAAGACTCGAATGACCATATCTGTCAGAAATATAATCACTGTATATTTGATTAATAAAAAATTAGTTTTGATTGCGGCTTCCATTATTGAAATAAACATCATTACAAAAAGGATTCCTGCAGCTGCTCTGATTTCTCGTTCATTTAAAACTGGAATGGTATAACCTTCTACGTCTTCGCCAAATTTTATTAGTTTACTCATGGTAGACTCCTTTTTCGTTTGATGATTATTGTACAGTAAAAATGACTCTATTGTCACAACATATTTGGTTCACTCAGAAATTACATTGAGAATATAGAATTTTGGTTTTATACTTATTTAAGTATATTATAGCCAATGAAGTGCTTGGGGTGGCTTTGTATTGTTAGCCAATATTGTGAAATTCCTCAGTTGCTTTGCGATGTAATTGGTTGTGTAAGCGTGACGCATCTATACTTGTATAGCGATATTGATTTTCTTCATAGACTTTCGGCCATGCATATTCGTTGAGAATGAACCATACACTCTTGGGATAGTTTTGTCTAAATGATAAATTTATTTCAATAGGCGTATTACCAGATATGTTACATGTGCTTGGACATGTTTCTTCTTTTTGTAGAGTCGCAAATGTTTTGCATAAGACAATGAAATCTTGTTGCGACGGTGTTGTTCTAGCTGCTATTTTGAAAGTATTAATTCCCAAATCTAAGATATCGCTAAAATCAGTTGGGCGATTGATAAGGCCATTTGAAAAATATGAATGCTGACATCCTCGCCAGCCTTCACCACTGAAGTGGTTTTCTTTTGTTGCATAAAACTGTTTTGGGATAATTGGCATTTTTGTTATAGGCTGAATTCCATTATAATGTGCAGAACAATCATTTAAGTCACGAGTTCCACAAAAATGATTTAAAAATAGGATCGTTTTTTTACTTAAAACACTGCTTTCAGTTGTTAAACTAGATAAAAAATTAAAAGAACTTAATTGTGATAAAGGAACAACTTTATCATATAATGAGTACAAAAATGAGTAATATTCAGTTAAAAATTTATCTTGTGTTGATAATGTTTTGAATTTATTTTCAAAATGAATAATGTTGGGTTCAAAAACTGCAGATATGCACGAAGCAATGATTTCTAGTTCAGGAAACGCCTTGCGAAGAGTTGGCAAAAGGGCATTGTCTGCTATAGTTATTGAATTTCGTGTTCCAGTATCTATTCCTGATTGAAC
Organism: uncultured Candidatus Marinamargulisbacteria bacterium; assembly: GCA_964443005.1. Classification (GTDB taxonomy): domain Bacteria; phylum Margulisbacteria; class Riflemargulisbacteria; order GWF2-35-9; family CAYUBI01; genus CAYUBI01. Next base: position 10,949 of record CAYUBI010000059.1, read on the forward strand.
CATTTTTTCAATAAATTTCAGTTCTGTTTTGTTTAGAGCTGTTGATGTTGTTCGTGTGGGTGAGCCATTCAGCGCCAGATTAAAAGGCAAGTGTTTCGCATTAAGCTGTTGATAGAGTGTTGTGATTTTCCCTTCATCCTCATGTTCATGCTGATTCATAAACGACGCATGTTGAAGTCGTTCTCTGCTATAGACTAAAACATTTAGCCGTAAATTAAAGAGAGCGTTAATTTCTGCGATAAACTTTTCAATATTATGTGCGATATTTGCTCCAGTAAAAAAGTTGGGACCACATTCCAAGGTTAGTGTTTTAAGTTGTTTAGTTGCAATAAGTTTTGTTTTCATAATGGAATATATCGATATGAACGAGTGAGTTTCCCACAAAAATTTAAAATGTAGGAAGAATTATGATAAAATAGATGTTTCATGGAAACAACAATCATTTCATCTCAAAAACAAAATGAACTTAAAAATAGAATGACTGCTCTGGGGTTAAGCGAAGATTCGTTTGTTGAAAAATTTGTCTTGGGTAGTGGAAAAGGTGGACAAAAAATCAATAAGACCTTTTCGTGTGTTTATTTAAAACATATTCCAACAGGAGTTGAGGTGAAATGCCAAAAAGATCGTTCCCGAGCATTGAATCGTTTTATGGCTAGACGACAACTATGTGATAAACTTGAAACTATTATTTTTCAAAATCAATCAAAAGAGTTAGCAGAACAAGCTAAAATACGCAAACAAAAGAAAAGACGCTCCCGTAAAACAAAAGAAAAAATTTTACAAGATAAAAAAGTGCTTTCCCGAAAAAAAGAAACTCGAAAAACGTTAGTGATTGAAGCATAAGCTTGCAAATTAATTGATGAAATTGTAATTGTTGTTTGATATCAAATATCGCCAAGCTTTTTTATGTTAGGCTTTTCTCCTATAAAATAAATCAAATGATGTATTTTTGAGTCAATTATCTAAAACATTAAAAATAGTTGTTGTAATGTAACTGTTAGTTGCGTTAAATGAATTCGTTTTGTATACTTATAATGAATGCATCGAGTCGGAGGTAAATTATGGGAACTATAACAATTAGAAATATTGATGATCAATTGAATAAGGTGTTGAAGCAATATGCAAACTAATGATATTTGGATTGCCGCGAATACAATGAAAAATGGTATAGGGCTATATACGTTAGATAAGCATTTTAACAAAATAGAAGGTTTACAATTAATATTAGCATAGTCGATTGTAAAATATAGGGATAAATTCGGTGAAATTTCGCTGGATTGTTTGTTCTCTTTAGATTTGTTACAATATTATATGTAGATAATTAATATTAAAGAGGTAGTCTATGTCCCTAATAGATCAAATTAAAGAAGCTTCCCAATCAATAACGTTACCAAAAGACTCGTTGTTTCTAGGCGAATTGTATCCTCTGAGTATTGCGGCTCATCATAGCCCCTTTGGAGTGGCTTTTGTTTTAATTGCTAATTGGGAGTCCAAGGATGAAAAACCTCATGAGTTTTTCAAGCTAACAATGGGGCTTCTGTCGTGGTACGGCTCATATTCGTATGATGAACAATCGCATCGTTTGTTTGTGAATGGGCAGGAGATTTCTGCTAACACGAACGCAATCGATGTATTAGGGCAGCCAAATGTTGTTCTGAAAGAAGACGGTAAAGGTCTTGATTTGATAGGTGATTTTTATGCTGTGGAAGCGTTTTCTTTGCAAGTCATGTATGAGTATAATGGCAAGTATATTGGCGTTGATCCTTTTGATCGAATGATTCATTGGGTCCTACGATTTAATTTTGATTACGGCCATGGCATTATCCGTTTTTTCGAGCATCAATATCGTAATCTTAGTGTTATGGTCAACGGATTTATTCAAAAAGGTTATGTGTTTACGTTAACGACCAAGGGGGTATTGACGATTGCGAAAAATACAGGTGAAATTATTAAATTCATCCATGGGAATAATTTATTAAGTGTGAATCGTGTGAGTGGTGAGGTTACGCTAAACCATGATCAGGAAGTAATGGTTTTTTCTGATTTAGCAGCTTTAATGGATGTAAATGTCTAAGGAATCAGACCGTGTATTTCGTGAGCGAATTCTAGAGCTTACGAATCTGATTTGCTTGTATAATCAACACTATTATAATGATGATGCGCCAACTGTAGATGATTCCGTGTATGATCAACTTTTTGCAGAGCTTATTTCCTTAGAAAATCAGTATCCTCAATTTAAACTTCCAAATAGTCCCAGCCTTCGTGTTGGAGGTGACCCATCTGAAAAATTTGAGAAAGTTCAGCATACTAGTAAAATGCTCAGTTTAAATAACTCGTATACGTATGATGATTTGCGTGAATGGGATGAGCGCGTCCGAAAAGGGCTCGTTGAGCATGGTTTATCTACAAATCAGCTTGAATATTTATGTGAACTGAAAATAGATGGGCTAGCTATTACGTTACATTATCTCCATGGTAGGTTGCTTGTGGGTGCTACGCGTGGTGATGGTAGTATGGGAGAAAATGTAACTGCCAATGTGCGAACGATTGCAGACATTCCCTTGTTAATTGAAGAAAATGCACCTGTTGAAATTCGTGGAGAAGCTTATTTGCTAAAAGCACGAATGGAAAAAATTAATCATACTCGTGAAAAAACAGACGAGCAGCCTTTTGCAAATTGTCGTAATGCAGCAGCTGGAACTTTGCGTCAATTAAATCCTAAGATTGTAGCGCAACGTCATTTATCATTTGTTGTTTATGGTATGGTAGGGCCTGAACAATTGAGTATAACATCGCAAAATGAGTTGTTTGAAAAGTGTTGCAAAATGCAGTTTCCTATAAATGAGCATTTTCGACTGGTTGCTACCATAGAGGATGTGATTGCTTTTTGCAATGAGTGGGAGCACAAAAAAAACAATTTACCTTATGATATTGACGGAGTTGTCATAAAAGTTAATCGATTTGATTTGCAAAAAACCTTAGGCAGTACAATTAAAGCGCCCCGATGGGCTATGGCATATAAATTTCCTGCTGAAGTTATTGCAACGATTTTGGATGATGTTGTGTTTCAGGTTGGCCGTACAGGCGTGATTACTCCTGTAGCTGAGTTGCGGCCTGTGAATTTGTCCGGTGTTACCATTTCCCGCGCTACACTGCATAATATGGATTTTATTACTGAAAAAGGCATTGAACTACATGACGAGGTCACATTGCGACGAGCTGGAGAAGTGATTCCTGAGGTTGTAGCTGTATTAAATAAAACTGCATTTTCAAGGCCGATTATTATTCCTACTCTATGTCCTGTTTGTACGCAACCTTTAAAAAAAGATCCTGAATTAGTAGCACTTAAATGCGTGAATAGGATATGTCCTGCGATTATAAAGGGAAAATTAGCACATTTTGTATCGCGGGATGCGATGAATATCGTTGGATTAGGTGAGGCAATCATTGACCAATTAGTAGATGCTGGATTTTTGCATACTTTTCGGGATATTTATCAGTTAACAGCTGAAAACTTGATGAGTTTAGATCGGTGGGGCGAGAAATCTGTCACCAATTTACTACGAGAAATTCAGGCGAGTAAGCAACAATCACCCATTAAGCTGTTATTTGGTTTAGGCATTTCATATGTTGGTGAAAAATCTGCAGAATTGCTGCTGAATCATGTGAGAAGTTTAAGAAATTTAACAACTGCTACACCCGAACAATTAATTAATATTGATGGTGTGGGAGAAAAAACTGCGCAAGCTGTTGTGGTATATTTTTCAGATCCAGTTCAATTAGCTGAATTAGAAGAATTGTGGTCTCTTGGTTTACAAGTTGAGCTGATTTCCGAGCAACGAGATAGTGCAATTTTATTGGGAAAAACTGTTGTGATTACTGGGACGCTAGAGGGTATGACGCGGGACCAAGCAGAAACGTTGATTAAATGTCACAGCGGTTCGATATCTTCGTCAGTATCTAAAAAAACCAGTTACATTTTGGTTGGCGATAATCCTGGCTCAAAGGCGCAGAAAGCACATCA
>CAYUBI010000060.1:0-14874 GCA_964443005.1 uncultured Candidatus Marinamargulisbacteria bacterium
TACAACAAAAGAAGAAAAAATTAAACATGTGAAAGAAGCTTATGCTTTTATTGGAAACATTGAAAAAGCAAGTGACTCTAAAAATGGCAAGATTGGTTTTTATGATGTATATAACGAAGGTCAAATTCGTGAGTTGTATATTCAGTTTTTTCAATTATTTACGGAAACCGTATATTCAGACGATGATTTAGTTGATCCTGTATTAAGTGATTTAGTAATTACAGGGCTGGATCGCGCAGCTAAAGATGCGAAGCGGGATAATCGGCCACTAGAAGAAAAATGGATCGAGTGGCAAAAGGCGATTGTTTGGAGAGCCATGTATTATCGGTATTTGGATAAGGATTATATTACGAAGAATGTTACTGATTTAGCCAGTCAATTAGGGGAGAATCAACGAGTCTATGCAGGTAATAGTGGCTGGTTCGATAAGTCAGAAAACAAAGTTAACCTGTCTAGCAATGAGGATTTTGACAGAATGAATGAAGCATTAAAATCTCGGATACAGGTTCTTGATAAATTAAAGACGTTGTCTTTTAAAAATTCTGTTCAAACGTACGATACAGTAACATATGACGCCTATTCTATGCAAGCCGCATTGGAATTAATAAATATTGATGAAGTAACCAAATCAGCAATTGAAAAATTTCCCTTTTTTACAAGAAATGCCAATATATGGAAAAACAATTATTTACTTTTTGGAGGAGATGGTGGGACACCCTCACCGAATAATAATATTCCGGAATTCATTCCCGTTGTAGACAAGAGTGATTCTGTGGAACGTCAAATGGCAACTGCGTGGCATAATCTTAGTCGAATTTTATTGAAAAACAATGAATTTGTTTCGTTAGCTCCGGACGAAAAAGAAATGGTTCAAAATGCCATTGGAGTTCTTATTCGGCAATCGTTAAAATTTGCGGGTTTTTCTAAAATCAAAAAAGAAATGACGAATGATTATAAGAAACTAGCAAAATTTTTATTTGATATTTTGCATTTAGAAAACATAGCAAAAGATGTGACCGGATCGCTTGGGACAACGGCCAAGTCGACATTGTTAAATGATTTAGCCTCAATAAAAGGTACGATTAGTAATGATATGGTTTATAATTTACTAGAAAAACTAGTTGCCAATCAAGAAGCGATAAAAGTTGATTTAGGTAAAAAGAAAATAGTTCAAATTGATTTTGCATTATATAATGCACAGCTGGCGCTAAGCGACGGGAAAAAGGATCAAGCGATTAAGACGTTGCAAGCGGTTTTTGATGTTAAGGCGGATCGGCTATATAATGAAACGATAGATTTGCCAAAAGTGATGAAGATGATGGGCAGTTATGTAAGGCCGAAGGATCAGGCCGTACGCTATAAACTGGTTGATGTCTTGAGCTTTATTCGTTATCTTTCAGATGCGAAAAGTTATTAAACGAGCTTCATTAATACTCCATTAGAATGCAGCGATTCTAATGTTTTGTTTTTCATTATAGTTGATAAATGATCTTTTTGCGGGATTCCATGTTTTGATGTTTCATAATGAGGACAAAATAGAGTGAAATAATCTGTCGATTATCACGATATATTGGTGTAGGCTTTTTCTCTTACGTAAAAGACCATCAAAAGTTTAAAGTAAAGGCGGCGGATCATTATGACAGCTTCGAAAATCGGAAATCCGGCAATCACTCAACAAAAAATTACACCTAGGAATTCGGCACTACCGAGTATTGAAAATTTCCCAGGGATTATCAATAACCGTGTTAGGTGGTATGAGCCGTTGTATGAAAAAGGTGTTGCAAAGGTTGATTTGCCTAAAAAATATCAGGTTGATGGTAATTATGATTTTTATAAATATTATACAGAGCTGGCAGAAATTCTAGAAGCACGCAAACCGGATGGAACTCCACTAGTCACAATAATTGATCCAGAGAGTGTTGAGGTGGATATTCGGCGGATTCCCGATGATATTGATTCTATTGTTGATTTTAATCTGCTAAGGTTAATTAATAACCATATGTTTAATGTACCGGAAGAGGACCGAATTCGCTTATCGTTAAGAGTTGTGGAAGCACTGGATAAGCTGTTTGAAATAGAAATGCCAGTTTTGTATAAAGCCTCAACAATGGCTCGGTCTCTTGATCGTCCTCAGTCCTTAGTTCGAGTTCGATTAATGACCAAGCAATTATCTTTGTTGTTACGTTTACCGGAAAAAAATGAGGACAAAAAAGTGAAGGCACGGGATCGACTTCTTGCGCTTCAGCAAGAAATTGATAGTTATAAGCGTATAAGTTATAGTTCTGATGAGGCGAAAGATGAAATAGATTTGCGTTACACCATTCGCGATGAGATTCCAAACGTACTTGCTTTGTTGAGTTTGGATGGGTTTGGTAATGCAGCTTGCCTTGAAGTGATGTCCAAGTACGTTAATAGACTCAACAATTATCACGAGGAACTTAAACCGAATTACTTTTACGATGAAAATGTAATCACGGAAAATGCACCACTAAGATATTCTGATCCATCACGGCTGAAGTATTCTGAAAAAATTGAATGGACAATTTTTGAATTATTTGAAAAAACGAGGACGAAAGAAGATTCTTTTCTTCAAACTTTTTCAAAAGTGAAAGTCGTTTTATTACTTTTTGATAAAGATGTTCCTTTGACTAAGAAAGTTACGTCTCTGAAAGAAATTCATAATGATTTGTCTATGTTGAAGAGGGAATATATCAAAAAATTGACAGGTCAGACACATTTTATAAGAAAACGTTACGAACCCCGGTGTGATGCGATTGATATTGAGTTAAGAAAAATTGATCGCTTGTTAATTAAGATGGACACAAGTAATTCAGAAAAATATATTAAAGAAATTGATGAGAATATTAAAGAAAACATCAAAAATTTACAGAAGCGAACAAATCGAGACGAATTTAAAGAGTTGACCCTAGCCTCAAGGGAAGTGGGAACCATTAACTTAAGCAAAGAAGGTATCGGCAATGCGATCCATAAAGCCTACATTTTTGTGGAAAAAGGCGAGTTGGATGATGCATATACGGTTTTTAATGGTCTCACTACAGTCGATTATTTTGCTAGTTTACCAGAAGAAAGCAAGCAAAATGTCAGGGCTGAACGTTTCTATGGAATGGCAATTGTTGAAATTAAAAAAAAGGAAATTGCTAAAGCAACTGCAAATTTAACTGCAGCCATTGGCATCTTGGAATCCATTCCTTCTCAAAATCGTACAGAAAAGCAAACGCAAAAACTCATTGACGGTTATCTCATGCGTAATGAAATTAAAGATACTCTGGATTCAAAAGATTTGGCTGATCTTGGAATAACTGTAGGAGATGGTAAACTCCCGTTGCTCATTACTAGTTTTTCAGGAATAGAAAAGCAAGAGTTTCAGTCCAGATTGCATTTGATTCGTGCAAGTTATTATCATAATCCACCCGAACCTCAGGTTCCGAATGTTACAAAACGCGATGATGAATTTCGAAAAATCGATGAAAAAGCGCTGAAGGCAGAAGGCAAAGATACTTACTTGCTTTTAAACGGTAATATTAACAAAGACAAAGCCCTGTTCATCAAAGATACTGAAGGATTTAAAGCTGCTATTCATAAGGCAATTAAATGTTTTGATTCCGTATCAGAAGATAATACCGAGCTTTCTTATTGGGCTAAAAATGGAATTTTAGATTGTTATAAAGAATTAGAAGACGATGAAAACGTAAAGAAATGGTTAGACAAAACTAAGGATATTAAGTCAGATAAATCTGACCAGCATCGCTTAACGCGTGCTGCAGCTTATATTTATTTGGAAGATTTTCCTTTGGCTGCAATAGAGCTTGGAAAAGTTCAGGGGGATCGAAAAGATTCCTTGTTTTATTTTTTAAATTCGCTGATTGCGTTTAACAAAGAAGACTTGCCAGTTACAAGGCAAAACTTAAATCAAGCAGATCAAAAGAAAAATGGTCAACGATTAGCGCAATCGATTCAAGAACAAAAACTTAGACTAGGGATTAAAGAGAATCCTTCTAAAGAAAATTTTGATAAATCAGTAAGTGAATTAAAGTTAGCTAGTGATTCTCCAGCTGTTCAGGAAATTAATGTTTATCGATTAGGTCAAACTGGGCTTGACGCAGATGCAAAAGAAGCCTTAGTAAACATTGATGCACTATTGGAAAAAGGAAACGTAAAAACCTCCAAAATAGATGATTTAAACTTGCTAAAAATGAATTTGAATTATCGGTTAAAAAATAAGACTAATGCTAATGCTAATGTACGGTTTGAATATGAACTTAGTTTGAACTCGTTTAAAGACCGAAAGAATGAATTAACCGAAAAACAAAAATTGCAAATAGAATTGTTTGATCTTCGTGTGCAAATGGATTCTGCTGATGTTTCAAATCGAGTGGAAGACGCTGCATTAGTCATAAATGCTTATTTTTCTAGCGAGACGATTCAGCTTAAAAAGAATAGTGAAAGTCTTGTTAATTTGCGCCCCAGTGACTTAATTGGCATTATTGATCATTTTATTAAATATTTGCGATTAAAGGGGCACATCAATAGTGCTCAGGTTTTGACGAATACGATTCAAGGTGAACCCGTAAAAGACAAAGACAGCCTTAGGTTAAGTGACGAAGATCGTGGGCGCTTTGAAATTATTCTTAAATTGGTAGATTTGTATAAAAATCAAACTGCGCCATCCGTTAATAAAATCGTTAATAATAGTTACATTCAAGAAGGTTATGTTTTGCTGGAAACAGGCAATGTAAAAGATGCAGAGACAGAATTTAACAAAGTATTAAATTCAACAGCTAAAGCAAAATTAACAGTGGAAGATGATCTTTCTGCAAAAATTGGTTTGTTAAATGTATTAATGGCGCAAGGTAAAACCGATGAAGTCAATAAGCTAATAATTGAATTGGATAATAATAAAGATATTAATTCTTTTACTCATTTGCAGAGCGGTTATAATGTTTGTAAAATGAACTGGCATGTTCGCATTGGAGACATTGCTGCTGCAGAAGAAATTTACGGTACAATTATAGTTCAGCTGACAAAGTTGGATGCACTAAAAGTAAATATGATGATGGCAGCGAATGCACAAAGAAATTCAAATTATTATAGAGAAGTGCTTAAATTAGCCAAAATTGAAGAAGTCAAAACAGTTATTAGCGGTAATCTTTTACTTCAAACAGAACTTTTAGAAGTTGTAACCGAGCATGAAATCACGGATGCAGAAGCTATCACCAAAATGCAAAGTTTTGGGATTAATTATACTGCAAAAACATTGCCTGATATTTGGGCGTTTCTATATAAATCTGCGCTAAATCAAGGCAATTTGCCAGCAATTATGAAAACACTATTGCATCGTGGACATGATAAAACTTCGGGTATTGATGTGTCCAGTGAAGTGAAGGCTGTTGTTAATACCGATATTCGGTTAAGCAATCCTCAATTGTTTGAGTTGCTTGAACTAGAGCTTCAATTACAAGGAACAGATTTAGCAAAGATAGAGGCTATTATTAAAAAACCAGTTTATGAAATTTTAATGAAAAGTTCTGAGGACAAAGTAAACCAAACTTCAGAAGGTCAAATTATGAAGGTTCGTTTATTAGCCATGAAAATACGTGTTGGTTTACGTAGTGAATCTATTGAAAAATTAGAAAATGCCCTTGTAGAAATTCAAGCAATTGCTGCGAGTTTGACGGGTGCTAATTTCGTAACTGCAGCTAAGGTAATTGAAAACATGTATCGTCAGGTTATTCGCATTAAGGTATATCAGCGTGAAAATGAGCAAGTCGCTAAATTAATAAAATCAGAAGATTTACTAAAAAATGAAATAGAACGTCGATGTAAAGTAGCGAAGCAAGAAAAAAATGAGGATATCCCAGAAAATAAAAAACTCAAAAAATTGTTAAAAACAATTGCAGCTGATCTTAAATTTATTCATCTTGAAAAATTTATTTATGCTGGAGAGTTTTCACAAGCTCGTGAAACAATTGCTGAAATTCGTAAAGGCTTAATTGAGCAGCCAACAGAATATTCGGATGATGATCAAATTCAATTACCAATTGAGCTATTAATTGACGAGTTAAAAATGGCAACAGAAGAAAATGATAGTGATCTTTTTGCAAAAATTTCAGAAGAATTGAATTTGTCACTGTATCAAAAGCCTCCAGCAGAGAAAATTTGGTTAACAGCTCAGAAAAAATTTGATGCGGAAATTGCTAGTTGGGTTTTAATTGGGCAAGCTAGGGGCTTTCCTATTAAATTTTCCAAAGAAACGCAACGAGAGCACTTGTTTAAATCTGCAACGATTTCTACTGTTAAACGTGTTCAGTCTCAGACTGGTTCAGATTCGTTGGAGGTTTTAAAAGATCAAGTTCAGGAACTGAAAAAGTTACTAAAGGTTTTGCATGCTCAACCCAGTGGTTTTGAAAAAAAAGAAACAGCAACTGCCTTAATTGCTAAGTTGCGTCAATTAGCTATTGCTGATTCCCGAGTTTTAGCTGATCTTCGTTTTATTATAGCTGATTTTCAAAAAATGACATTTGCAGATGATCCAAAATTGAAAAATGAAATGACCATTGAATTAAATTTGCTAATTCCAGAACGAACAGCCATATCACGGCAGCAACAGTTTGTATTTCAGATTAATCAACTGTTGCCACAGTCTGGAGAGGTTGATTTGTCAAAAGTGAATGTGCCTCTTTTAGTTAATGTGATGGATAGTATGCTGCGGTATTATAATGAGATTGGTAAAGATGGCAGTGCTATGGTTAGCTTATTTAGTAAAGTATTTTTGGGTCAAGACCTAAATGAATCAGAACAAAGAACTCTTGAATTGCAGTTCTCTGGATTGCCAGCGAAGCAGTTGATGAGTGCTTTTAAAAAAATTGATGAAAAAGGAGTCAATGATAATAAGGCAAAATATCTGCCGCATAAATTAGTCCACGATAAAATAAAAGTTTATCAGTCACCACAACAAATTGATTTGGCTAAAGCGTCCTTGGATGAGCTTAAAAAAGTCTATAGCAATCTAAAAGCAAATATGAAAGACCCCTCACGTCGTGAAGCTGTGCTAAAACAAATACAGCTAATGACAGGCATGCAAAATGAATTATTTGTAAATCCTAGGGAATGGGCTTTGGCAACTTGGGAATTGCTCTGGTTAAATGCCAATGACAACCAAGAAATGATTAAGATATTTGGCGAATTGCAAACACATGCAAAAGGCGTATTAGTGGAATGTTTGGAAAAAACATTGTTAGGCGAAAATTCCGACAAAGTTCCGTTTGATTCTAAACCCAAGGCAAATTATGATCAGATTCCAGGTAAAAGTAATAAGTCCCTGTTTACTGCAGGACAACAAGCTGTTTTTCTTTCGTTTGGCAACAAAGTTCAAACGCAAGCTGCAAATCAGGCAGATGATTTAGACAATCAAGTACCGCGACTCGGCGTATATTCTAGTGCTATGCGTAAGGATATGAATTCCGAAATTGATATTATGCGTGCAGCTAACAAAGTGGAAACCTTACGTATGCTCATGAGTGAAATCCCTATTGAAGGGAAATACGTTCTAAGTAAAAAAAGCAGGGATGAATGGAAAACTGATGAGCTGTATCGTGAGCAAAACCAACAGCTGACGCATTATTCAACAATGTCAACGTCCTTGTTAAATGATTGGAAGCAATTTTTCGCAAGCATCAAAAACGAAACAGTTGTTAATGATACAGGGTTAACCAGTAAAAACTATCAAGCTGCACTTGCACAAACGTCCACAATTATTTTAACGCAGGCAAAAGCTGGTGGGCCCTCTGTGGATACCAAACAGCAAGCTGTAAATACGCAAGGAGAGCCAGTTGATATAAAAGATTTCCTTGCTGTATCACCTGAAACCAAACAAGCACTAATTAATGAGTTTGTTACAGATGGAGTGATGGAAATTTATACGACATCTGGCAAAAATATTTCATCCAAGCATCCAACTGTGGAGCAAATACTGGAAAGTATTCAAATTCAAAGTCTTTTGACAATTGATTATGAATATGACCAAACACCGTCATGGAAAACAGTTGAAGAAACCATGCAAGACAAGAAAGGCGATTGTGAAGACATTGCCATTCGGCAGTATGTGGCTGCTGTAGCATTACTCGAGAAGTTTGGTTATACTGCAGCTATCAAGGATCTTTATCTGGTACTTGATTTGAATAAAGCTGCAAATCGCTTAACAACTAGCCATATTCATATGGTTTACAAACCATTAACGCCTCAAGCTATGGATTTAGATGCTGCTTATGTCATGAATCGTCTTTCTGATAATAGTATCAATTCAAAGGATTTAAATGCTTATATCACGACCCTTCGTGCAAAAGGAGTTGATACTAGCCAGTTTGTTGCTGCATTTACTCAAAAGGGTTCGTTTTTAACAACACATCCCCAATCTGAGGTTTATGCTCATAAAGTTTTAGATTTGGATTTGCTAACTGAAGCAGCAGCTACACCGATTACGCCAACATCAAGTTCATCTTATCATTACAGTGATCACACGCAAACGAATGGAAAAACGTATACGCTGGGTTCAGATGGAACATTAAGTCGCACAACTTATGAAAATACAACCACAGTCAGTGGTGCTAATACAACTTCCTCAGCTAGTTCCGCACAAGCAGATCGTGCAATGCCAATTACCCAATGGGAACAAGTGGGCGTAGCAGCTGACGTTATTGAGGTTTCTCCAACAGAGCAAGTGATTGTTCAAGGAAAATTTTGTATGTCGCAACAAATCGGTGATTTTGGTACTGCAGATTTTTTAGTTACTGACAAAAAAATCAAGTTAAAGTTCCATGACGGATCTTCTGCAGAATATGATAATCCATTAGGCGCAAATTCTTCTGCAGAAATGGCAATTTTATGGGTTGTTAAGTTAATGGCAAATACGAAATTAACTGTAGATGCTGGAATTAAGGAAGGTAATATTGTAGATAATAAGCAAATTGGTTTTCGTATTGAGCAACGTAAAGGTGATTTAACAATTGAAGGTAGTATTCATTATCGTGACATTAACGAAGTTTCTGCTATTAGTATTGATACCTTAAGTAATCAAACGAATTCTCAAGTCGTTCAACAGCAGGGTGATAAAAAAAATACAAGTCAGGGTTTTAACCAAGTTTGGAAAACGCTTTTCTCAAGTTGGCGAGATGAACGTTCAACTACAGATGCAGAAATCAAAGCAGTATATAAGCAAGATACTTATGAAATTGATGGATTACTTGGCGCAACATCAACTGGCTATGCTACTCAGGGGCCAGAAGGCAAGGGACAGCTGGGTATTGTGATGAAAAACTGGAAAACAGGTGCTGTTCGTGTTCAATTTGTTGACGAACAATCGATTATTGGCAATCCAATTGAGTATCATAATCAATCCGTAGCTGCTACGTTAGTTAGTAAATGCTTAGGTAATGTTAAAACAGCTGTAACTGCAAGTATGTACCAAGAATCCAAAACTGGGCCTTCTCCAGTGGATTCTTCAGGTTTTCGGATTAGTGCTACTTTTGAAAAAGAATTATCTCAGTTTTTAACTGGATATGGAGTCATTCAAACGGATTCGAGTGCAACAGTTGTAGGTGGAGGTTTAAAAGCCAAGATTTCACTGAGTGATTTATTACGAAAAGCAGGGGTTAATATTGATAACGTAGATTTGTCCGAGTTTGCTAAAGAATTCCCAATGACTCCTGGGTCTACGAAAGAAGAAACGCTGAACGCGCTAGTTAAGCAGTATGAAGCTAATGTCGAGTATTATCAACAAAAGCTGGGTCATGCAGGTGTAGTGATCAATCCTACAATGTACAAAGGTCAAATGGATTCAATGAAAGCCTTTCTGGCCTTAGATATGTTTTATTCTTTTGATGATGCTGCTATTGGCAACGGTGCGTTTACAGGCGTCGAATATCAAAAAGTAGTAAAAATGGTTAATTCTATTTTCGAATTTACCTCATCCTTTGGTGTTGGACTGCCTTCTTTGGCAATTATGCCAGAAACTACAGCGAAATACTCTCAGGTAATGGACAAGTCTACAAAAAATACATTAAATGTTGAAGCTGGCATTGATACCTTAATTCCTTTTTTCAACATTTACTTTAATCAAAAACAAGGCAAGCTTAATGAATGGTTGCAAGCAGCCTTAAAAGGGATTAATTCGAAATTAGATGGTTTTGTCAGTATTGACCTTGGGCTGAAAACAGGAGCGTCTTACGAACCCAAAAATCAGTTAAAAAAATATTCGACCCATATTAGTACTGCTGGTTTTTGTGTGCAATGGGGCGATCAAGTGGATGGAATGAATAAAACAACGATCCGATTACCATGGTGGGCTGCCATTATTGCGCCTGTAACCTTGCCTTTTGCTGTTAAAAGCATTCGAACTCCCGGCGATTATGTGATTATGGGAGATGGTACAATCTTATCTCACAATGGCGACAATCGTTATAAAGTATGGGTTCCTGAAGATATTAATCCCGAGATTCAAGCTGCTATGAGTGATTTTACTGCTGTTAATAAAGACTTATCAGATAAATGTATTGATATTTTCTTTCGTAAAGAAGATCTAGGAACGTTTTTTGGGCCAACCAAAGATAAAGAACTTGGTGCGCTGGCAGATATTTTAAGGCAAATTGGACTTCAGTCTACGGCACTTACTGAAAAAGCGAACGCTGCTCAACGTCAACATCTGTCCATCTATTTGTCTGAGAAAAAAGATAGTTTCATTGGCGGTACATTATCAATTTCATCGAAAGTATTAAACGAACTCATTGATATGCCTGTCGAGGAGCAAGCAGGTGCGATTGAAAGATATTTGGCGCAGCAAGTAGACGGCCATCAGGAAACAACAAATTCGATTGGGTTGGTTTCATCCTTGAGTGGGATGCAAAGTATTGAGGTAAACCTGAAAGACGCTATACTTGATAAAATTTCTAGGATTTCTGGAATTTTGAAGGATGCTAATCTTAGTAATGGTACTGAATTAGTATTGACAGATAATATGCTAGCACGTGTGATGGCAGATGAGGCTAGTCAAAAAGGCTTTGATGCCTTTTTGTTTCGGCTTGAGACGTTGGTTAAAAAGTTTGAGGTGGCTAAACATTTGACTATTGGCCTTGATTCTGGATTTTTAAGTAATTTATTTGGCAAGCTAAGTGATTCGGAGTACACAATTAATGTACCTACTACCGCAATTATGAAAATGAAAGATCTAAAATCTAAACATGAAACTATTGATGCTCGAACACAGGCTGCTGTTGAGGAAAATGTAGACCTTGGACAGGTCCAGCACGCTCTGAAGCAAGCTGCTATAACGCTTTCAGTAGAAACAACCAATTTTACGGCAGAAGACCTGACTGCATTACAATCGATTATTCGGATGTTGATTAATGGAAAAGCGTCAACGACAAAACCAATTTGGTTAAGTCGTATTGTTATTAAAGAAAAAGGCTCTGTACGTGGAGATGATGAGACCTTAACTTTATCCTTGGAAACACTGCGCAGCTTGAATGAACCCAAGAAAAAGGAGGCTACACGCTCGGAACTGCGGGATGCGGTTGCTGATTTGCCTTTAAGCTGGGTCAATAAAATGTCGAACAAAATTGATCAATTTATTGGTATTAACGAAGCTTTATCCGGCTTTATTCAAAGTAAGCAAGCTGACCTTAGACTGCATACCTTTGAAATGGATACGAAAACAAACGAGGATTTCGTGTGGAAAGATCAATCAGAGATGTGGAATCCAAAATTCTTTGTTAATGGGGTTAGCCGTGAAGATCAACTATCCTTTTGTGTCTTGCTACCTCACGAAGGTAATGAGGGTGGGGTTGAAATTATTGTCAAAAGTCCGGATGGAAGCCAACATCGAATGAAGCTGGATGAAATGAAATTGTCTGAAACAAAATTATTTTATCGTGCGCTATTTATTGCTTTGGCTGGCCATATTGAAGGTAATGGTAATGTCAAAATTGAAGGCATGCTTCAGAAGTTTTTGAAGTTGATTCACTTTGATATGCAATCCGTTATTGATAAGCTTAAGCAAGACCAAGAGGATGGTCAGAAAACGGCACAGATTGCAAAAGAACGGTTAACCCAATTAGCCAGCAATTTACACCGAATCCAGGAGAGTCAGGTAGCGTAGTCTCGTGACCTCACCCGCCGTATCAACGCTAGACCCACTAATGTTATATCTCGACGGTACCCTCTCCTGTAAAAGGAGAGGATTTTAAAGCCTTGGAGCACCGAGAATTCCAGAAGTTCAAATATGGATTTGATGATCGCAGCGCATGCCGTGTGCCTGAAATATCCTATTGTGACGAATAATACCCGGGAATTTGATCGAATTCCTGAATTGGTTGTTGAAAATTGGGTTTGTACTGGTGGCTAGGCCATGCAAGCGATTAGTTTGGCTTTCCAACTTTCGTAGGGTTTTCAAATTCATCAATTAATTTAGATATCATGCTTAAATAGTTTTGCCCATCTTGAAGGCCTTTCTTATTAAATAATGGATAAATATAGGTTGAAACTATTTTTGGCCCTCCCCCGTGAATCATAACTAAGGCTCTATAATCAGAATTAATAATTTTTTCTAATTGGGCACATTTTTTTTGTAAGCTTTTTTCATCAATGGGGATGTTGTTTTCATGAAAATATCCAACTAGGAGTTTTTCGAAATTGATATTGCGTAAAGCAATGAAAAATGGTTTTTCATTGCCAAGATAGCAATTATAAAAGGCAGTGAGAATATCTTTGATTTGCTGGACGTGTTCTGTTCTAAATGATTGATATACCTTTTTGTGAAGAGATGCATCAATTTTTTGATTATTGTCTAATGTTTCAAATATACCGAGTACCAACATGAATGGTGGAGGGGTGTTTGCATTGTTTTGAATTCTTTGCGATGTTTCGCCCAACAACGGTATAAACTCATTCATATTATTATCAAGTAAAACCATACATGTTTTTGCCATTAATATTTCTGGCGAAATAATGCTTTGTAAGCGATTTTCAAGAAGATGGATAAATTGTTTTTGTGGATCTTTTGCTTCAGCAAGCAGCATTTTTTTTGCTTGATCAAAGTCTTTTTCTTTTAAATTTGGAAATTGTATGTCGTTGAGTTGCAACTTGTTGATGGTTTTAAATAGCGTTGAAAGATCTCCGGAAAAATCAGGATGAAGGCACAGCTTTTTATCTAAAACGTTCATTCGTTGTAAAGCTACTTCTGTGATGCTTCTGCGAACCGCAGTTAGTGCTGTAATCGCGTTTTCAGTTTCTTTGTTTTCTACAATGAGTAGTCGAGAAGCGACTGTTAGATTCTCTATTGCTGCATTCATATCCTCTTTACTGATTTTGTACTGTACAACTATACCCTGTAAATAGTCGGTTGCAGCAGCTTGTAATTCTTTCATCGAAATATTTTTCTTTTTGAGAGTTACAACTAATGCTTGCAAGTTTGCAGCTGGAATGCTTTTTGTTGGTAGCGTGGTTGGAATGTCTGTAACTACAATGGTCGGTAGTATCGTCGCAGCAGGTTCGTGAGTCAGCTGTTCTTGCAAGGCTTCAGGCGGATCAACTTGTGTGGATGGAGCTGTTGTAGATGGAGTTATTGCCGTATATGTCACAGATGGTGGTGGCGTAATGGGAGTCGGGTCTGTTATGTCACCGAAAGCTTGTTGATGCGCATCGTGAGCTGTTGTGATGTCAGGTGGTGGTGGTGCAGCGTTAGGCATAGGGGAGGGCGATGCCATGGGCGTTGGAGAAGGCTTTGGCTTGGATTTGGGCGTTGGCGAAGGTGTTGGCTCTGGCGTTGGGGAAGGCTTCGTTGTTATTCGTGACAAAATAGCTTCAAGTATTGTTTTTTCGTCAGATAATGCACAGCCCAATGATTCATTTTTTTTATAAAAGTCCCAAATAATTTTTTTAAATTCTATAATTGTTTTTTCTTCTAATTTTTTGTCTAAATAATTGCAGTTTTTTTCGAATAAATCAAGATGACCATTTTGATAGTTATTCATTGTTTCTATCAGTGTTGAAATGATTTCTGGTTTAGCTTTAATTTTTTCATTGATAATGTTTTTTATATCTTGAGAGGGAATCATAATTCGTTTTAATTTTGATTCAATGCCTATAAAAAAGTTTATTGTTTTGTTTTTATCATCCCCGGGTTGCATAAGGATCAATTTGAATTCAACAAATAAAGAATTTTTTTGAATTAATTTTTTAAATCTCTCTGAAGATTGTGGTTTTAGCCAGTTGATATATGCAGTCCATAATCGATTCATTTCTTCTGGTTTTTTTGAAACACCTAAATGATTATTAAAAATAAGTTCGAGCGTAACTTTCGTTTTAGTCGTATTAGAGAAGACATAGTCGTTTTTTTGTTCGGTTTGATTATTTTGGGGAGGTAGTCGAACAGCCTCAATGTTCGCCATGATGTACCTTCCTTTTTGTTTTTTACTGAGCAGGCTTACTTTGTATAGGCGGTATCCAATCTATGACTTGAATGAAAAATAGTTGAAGTGCCTCTCTGATATCTATTGCTTCCATTGGAGCTTTAATGACTTTGTTTATGTCATTTTCTGCTTTTATATGTGCGTCATTAAGAGCCAACATAAACTTCTCTTTTTGGTCATCAGGTAATGATGCGACGTCTTCCTTTTTTATTCTATTCTCTAATTCTTTCATTTTTGTAATTAATACAGGAAGCTGTTTTATTGATGAAGATGATGATGAAGGCTTATATGTTGCTATTAATTTTTCTTTTCCTTTCATTATTATTTCATAGGATTTTACCAGCTCAAGAACCGTGTATTGTTTCTTTATCGTCGCGGTAGGTTCTATTGCGGG
>CAYUBI010000061.1:0-1203 GCA_964443005.1 uncultured Candidatus Marinamargulisbacteria bacterium
TACCGCCAAATTCACCATTTTTATAAACTTGCCCCTCTATTTTTAACGGTAATGGTATCGCTGGTTTTTTACCCCATATTGACGATAATACTTCCGCCGCCCCCCCATCGTAGCCCCAATTTTGATGAGTGAAGAAAAAGCTTTTGCGCCAGGCTTATATCATTTCCCCAGCCCACAATTCAGCACAAAATAGTTGCCATGGATAAATGATAATATCATTATCAAGAACTCGTTTTTTTTCATCAAACGAAACCACTATACATTTTTGGGGAGATTGATCTTCTTGAAGCGCAAGTAATCCCTTTAAATCACTTAATTTAACGTGCTGTTTTGATTTTACTTCAATGGCCAGTTTCATCTGACCGACAATAAAATCAACTTCCAACCCCGAGCTTGTTTTCCAAAATGTGACATCTTGGTATTTTTCGTGATATGACAAATAAGCCCTCAATTCCCCTAGTATGAACTGTTCAAATACCCAACCCCACTCCATCGTTCCAGGGAAAACAGGTTGCATCCCTTTCAAGGCGCGAACAATACCTACATCAAAAAAATAAAACTTAGCGGTTTCAATCAGTCGGCGTTTTTTCATTTTAGTCCACGGCAACAACATGTAGCCGAGCAACGTATCTTCAAGAATATGATAGTATTCCTTCACTGTCTTGGCCGACACTCCACAATCTCTTGCAACATTAGCATAATTAATTAGCTGTCCGTTGTTAATCGCTACTGACTCTAAAAATTTTGAAAATAATGGCAAATTTCGGGTACGAGCTTCACTTTGAATTTCTTCATGCAAATAATCTAAAACATATCCCTGCAGAAATTTTTCTGGTCTTACAGAAAAATAGTGTTGCGGAAGCAATCCATGATTAATGGCAACCTGAATATCAAAACTATCAATTTCTGCTGTTGTAAACGGGAATAATTCATACCGCCACGCACGCCCACCCAAAAGGTTAACAGCATGATGTTTAAGTTTTCGCGGGCTTGATCCACAAAGTATAAATTTTGTTACCGTGTTTTCTAAACACCAGTGGATTTCATCTAATAACGAGGGTATTTTTTGCACTTCATCAATAATCACAAGCGCATATTTATTGGCTAGTACGTCTTCCCGAATCACCCGTGGCGATATTGTCAATTCAGTTGTCAGTGCGGTATCCAACAAGTCATAATACTTGGCTTCCGGAAAATTTTCTT
>CAYUBI010000061.1:1213-14672 GCA_964443005.1 uncultured Candidatus Marinamargulisbacteria bacterium
TTTGCTTGTCCATGGTTTGCTTTTGTTCTTTATTATATTCGCTATGATGTGTGATATGTGCGATATGCGTTATATTTTCATTTATGGAATCTAAAAGCAAACTACTTGTTTCAATCGTATAAAAATTTTCTTTTAAAAAGGTAGTTTTACCTGTTTTCCGTGGACCCCATAAAAAAAAGGCATTATTGCCTGAAATATCAAGGTGTAATTGACGCTTTTTGTTGGATAATCGGGAGTCACTGTTCATATTGTTCAGATTATCGGAACCTTAGGTTCTTGTCAATACAACAAAACATAGTCAGCAGACAGTAGGGATCAACGATCGTTGATCCCTACTGTCTGAAATCGTTACGTAGTATATAAAATCCATCAAAGTCGCATTGATTGTTTTTGATGGGATGAAAATCAATCAGCATGATATACTCCAGATATGGAGCCACAAGCAAAAACCAACCCCTTGTACCGCGTCTCGATCACCGACGTCCTGGTGATGATCACGGCCGTACTTATTGGAATTGGATTGCTCATAAATCAACTACATACCAAACCTTCAAACCAATCCTTTGTCGACGTCATCGAAAATAATCACCTAAAATATCACGTCCCTCTGTCAACGCCGACGCACCTTTCGCTCAAGACGATGGAGATTGAAATATTAGGGAAGCAAGTTCGGGTAATTCACTCGACCTGTTCACAAAAAATCTGCCAGCATACCGGATGGATTTCGCGTCCAGGACAATTACTAGTATGTGCACCCAATCGCATTCTCATCCAAATTACCGGCACCTCGAGCTACTCTGATGTTTCTGCAGAAGCGTATTAAATGAAAAAATCCTGCTCATTGCCCGCACCCTCTAACAATAATCTAATTGTGATATTTACTGCTTGGGCTTGCGTGTTTCAAATCCTCGAAACCATATTTCCAAATCCATTTCCAGGTATCAGACTAGGTTTAGCCAATATGATTACATTAGTTGTATTAGTGCAAATGGGATATCGCGCAGCCTTAAAAGTGACTTTTCTGCGAATAGGTTTAAGTTCCCTTTTACTCGGATCGTTTCTATCTCCAGGATTTATTATTAGCTTTTTTGCAGGAATAACCAGTACACTAGCCATGATTATAACGCTTCATATTGCGAAGAAAATTCAATGGCTTAGGCTCAGTTTAATTAGCGTTAGCCAAATTGGCGCTATAGTTCATAATAGTATGCAGCTTGTCTGGGTGTACCTGATATTGATCCATCATTCCAGCATCTGGTTACTATTTCCCTGGCTCATCTTCAGCGGACTAATCATGGGTTGGATTACAGGTATTATTGGAATCCGCATTAATCAAACACTGGATAAGTCTGCTAACTATATCTGGAACAACACAACTCTTTTGGTAACGCAAACAACTGTACCCAGCATTGATTCCCTTGTACAAAAAACGATCCAGAAACAATTGCAACGCTCACA
The DNA here is from genome assembly GCA_964443005.1 of uncultured Candidatus Marinamargulisbacteria bacterium. Taxonomy (GTDB): domain Bacteria; phylum Margulisbacteria; class Riflemargulisbacteria; order GWF2-35-9; family CAYUBI01; genus CAYUBI01. The sequence goes on from CAYUBI010000061.1 coordinate 2,672, forward strand.
ACAATTTCCAATGCTACGATTAACAGTTTTTACTAGTGTTATTGTTGCAATCACTACCAGCTACAATCTAGCCTTCCTCTTAAGCTGCAGTTGCATTATCATGCTGCTAAGCATATATTACCAATTCCCATTTTCTCACTTGCTTTCAGGAATACGACACATGAAAGCATTTTTACTTTTCTCTTTTATTATCCCTGTATTATTTACATCAACAGGCACCGTGATTTTTCATTTCACGTTAATAACAATCACCCAACAAGGGCTAATCCAAGGAGCTACCTTTGCTGCACGACTCATTGGCATGCTGCTGTTATCAACGTTCTATGTACAAACAACGGATTTAAATCATACGGCAAAAACAATAGCCAAATTAAGCAGCCAAGCATCGAAAAATCGAATCCAATTGAATCACTGGATTGAATTAGCAGGTGCATCATGGCAACTTATCCCTATTTTCATGAATAAAACCTGGGATCTATTTCATGGCAAAGCGCAACTTAAGCGAACATTAACCAATGTAATAACGTCATTATCAGAACTAATTATTACAAGCCTTTCGACAAAAAATAAGTAACTTATTTTTCTAATTTAGCAAATTGTGTTGATTTAATAATTTTCAATTGATTTGTCATTAAAATCATGCTAATTTTTGGAGTTTTTTCTGCACGAGCTACTGCTTTTTTTTCACCAGAAACAAACAGAACTGTAGACAATATGTCAGCTACCATAGGGTGCGAATGAATAACAGTAATACCCATAATCCCTTGAGCTGGATAACCGGTATGGGGGTCTAAAATATGACAATAGCGCTTTCCATTTTGCACAAAAAACCGCTGATAGTCACCGGAGGTTGCAGTTGAAACCTTGTCAATGAATAAAGTCCCCATCATTTTTTTGGCATCTCGCGGGTGACGAATGCCAATTTTCCAATTTCGGTGACGAAATTTACCCTGTGCATAAATTTGTCCACCAGCATCAATTAAAAAATCCTTGATCCCACTATTACAAATAACCTTAGCAGCCTCACCCACAGCATAGCCTTTGGCTATGCCGCCCAAATCAACTTTTACTTCTGAGCGCGTTTTCAGAATACTATTTCCACTCAGAACTAATTGCTTATAATTAACCAACAACAACGCGTGCTGAATATCCTGCGATGACGGAACGTGCTGATTTTCTGCACTGTAAAACCCCCACAACTTAACCAACGGATAAACAGTGATATCAAAATCTCCACCCGAAAGTTCGGAATAATAAATCGAGGCAGTTACCATATAAACCAATTCCGGATCTGTAATCGGCTGATTATTAAAATTAAAATTAAAAATTTGATTGGTGGTGCTCCCCACACTAGCTTTCGTATCAATTTCTTTCATGCGAACAAATGCTTTTTCCATTGCCTGATTAGCTTTAGGTTGATCTGGAATCATGATCGTACAATAAGTATCAATCAAAAAATCAGTCTGTTTTATTAAATCCGGATTAAGATGGCTACGTAACCCCATAGCAGCAATGAAAAGAAGAATTATGATAATCGCGACTATTATTTTTTTCAAAATTTATTCCGTCCTAATTGGCATAGTTCTATTCCAGTATATCCAAAATAACCAATTCTACAAAGGGGAATAAAAAATGGGAGGCTATTTGTAGTCGAATCGGTTCACCTCAAAAAGTATTGCAGGTTCGTAGGGGAAAACATTTCGAATACTTTTGGGAATACTATTCAAACCATGATAAGCACCAAAAAATGCTCCAGAAATTGCAGCAATACTATCCGAATCTCCATCGACAAATGCAGAATTCTGGAGCATAGGCACAAAAGTTTGAGAATATTTAAAAAAAGAATATACTGCATAAGGAATCGTATCCATTGCGTTGCTACTGGTACCTAATAGAGTATCACTTTCTATATCGTTGTTATTTTGTAACAATTCAAAAACTTTTCTTAGTTTATCTGACATTTCCGAATCAAGTTCGTAAATAAAATCAGCAGCATCATGAATCAATTTCATTTCAGGTTGATGTTTGTTTTTTTGAACAATTAATTTAGAAAGCAAATAAGCAACAACGACGCTTCCAGATGCTGCATGAATCCCACCATGAGTTAGCTTTGTTGTACGAATCACAGCTTCTTTTAATTTTTGATCATCTGTAGAAAATAACAAAACTAAGGGCGATATTCTCATTGCTCCGCCGCATGTATTATTCTTGTTCGTAATTAAACGCCAACTTAATCCAGTCCATAACATTCTTCCAGAGTTAATGGTATTTTGACCATAACCCGTATTAGGCTCATCTTCAAAATCTAACCGTTTAATTTTTTCAGCAATTGCATCAGCAATCAAAAATGGATTTGCAGTACCTATTTTAGAAATTACCTTTAACGTTTCAAGTGTTAATTCAGTATCATCAGTGCAGCCACCAATCGGAGCTGGTCTGCGAATATTTCCAATAAAATTATCAAATTGACCAAATTCTAAAAGCAGTTCCTTTTTTTTCATAAATTCTATTTGTGCTCCAAAAGCATCGCCAATTCCCAAACCAACCAACATACCTTGTACACGCTCCTTTAATAAGGGAATAACAATCGGCGTTTCTGAAATACGTGATAACTCAGCAATCCATGGAAAGTCATTTAATCGAATATCTGCCCCTGAGATCTGCTTTGCCTGAACCAATAATTTCAAAGCCATTTCACGAATTATGTCATTTTTAGAACATGTAAACGGAGTAATGAGCTCATACCGTTTCCATTTATAAAAAATGGATAAGAAAATTGTTGTTACTTCAGGAATATTAGGCTTATTCATTTCTCGTAATAGAATATTTTCAAAAAAAGCATGCTGTTGATTGTCAATTAGAACATAAACAAGCTCCCATTTTTCAATATCCTTGATGTGTCGAAATACATTTTTTTTATTATTTATTAATTCAATAATAAGTTCAGAACGAGTTGATTCTTCAGATTTAGACAAACAAATTGCTGCTCGCCATCGAACTTCTGAATCAGCATCAGCTAAGCAGTTTTTTAACAAGCTATCATTTTTCCACGGATCCAATTCTCCAATTATTCGAACAACATTTCGCCTAACTTTTGCGCTCTTATGTCCAGCAAGATCACACACCACGTCATTAAAACGACTATCGTGTGCCATTCGCACTAGATTTAACCCAAAGATAATTTCTGAAATCAAATTCGATTTTAGTTTCTCATTAATTACTAATCGTTTAAGTCCATATAAACTAAAAACATAGTCACTGACTAATGACTGAATCTTTTGCTTAGCAAATAAATTCCCATAAAATGATATTTTTATCTTATTTTGAACAATTTCAACTGCAACTAATCCAGCAACATTCTTTTTAACTACATGAAGTAAAAACTTTAAATTAGAAAATGATGAATAGGGTTCTAAGTTTTTAATGATAAAACTATTAGACTCTAAAAGACTTCGAATATTTTTAACAACATTGTTAAAGACTGCACCTTGAATTAATGTTAAGGTGTTTTGACGAATCAGAATTCTTTTGGAAATGACCTCTTGTTTTATTAAATATCCAGAATCAATACTAATTTCAAATTTAGCTTCAAGCAAGGGATAAGCAGCAAACTTACCATCTTTATTATTTAAACTAATGGTTTTCCGAATCATAACAAAAGGCCTTTCCTAAAAAACTACACTATCCCAGAACACTATCAAAGCAAACATAATGCACGCTCAATCAATCCAGCAATCAATATATCGTCAATCTTATCCAAAAAATTCACGAACAATATCGTGAATAATAGCCTCTCCATCTGGAAAAAATTCATTGTCAAACCAAAAATCAAGAGCAAAATTTTCATGAGAAAGAGCAATATTCAACCAACATCGATCTGTTACTTCATATTCAGCATTAATTTGAGTACTTGATATTAGTTGATTTATATTTTTAAATAGACCCAAATCTACTAATCTTTCACGAACTTTATTAATAAATTCAATATGAATAAGACTAGCTACCATATTTAAGGGAACCTGTTGAAAACGAATCGCGGAAGTCAAGGGTCGACAAATTGATTGATAACTTCTTTTCATATTTTGTTCCTTTTTAAACTAAAGCCGATGTCGCAAAAAATTGCGAATATTTTCAAAGGCTATGATTCCAAGTATTGTATCTTTTGTATTACTATTTTCAATCTTTAGCGGAAGCAACGACGAATCTTCCTTTAGTTTGCCTAACCTACCTCCATATTCTACCTGTTTACAAATCAACCGACCAATCGAAGAATGAGGTACAAAATCAGCATAATCAGCTTGGGCTGCTAAAATATACATAAACGCAGGCGATACGTATCCCGGTTCATTATAGTTTTTTTCTGGATTATATATATCAGTCAATGCACAAAGTAAAGCAGGAATAGTTCCTTTTATCCCTGAATCAATAAAAATTATTGGATTATTCGCTTGAACAAGGCAAGCTAATTGATTATCATATATTTCTTTAGTTTTAGAGGCAAACACAACATCTGTATTAATTGCTTTTTGTACACCTTCCCTAAAATTAATTAGAAAATTTTGCTGAACTTGCATATTAATAATTTCCTGGCCAACATCATCTAAATTATTCCAATATTTAGTTGTTTCATTTTTTCGTTTTGTTTTTCCTGTTCGCGATTCAATCAGTGGGATTTCCATACCCAACATAGTAGATATCAAGTCTAATTTGAATGTTTCTGCAGCTTTAGTTGCCAAAACATAAATTCCCGAAATTTCATTTTTTTCCTTTCGATACAACTTGCTATACACATTTGATTGATCTAACAGTTTCCCACTGACTTCAGCATTAGGATTATTTTTTATTGATTGGACATACCAATGATACTCATCATCTGTCATCATCGTTTTCCTTGAGATATACCTCAAATTTATCGAATGCTCATGACCAGCTATAGCAACAAACAATTCTCCATCACCCAACAATGGAATTACTTTTGCATTATCAAGCCTAAAATTTTGCTGTAATTTGCGTAAACCATCCCAAAACGATTTAAGTGGTTTGTAAATTTTCTCAAACGTATACTGAGCCATTGTTCCTTGCTCATTTTTCATAGTGGACTGGCTTTGAAATACAATAATTCGCTGAATAGCATTGCTTAATTTTATTCGTTTAGCAGATGAATAACTGTCTCCAATTTGACGATAGAGTAATTCTCGTGATTTTGCAGAAAAAGGTGCTAATAGTATTTTCTTTTCGCTACAACGAAAAATAGCCTGCTCAAAAACAGTAATTATCTCAGCTTTCATTTCTTCGAAATTTTTCTGTTTTAAATAGTCGAGATTAACAACAGGACAACTATCTACATTCTTAACAAAAATACTTGGAGAACTTGGGTTTAATCTAAATTGACGATAATCAAGATTGTATTGGGGAAAAAGAAACTCATATCCCTCAAGTTTCTTGATTAATTTAATTTTACTATCGCTAGTCGCAAATATATTTTTTGCAGCTTTTAAATTTTCAACTGCAAGTGAATTCCGCAATACATCATTAATCGTTTCATAATAGCTTGTTACGATTTTCAACTCATCTGGAAATAGAAAATTATTTCCATTATTGTTCAAAGATTCAAGCAATGTCGGATTAAAACAATCATTGTAAGGCGCGTCTTTTCTAGACACAACATCAAAGCAAAACAAGTCACTAATTCCTACAATAAAATCTACATCTCCGATTTTCTCTCTAATAGCGCGGACTGCTGCATTTACATTAATGCCCTTTTGCGCAACATGTTTAACAAAATCAGTATATTCAGATTCGCTCCACAATCCCTCAGGAATAGACTCAAATTTTTCATACAACTTTTTTTCGCTAGGATTAAGCGCAAGTGGAATAAGCCTAAAATGAATAAATGCTGAATTCGACATTCATTTTCCTAAATAAGTCACATATTTTTTCACGTTATTAAACAAACTATCTGTTGTTACAACAAGATTATTGTTCTATATAAAAACATGCCCATTTAACGCTGGTTTCAAACATTTCAAATAGAATTCGCAAATTATTATTTCACATTTTCATACACTAAGGCTTAGGTTGTGGTTCTAACCGACTGTGAAAAGACATTTTAATTTCTTCAATAGTTATCGGCTGTTCGCCAACAGGTATTTCCTTAGATTCATCACCCAAAGAATCAGGCTTGCCCGACGGAACTGGATCATCTTCTACATCACTGAAAATGATATTCAATTCTTGATCTGATCCTACTGTAGGTTCATCATTAGATCCATTAACGAATCTATCATCAACAGATTCATCAGCAGGTCGATTAACAGCGTCAGATTCGCGTGGAGAACGCAAAATGTGCCCTTGCATGGCTATGGCTGCGAGGAAATCACTGATTTTCTTTTTACTAACTTCTTCTGTCATTTTTGATTTTTGAGATGCTATGGACTCATCAACAAGCGAATTTGCAACAGGCAAATTCGCAGAACCACCTACATCACCATTTCTGGATGATTTTTCACTCATTAAATTAATATACGCATGTGGTTTTTCTTTATTTTGAGGCGTAAAAATATAAGCCATATTATAATTATAAAGAACATTGCGAATATTTTGCCACTCGTTTTCTATGTCCGTAGATTGCAAGCTAGGAATCTTCTTTTTCAGATCTGCAATTAGTAAATTACTTTTGTCAACAAGTGCTTGCGGGTCACGCTGATCCTTCCGGTAATTTGTCACAAGTTCGCTAATACTTGATCTAAATTCCTTCATTATTTTCAGCTTTTCTATCTCATTATTTTGCCGTATATATCCAGCTGTTTCTACTGCGCCTATTGCCATTTTTTTGCTCCTTAAATTAAATAGTAAGAACCGGCCGAGTTACATAGGTATTATCGTGAATAAGAAGCAGAAACCTGTATTATACTTTTTACAGATAGCCAGTAAAAGCATTAGAAATGCAGGCAATCAAAGGACTTTATGCGCAAAGCCAACAATAAATGATCATAAAACCCTATGTTTAGAATTATTTAAATGTTGGCACAATTTAAGTGTATCTATTGTAAAACAGCAATAATTTTCAAAAAACCTGTTTTAGTAAAATATAAGGATGCTTGATCAATGCAACAAAAAATGATTGCGTTAAACGTAGATCAGAATTTAGGTTTAATGGAAAGTGGTTTTCCAAACAACCCATTAAGTACTAGTTTGTCTGCTGAACAAATTCTTGAAAAAGCAAAAACTATTGCCTTAGATACGATGGACCAATTACACTATCTACATTCAAATCAATCGTCTACAGAAGCACTTCATAAATCTACTTTTTTCAAGTATTTAGAACATGATGATTTAAAGCTTTCCCCCAAGGAAAGAGAAGCTATTTGGCACTATGTGATAAAGAATCATTTAATGACGTTTAACATGAATATTCCGAACAAAGATCTACCAGATTTCGAGCAAAAAATTAACAAACTACAACTTCCCACAATGCCTATAGATGTTCAAGTTGCAGTTAAAGAAACACTTCATCTGATGTTATTTAAAGCAAATAGCGCACACTATTTTTCCATTTTAGAAGCCTCACTCAAACAACCGATTCAGCAACTAAATGACGCTAATCAAAAAACAACAAATAATGACCCTTTAACTTATTTTAAATTTATGCCAAAACTTGGAGAAGCCTATATTTATTTCAATAAACTAGTTACAAATCACGGAACAATTGATGGACAAAATATTGCTTTATATTTTCATTATATGTTCAAACTAGCTGTTTTCGAAGAAATCAATACTAACAAAATACGATCAACAAATGGAATTTTTTCAACTGTTCAATCGCAGACTATCAATCCGAAAACAAAAGTACCAGAGTTTAGTATCTCTTTTTTTGCCAAACTCAAAAATAGCAACATAAATAATAATCAAAAACAAAAAACGTCTATTAATAATACATCTCCTGATAATCCGCTGGTAATAGTAAATTATACGGAACATTATGAAGAATTAATTAATCGGTATCTTAGAAAACACATTTCGCCTCATGAAAAAAATGAATACTTTGCTAAAACTGAAGAAACAATCGAATACTGTAAAAATAATATCTTCAATAACAAATTTAGCACACCCATTGTTAAAAAAGCATTATTAGATCGAATGACCGGATTATTTAATCGTCATGCACGTGCTTTTTCAGATAATATTGTTGAAAAAACAGGACACCTGACAATTCGCATGGGTGGAGAAGAATTTGAAAGTTATATCCTAGTTCCAGTATTGATTAATAATACAAAAATTTTAAAGAAAATTGTTACAGTTGTTGATGGCGATGATTTTGGAATACACAATTCTATAGCCGGCGCTTTTCTTAATGGGAATTTGGTTCCTGTTCCTGGAGATGTTAAAATTGCTATTATAGCAACGCACATGGAATCATACACTCGAAGATTACATGAACGACTGTTGAAAAACCCAACATCTCTAGATAAAACTGAATTAATAATAACTGACGAATATAATAAAACATGGAAAAATATTGCGAATGATTTACTAGAATATGACTGCAAATTATTAAATTGTTCAAAAGAAAAAGTCTTAATCATTTATCAATCTGTTATTAGTGAATTAAAAAATCAACGATATCGAAACTTTGGTACAGGCACTTCAGGCATTGCAATTGGCAATCAAGAGGATAAGCTAAATGATTTAGCTCAATTTGCTGATAGCAAACTCGCGCTGCATAAGGAAAATAATGAAAAAGGAGCGTGTTATTTATATAATTTCGCAGAACAACGCGGAAGCAAAGCCATTGCTATTGTTAATAAATATACTAAAAATATATCTCTTCCTATTTCTGAAATTAGACAAAGAAAATTATGGACTATCATTGAAAAAAATCTTCATTTATATGAAAGTGCTCAAATGGGATGTTCGTTTGAAAAAGCAACTCATCGTTTTGCAGAACTCCATAAAGAATTTAAAAATAAACTTTTTTCAATTATCAATAATGCCACAGATATTGAACGTGTAAAAAATGAAATAACTATACTATCACAAGACTTATCACAAATCATTTCAGTAAAAAGAAAAGAATATCATGATTCTTCTCAATTAACAGTTCAGGAATTAGAAGCCTTATACATAAATCAATTAAAATATTCTTTTCAAAATAAGGAAATAAGTTTGCATGAAATTGCGAAAATGCTTCTCATCAGAAAAATTCGCTATTCTATTACGCAATTCAACGAAAACATCAATGAAAAAAATGGACACAAATTACTTGACGCCACAATGATGAGTCAACATAATTTTTTAGATAGTGATCTTAATATTGAAACACTTACCAGTTTAATTGAAAAAGATAAAATAGATTCATTCAAACAAAAACCGTATTCATATACCTATAAAATAATGCTGACAAAAGGAATGAAAATCACAAATTCACTTAGCCATGAATCTGGCGATTTATTCAAAAAACTGTTGTCAAAAATTAATCATCAAGTTATTAATGAAATTATGTTAGGCGTTAATAGCCGTCAACATCAGGCTAAAGGAAACTATTATATTGGGCAACGTTTTGAGCCCATCATTGCAATAACAAGTGAAAAAAAATATAATTTGAAACTTTTAGCAAATATGCAACAACACAGTTTACGAACAAAATTTGTGGATAAACTAATGGAACATTTATCATCGATTTCTATTCAAGACGAGTTAACTGCTCTAGGCTTGAACCAAGAACAGATCAAATCTATACCGTCAAATGCTATGGAATATTTTATTGATATTGCTGATGCCCATGGCTTAACCAACGATTATTCACGAAAAAGTTTTGAAAATATTACTCATGCAACTATTATCAAATTCGAAGAAATACCTAAAGAAATACTTAACTATTTCAGCTATGAATATGCAGATCATTATATGCTTGAACCGTTAAGCGAATCCACCTCAGAACAAAAAACGATTATAAACTTTCCCTAAATTACCTGAAATTTCTAAAGATTACTGTCGTTAATTTAATTGGCTGAGATAATGTTCCCTTCAGCTTAACATAATTCCCAAAGAACTTGGCAATAAATGAGATTAACAATGACCAAACAAAAAATAATCAGCAATCAAGAAACAATATACGCATTATCTTCAACTAATGATATCCTAGAAGGAGAACGTGTTGATCTGATTGAATACAAAAACAAAATTAAACTGATTGATCTTGATTTTTATTATGGTCCTATGAAAACCTTTAGAGAGGACTGGGACGTTTCAATCAATGTTGCAAACATTTTAAATTTTATAGAGCTCGCCTTTCCTATTATTTTCAAGGATGAAGCTAATGGCCTTTTTAAAAGTTTTATTCCTGGAACTGAAACCGCAGGCTTTAATAGAGATTCGTTTTATGGTTATCAAGCAAGCCATTATGATCATGAAGGTTCTGCTTTCAAAAGAGAACTAAAAAATGCAGTTGCCTATTTATACTATTTTTTCCCAACACTTATTACTCTAGCAATTAATTACCGGATAGCAGAATTCCTTGATACACGTAACCTGCTATTTGACTGGTCCTCCTGTCCGTTACAATTGGACAAAGCAGCAGAGCCTATCATAAGTTCTGTATTAAATCCAAATATTGAAAAAATGAAAAATACTTTTTTACAATTTTATAATCAAAATCACTCCGAAAGCGAGTTTTTTCATTCAACGCCCTTTCCAAGTATTCTTGATGAAAGAATGGCTTTTATTTACAATTTCATTCAACTAAATATAATAAAACTTTCAACTATCTTTAGTGAAAAACCACGCAATATTTATTTGCGAACATTTCTAGGCCAAAATAAATTACTTGATAGTTATGAAAAGATAAAAATGAGTTCAGCAGGTGCAAACTGGTTTTCAGACTTTTTTATTGAACTAAAAAATACTATTCGAACCTTATAACGTTCGATCATTGTATTGACAACAATTATCAAACGCTCGACAATACTTATAATCTTAGGAGGATATTATGCTTAGTAAAAAAATGGTTGTTGCAATCAACGAACAAATAAACAAAGAAATTTACTCTGCTTATTTATATGGTTCTATGGTTAGTTACGCAGCGTCAATTGGACTCAAAGGCGTAGCTAATTGGTTTTCTATACAAATTCAAGAAGAATCCTTTCATGCTCAAAAATTTTTCACCTACGTTTTAGACAAAGGCGAACGTGTGATTTTAGACACCATTTCCAAACCAGATGCAGATTTCAAATCAGCGGTTGACCTTTTTGAGCGTACCTTAGCACACGAGCTAACAGTCACTGCCAGCATCAATAATCTCGTTGATATTGCTAATGCAGAAAAAGATCATGCTTCAGCAGTTATGTTGCAGTGGTTTGTAACTGAACAAGTTGAAGAAGAAAACAACGTTAATGATGTACTCCAACAATTAAAACTAATTGGCAAAGACGGTAGCGGTCTTTATATGCTAGATCGTCAATTAGCAACGCGTATTTATACACCACCTGCAACAACAGCGGGGCCAGCTGCATAAACCAATTGAAAAGATTGGAATGGCCTATCAACCCGATAAACATCATCGAAAATCAATTCGACTTAAAGGATATGATTATTCGCAAGAAGGAACTTATTATATAACGTTTTGTACGAAAAACAAAAAATGTCTTTTTGGTAATATTATAAATGGCGAAATGCAATTTAATGAACTAGGAATAATAGCACAGAAATATTGGACAGAAATACCAAACCACTATCCTCACGTAAAAATCGACGCCTACGTTATAATGCCTAACCATATCCACGGCCTAATCTCTATAAAGACAATCAATCCCGTAACAGCGCCAACGCCAGTAGCAACAACAATAGTAACTCCATCGCCATCGTCGCTAGCAACAACAATAGTAAGGGCGAATAATTATTCGCCCCAACTCCCAGCTCAGTCATTGCCAACGACGACAGTAGCTCCAGCGCCCCAACTCCCAGCTCAGTCATCGCCAACGACGATAGTAGCGCCATCGCCCCA
>CAYUBI010000062.1:0-14476 GCA_964443005.1 uncultured Candidatus Marinamargulisbacteria bacterium
CGTTAACTGCCTCTTTAATTTATCATCTTGGCATTGGTTCCTTTATTGATCCTTATCTCGGAGGCGGTATTGGCGGTTATTTTTATTCAGTAAAAGACGATATTTATGGAACTTACGAATCCAGTATGAAATTTGGTTCTCATGCGTTAATTGGAATTAAACTTAGTTTAACTAACGAATTTTATATTGCTCTTGAATATACCAAAGCATTAATTCCAGCAATTTACTTTACGAATGCCAAAAACTTTGATGCTTCTGCTTTAACCCTTGGCTGTGGCTTTGCTTTTTCGTGGCCAGAAAGTACCAAACACCAATCGACTTATAAGTATACAGCGCAAGAAGAAGATTTGCTTGTTCAAATCCAGCAACAGCAAGCAGAAATTAAGGATTTGAAACTAAAACATAGCCAGTTAGAACAGGAAATAGATTCTTTTTATGAAGATTCAAGTTTGGATGAAGCAAGTCCAGAGTTTGCAAGAGCCTTGCGAAAAGCAAAATATCAAGAAGGAAAACTGAAAAATTTAGAATTAAAGATTTCTCAAGCAGAAAGTAATTTGTCAGCCTTACAACGTCAGTGGAACACACAACGAACGGATAATGTCCCAGTCGAAGATCATATTGTATATATCGAAAAAAATTATACGCATTCGCCTTATGGCTTGTCCTTTTCTCGAGGTAATTTTTCCCGCAGAGGTGTGCCCATGAACTACTATTCTTCTGAGCCGCGCGCTTCTTTTGCCCCGCCAGTAGTCCATGCACCTGCACCACCCTCAGACGAAGAAAAAAAAGCTTATGTTGAGCGAAAACGTCAACGTCTTCAGGAAACAAAAAACCGGTAAAATTAGTTTCTACGGATGATGAGAATTGATTTTTAGGCTAATGTTTTAGAATGCACTGCTTGGGGGTCTAAATAGATGCCATTGCGAGAAATGCGATAATCCAAATGCGGCCCTGTTGAGTTCCCTGTTGAGCCTATAGTCGCGATTGTATGTTTAGCTAATACCTTGTCGCCGACTTTAACGTCAATTGTGTTGAGGTGGGAGTATTGGCTGATGACTCCATTGTCATGTTTGATTTCAACAAAGTTTCCATACGTTGAACTTTTTTCTGCTTTGGTGATTCTTCCTGCCATAGATGCATGTACGGTTGCTCCTTGTGCTGCAGGAATGTCAACTGCTGGATGAAAATGTGGGTTACCATTTATTGGGTGTTTGCGGTATCCATAAGGACTTGAAACAGTGCTATTTTGGACTGGCCAAGTGAGATCAAGATTCGCAAGTTGAATTTCTTTAACGGCGTTTAAACTTTCATAGTTATTATGAATTTGTTGTACATACTTTTTGGTTTCCGCGTAGGGCGGAATTGTGTTTCTGAATTTATTGACTGCAGCAGGTCCAGCGTTATATGCAGCTAAAGCAACGTCGACGTTTTTGAATGTAGTTGTTTGTTGGTTTAAATAGTAAATTCCTAGTAATAAATTTATTTCAGGATCAAATATTTTGCTCGGATCACTTTTTGCTTGTTCCAGTTTTTGTTTTAATTCGTTTATTTCTGGATTATTGATCCACTTTTCCTTTAATAATTGATTTATACAGTCTGTTGCTGTATTTGGCATTAATTGCATTAAGCCTTTGGCACCTTTGGGACTTACTATGGTGGGTTTGCCGTTGCTTTCTGCTAAAATAACACTAGCAATTAGGTTTTCGTTTAAAAGTGGGTTTGTATTGATTAGTTTTAGATGTTTTTTAATGGTGTCTCCATGTTTGGATTTAATGTCCTTTATTTGTGAATATGAATCAGAATACTGCAAGCTTTTTGCATTAATTCCAAAATAATGTTCTTTGTCAATCTGAGTAAATATACGATCATTCTTAGGAAGAATGTTGATAATATCCTTGATTGTTAGTGATCCAGGATCTGTCTGATCCATAAATTGATTGAAATACCATCGTAAATAGTCAGCAATAATTGTGTAGGAAGTGTCTTTCGCCTCGATTTGATTAAAAGCAGGGAACATTTGTAGAATTCCGCGATTGATGAGATGCAGGCTAACTTCATCAAAGTAATCTTTATCATTAGCTGGTTTGTCAAAACCTTTTTCTAAATCTATTTTTTGGTTCGTTGTTAGTAATTCTTTAACTGGTGCAAGTTGGACTTCTTGTTGATTATTTTTTTGGTTATAAATATCAGCAAATAAGGCAATAAAGGTCTTTTTTCCTAGCAGTCCGTCTGCTACAGCAAAACGGGTTCGAGTATCTCCGCTTCCTAGCATTTTGTCTGCATGTCCAAGTTGAAAGTCTGCAATAGCCCGTTGCCATGCTTTGGGTGAATCAATCTTTTCTGGACTACTACCTAATCTAGAGGTGATAATATTTTTACATTCTACAGATAGTTGTTGGAACGTTTCAAAACTTATGAATTGGTGAGGGTTTTCAAGCTTTCCGTTAATATACAGATTTTGATAAATGGTTTCCATATCGAGGTTAATACATATTATATCTGGAGGTGGATTAACGTAAGGTCCACTAGTGATTTTTCCAGTTGGCGATTCGTTTCCCTTAGCTTTTTTTGTTCCAGCATTTTCAATTGCCTCAACATGGGGGCTTTTGTAAACTGGCAATGGCATGCTTGGGATGATTATCGTTGCTGTCATAGTTGTTGTATTCCCTAAATTTATAATTTTAAACCTATCTATATTATATATCGTAGTAAAAGCTCAAAAACCTGCATTTGATTTTTTACATATAGTCTCCCTTTGTATTCTTTCAAAAAATTGAGTATGATATTAATAGATCAAGAAAAAGAGGTGGGACATGCAGGCAGCAATGGAACGATCAGATAAGCTAGTTCATTTAATTACATTTACGCTAGGACAAACTATGTATGGAATTCCATTACTTGATGTCCGTGAGATTACGTCGTACGAAAAAGTTTCACCTATGTCAACCTTGCCGAATTACGCTTTAGGTGAATTGGCACTTCGGGATCAATTAATCCCTGTATTAAACTTAAAAATGCTTTTTGATATTGGTCAGTTTGCGCCAACTGTGGATAGTCGTGTTATTGTTATTGAGAATGCTTCAAAATGTTATGGGTTAGGTGTTGATCATGTTAATACTGTGATTGCATTGCCAGAATCTTTTATAGAAAAACCATCACCTTTAATGTTTTCTGCGGGACGGAAAGACGTATTCGCTGGGATTGGAAAAACTGAAAGTAGTTTAATTGTCATTTTAAAAGTAGCTCACCTTTTAATGGAAACCGAGATTAAAGAATTGGCCAAAAAATCAAAACCAAAAAAAGCAAAATGAGTGTTCAAAATTGAGCATGAGCATGATATAGTAGAACTATCATTGTTGTAGATTATGTAGTGACATGGACGGTTCGAAAATAATAAAAAAGGAGTTTGCCTTGGAACAGCCTTCAGTGAATCAATTTGCAAACATCAAAGTCATTGGTGTAGGTGGGGCAGGGGGCAACGCAATCAATCGAATGATTGGGAGTAGTTTGTTAGGTGTTGAGTTTTGGTCTATTAATACAGATGCTCAGGCTTTAAATGTTTCACTTGCTGATCATAAGCTTCAGGTTGGGAATAAGTTAACTAAAGGTTTAGGTTCAGGTTCTGACCCTGAAAAGGGCTTGGCTGCAGCTGAAGAAAGTATTGAGGACATCGAGTTGGCACTGGAAGGTGCAGATATGGTGTTTTTGACTGCTGGCTTGGGCGGGGGAACCGGCACAGGTGCTGCGCCTGTGATTGCCAATGCTGCTAAACGGAAAGGTGCCTTAACCATTGCGGTTGTGACAAAACCTTTTCGATTTGAAGGTCCTGTACGTAAACGGCAAGGCGATGAAGGCGTTATTAAGTTGCGTGAGCAAGTCGACGCACTTATTGTTATTCCTAATGATAAATTGCTTCAGGTTGTTGAACAAAATACAACCATTATTGATGCGTTTAAAGTGGCTGATGATGTGCTTAGGCAAGGTGTTCAGGGAATTTCTGAGTTAATTACGACTCCAGGACTTATCAATTTAGATTTTGCTGATGTCAAAACAATAATGGCAAATGCGGGCTCAGCAATGATGGGAATTGGTCGAGGTTCAGGAACGCAACGCGCAGTTGAAGCTGCAGAAGCTGCGATATCCAGTCCGTTGCTCGAAGAAACAATTGCTGGGGCACGCGGTGTTATTTTAAGTATTGCAGGTGGGCAGAATCTGACGTTGCATGAAGTTAACGAAGCTGCAGAAGTTATTTATAATGCAGTTGATCCAGAAGCAAATATTATTTTTGGAGCAGTGATTAAAGAAGAACTTTTAGATGAAATTGTGGTTACAGTGATTGCAACTGGGTTTTTGCCTCAAGAAAAACATGTGACAAAATCGCAAGCTATTGTAGATCAGTCAGCTGGAATGCATAAATTTCAGCAACAATCGTTAACATTCGCTGACGAAGAAGCCCTAGCTGTTAAAACTGTTGAGCCTGAGTTGTCTGGAGATAAACCTGGTCGGCGATTTGCTTTTGATGAAGATCTTCCGATGATAGACGACGAGTCAAAGGCTCCATCTATGATTGATATTCCTTCGTGGATTAAAAATAGAGGCAAAACGCCGTAATTATAGCGTTTGTACAAAGGGGGTGGTGATGATATCTGCTGGTTTGTCTTCACCTGCTTTGTGTGAAAGTCCTGAAACTCAGTTCCTTCGATTAACTCTTCAGCGGGATGCTTATCGATATTCCTTGGATATTTTTTGGGAATTGTGGGCTTCACAATTAGGTGTTCGATTTGATCCTAGTAAAAATACAACGCAATTTCTTTTTTGGGCTCCCTATTTTATTGGGAAATCTGTAAAATTGATAGTGTGGACGCGTCAGTCGCAAGCTCAGTCTGTTGTTTATGATCGAGAGTCAATTGATCTTTCGACATTTTCTGGTAATCTAGGCGTTCCCGAAGGTTTATTTTTCGTTGTTTTAGACAACATTGTTGCTTGTAATAGCGTATTTCCGACGCATATGTATGAACTTGAGGTTGACGGTGAGCGGTTATCTGATATGCTGGGGCGATATTTTCCGTTTGGAGCTCAAGGCCCAGCTGCAATAATTAATGATGATTTTTCGTGGACAGATACTGTTTTTCTGAAAATGCAAAATACAGATCCTAGCTTGATTTTGAAACTTCATGTTGGGATTTCGAGTGAAGAAGGCACTTTTTCTGGGTTGCTCCATCAATTTGCAGTGAATGTAGATTTAAGCGATTATGATGCTGTTGAGTTCTTGCCTGTTGGTGAATTTCCTGGGAAAACTCGATATGTTTTAACTCGAGTGAATAATCAATTAACGGTTGTTGAAGACTTACATGGGCATTGTCCGATAAATTGGGGTTATGACGGTGGGCCGAATTATATTGCCAGTCTTTCTCATGCATATGGAACTCCTAACGATTTAAAGAGCTTGATTAATGCGCTTCATAATAAAGGAATTAAAGTTGGTTTTGATATTCAAATCAATCATTTTGGGCCAGAAGATGTTGTGAATCATCGCTTTGGTCCGTGGCTATCAGCGTCTAACACAGCCTGGGGGCCACGCCCTAATTTTAGGCATCCTGTGATTAGAAAAGTATTACTGGGTCAAATTCGTAATATGGTTGAAATCTATCATGTCGATTATTTGCGACTTGACATGAGTTCTCGATATGATGACGATTTGTTAATAAAGGATATTCATGAATTAAAGCCGTGTATTGAGCTTCATAATGAAACATATCAGCTTAAACGGGTTGTTTCGCGTCGATTGCCAATTATTCTTGAGGATGAGCGGGACTGGCATGATTGGCTCTTTGATGTTGCAAAAGTGTCTGCACAGTGGGGCTTTAATCTTGCTCATCAAATGCGGGATTTCATTGCTGGCACCCATTCAAATGGAAGCTTAATTATGTCTGGAATTGAAAATTCAGCTAAGTTTGTTGTTTTTAGTAATACTCATGATGAAATGGGAAATTTATCAGGACGTCCCATTATTAGTGATTTGATGAATAGTTTATTGATGATGTCCCGAGGCATTCCCATGCATTGGCTTTCTGGCGGTTTTTTTCATTTTTTCACAAATTATAGTTCTGCTGTGAATCAAGCTAATGTTGTGTCGGAAAAATGTGGTGTTTTTCTGACATTAGATGCGCATCATTGGGAAAAAATGTTTCCATTACATCCATGTTTTGTGACATTAGCTAAGGCTAAGGTGTATTTTAAACGATTACATGTGGCTTGGCAAAAAGAGGTTAAGCCCTACTCAGGGCTGATGTGGGCACAGGCAGAGACCAATATCCAAAAATGGTTTAGCTCAAAACGATTTCCAAATCTAGAGGCCATTATTTATGCGTATGGATATGCTATGTTTATATTATCAAAGATTTCAACCTTACCCTTAAAGGAAATTGATCATGATTTTTTTCAGAAATTACGGCAATTGCGTCGTCGTTATGCGTGGTTACATGCTAGCAGGTTTTTAGGTGATTTTTTTGCATTTGATGCTAAGTCACAAGCTCTGTTTTGTCGTAGAATTAATCCTTTAAATCCGCATCATCAATTGTATTTAATTGCAACTCAGCATCTTCCTTTAAATGTTGCTTTAAAACTGGCAGCAGGGCTTTGGAAGGTTATTGCTACAACTGAGGCTTCTCAGGAAGATTATGCTTATAAAACTGACGGAAATTCTTTTGTGATGATTAGTTTGCCAAAACAGTGCATTATCATTCTTGAACGATCCGTAGTTTTTGCTGATGCTTCGCCAGCTGATCATTTGTTTAAAAATCTGATTTCTATTGATAAAGAGCCTTCAGATGCCTTGTTTCGTGATGATCTTTTTACAGTTGAAGGATGGCTAAAACAACGAGAAAAAGCAGGAATATTTTTTTATAATCAACAACAGTTTTTCTTTGGTTTCGCACCTAACCTTTTTGTATTAATTACGTTAATCCCTATGTCAGGAATTGAGGATATATATGTCGTTCAGATTGCTAATGCGCATCGTCGTATACCTGTATCGCTTATTGAACGAGAAGTTGCAGGCTCACATTATGTTTACACGTTAGACTTGGCAAAGGAATCTATTAATGGTTCTAATTCGACAGTACTAAAAATTGTGTTTTTTCCCTTAAATACTGTTGTCATTACTATTCCAAAATAGTGACAACAGTAGAATGTTTTGCGTTAAAATGCTAGATCAAATGCTTTGTGCAGTGCTTGAACAGCTTTTTGTGTGAAATCTTGGCCAATAATACATGAGACTTTTATTTCTGATGTTGAAATAAGTTCGATATTAATGTTTTCTTCAGCCAAAATCGAAAACATTTTTGCTGCAACACCTGGTGTAGAAATCATGCCAGAGCCAACAATTGAAATTTTAACAACATTTTTGTCGCTGACTACAGTTCCGCCACCTAGTTTTTTTGATATTTGTTCACAAATTGCAATTGTTTCAATTAGATCGTCTTCGTTCACTGTAAATGCGATGTCATTTGTTTGATTTCCAGCAATGCTTTGAATAATCATGTCAACATTAATTGATTTTTGTGCAAGCGTTGAAAAAATTTCTGCAGCAACTCCTGGTTTATCTGGAACTTGCTTAATTGCGATTTTCGCTGTACTTTCATCGTAAGCAATTCCTGTGACAGATTTTGTTCTTTCCATTGTTGTTTTCTCCTTTACATAAGTGCCTTCATTAGTGTTAAAACTGGACCGAACATGGATAATAACATTGTGCATCTTTGCTGTTTCAACAGAACGCGGATGCAGCACCCCTGCACCTAAACTTGCCATTTCTAGCATTTCGTCGTACGTGACTGTTAATAGTTTTTTTGCTGTAGGCTCAATTCGTGGATTTGTGGTATAAACTCCATCTACATCAGTATAAATTTCGCATACCGAAGCTTTAATTGCTGCTGCAATTGCCACTGCTGATGTATCAGATCCACCTCGTCCGATTGTTGTGATATCATCAAGGCTGTTAATTCCTTGAAAGCCAGTTACAATAACAATTTTTCCTTTAGTTAATTCACTAAAAATTCGTGAAGGATTGATTGTTTGAATTTTTCCTTTATTATAAATGTCTTGAGTCAGAATGCCAGCTTGTCCGCCAGTTAATGAAATTGATTTTGCGCCAATAGACTCAATCATCATAGCCATTAATGCAGCTGAAATGGTTTCGCCAGTTGATAATAATGCATCGTATTCTCGACCGTGAGGAGTCTGTGTTATTTGGCGTGCCATTGATACTAATTCATCTGTAAAAAGGCCCATAGCAGAAACAATAACAACGACTTGGTTGCCATTTTGTTGAGTCGTGATAATCCGTTTAGCTACATTATGAATACGTTCGATGGTCGCAACAGAAGTTCCACCATACTTCTGGACAATAATCGGCATTTCAGTGACTCCTTGTGTAAATTATTCTTTTGTCATTTCAAGAACTTCTTCAGGCGTAGAATCTTGTGATGCTCCTCGTGTCAGTCCTTTTTCTGTTTCTTCTTTTAAAAATTTAATTAAGTGTGTTAATTCATCACACGAAGAAAGTGTTTTTTTCATTTGTTCAACTGCTTGTGACGTGTTCATATTAGATCTATATAGTAATTTATATGCTTTTTTTAAAATTCCCATTGTTTCCGCAGTTGTTCCTCGTCGTGTAAGTCCTACAATATTAAGTGATCGCACCATGCCGGGATTGCCTTCTACAAGCATAAAGGGTGGAATATCTTGGTTTATTTTTGAATATCCGCCGATCATTGCCATTTTTCCAATACGGGCGAATTGAATAATCCCTGACATTCCGCCGACTATGACGAAATCTTCAATGTGTGCGTGTCCTGCAATGTTAACTGCATTAGATAGAACAATCCCGTTTCCTAATATGGAATCGTGGGCTACGTGGCTGTGTGTTAACAGCAGGTTGTCATTCCCAATAATCGTGGCTTTTTCTTTGGCTGTTGCACGATTAATCGTAACATATTCGCGAATATCATTTCGATCACCGATAATAACGTAGCTTTTTTCACCTTGATATTTTTTGTCTTGTGTTGTATTCCCAATGATTGCGCCATAATGAATATGACAATCTTCGCCAATAGTTGTCCATTTTTCAATGACTGCGTTAGCATCAATGATGGTTCCATTGCCAATCCGAACTCCTTCGCCAATATAAACATGAGGTCCAATTTTTATGTCTTTTCCAAGTTCAGCAGATGGGTGAATCGTCGCAGTTTTATCAATTTGAACTTTTCGATCTCCTTCAATTAGCGTGAACGTCATTTCTGCTTCAGCAACAACTTTCCCATCAACAAGTGCTTTTCCACGCATTTTACCAACGATTCCTCTGATTTTGATAACGTCAATTTCCATCCGAAGTTGGTCTCCAGGTTGAACTGGGCGACGAAAACGTGCTTTTTCAATTGAAGCGAAATACGCTAGTTTTCCTTTTAGCCCATCGAGTGATAACATCAAAATTCCGCATGCTTGTGCCATTGCTTCAAGCGTTAAGACCCCTGGCATAACGGGATGTCCAGGAAAATGGCCGATAAAGAATTCTTCGTTGATTGTCACATTTTTTATTGCTACAAGGCGCCTGCCTAATTCATGTTCAATAACACGATCAATTAACAAAAAAGGATAACGATGGGGCAAAATATCTAAAATGTCGTTTATATCAAGTACTGTCAATGGAATGGCTCCTTTTTTTGTAACGGAGGCAACTAACGTAGGTTAAACTTGCTGCGTTACTTTTTAGTTAAAATAGCAATATATATTGTAGCAGAAACTATTTCATTTGCTAAGTTGTCATGTGCGATTAATGTAACTTGTTCCAATTGAATAGGTGTTCTCATTGATTGCATTCTTTTTAGAATGAGCTGAAACGTATCGAGTGTTGTACTAAATTCAATTTTAATGGGTTGTTGAATAAGGTAGGTCGAGACAATTGATGATTGATAATGAATTGCTTTAATTGTTAGTGGTAATTCGTTTGAAAATATTGTATTGATCACTGTTTTCGTTGGAAGGCTTGATTCAAATGCACGATCAACTGGGCCTTTGATTCGGCTCATTTCTTCTGTGGTTGGTGCCTGATAATTAAATAGTTTTTTGTTTAATTCAATTTGTGTTTTAAGCCGAATAATTGTTTGCTGTTGATAACGTATTTTTTTTGTTTCAGGCCAAATTACCCATTGAATAACTGCTACAGAAAGAAGAACCATTAACATAAGTAGTTGGATTTTGGGGTTATTTTTCAAGATGCTGAACCTCTATATTAACGTTATTCGCATGAGTAGATTCGGAAGTATTTGCGAGAGTTTTAATTCGAGCCTTAAATGATTTTGATTTTTGTAGTTTTGTAATGATTGATTTTTTGTTAGTTGTTCCTATCATATGAGCCTGAAGGATAATTGATCGATTCACATTTATCCATGTTAATGAATGTATTTGAGCGTTTGTTGAAAGTGTCGAAATTTCCGTGAGAAGTTCGTTTAATATATGAATAGATTTTTGTGATTTTTGGATGTTAGTGAATAGAATGGGATAGGAATTTCTAGCAGAAGATGATTCTTCTTTTTTTGTTGGTTGAATGATTTGTTGTAATTCTTGATTTAGCGAACGAATGACTCGACGTTGTTGTTCGCTGTATTTTTCACTGTAGGTTTGAAATAGAATGGTTATTGATAGCAATAGGCAAATTGCTGCTACTGCTATTCCTTTGCCGTGGCCAGTTAAAGCAAATGTTGTTTTTTGAAGCGTTGACAATATGGGATGACGTAGTTCGGGTTTGTAATCTTTAATGTTTAGCATTCGAATATTCTTTTTTAGACAAATTGCTAGCCCAATAACTTCTGCGCATTGAGGGAAATCAATGGGTTGTTCAACCAGTAAGTTTAATTGATGTAGGGCATTAGGCGATGCCGCCTGTACGATAGTTACGGGCAATTCAAGCTCTTGAGAAAGATATTTGTCCATTTTTCCCAGAACTGCGCCTTGTCCAAAAAGAACCATTTGTTCGATATGTAAGCCATGAAAGTCAGTAATGAATGATTGAATTGCTCGTTTAAGTTCATTGACAAAGGTGTTCATGATCATTAATGAAAGCTCGTCTTCTCTTGTTCCTGACGGATTTATTAGATCGAGTTGGTTTGTTAAATATACTTTGACTTGATTCGGCGAAAGTGGGGCAAATGTTAATTCTTTTTCTAGCAGTTCTAGGCCAAACGGGATGGAACGTTGAAAAAGCATTGTTTTATCTTTAACAATAAGGAGCTCTGTTGTGTCATAGCTTATGCTGAGCAGTGCTGTTGTTTTTCCATGATGCCCAAGTCCATTTTGGTAATAAAATGTTGATAATGCAATTGACCGAGTAGATAGTTCGATTTTTGTGCCGCCACTTTTTTCTATCCATACTTTATATTTATAAAATATATTTTTTGGAATAATGAGAACGGAAATTATGTAGTCTAGGTTTCCTTTGTCATTTCGGCGTTCTGATAAAATACGATAGCTAATAATTTGTGTATCAAAATTGACTTCATAGGTTGTATTGAGTTTGCTTTTAAGATTATTAATAAAGGAATCGGTTAGCAAAAGTGTTAAGGAGATAATTTTTTCACGGATTAACCTATCAGAAAGAGTTAGAATTGTTTTTTCAATATGAAGAGTTTTTGAATGAATTTTATCATGTAATGTACGCGTAATTGCATTGGTTTTTTCTTCTTGCGTTTTAAGTGGTTCTATTGAAGAAATTAATTCAGTCACTTCGCAGGAAGAATTTAATAGGGCAATTGTGTAGCCTGTTGCGCCAATATCAATACTAATGTAACGAATTAAAGCTGACAATGTGCCCCCTTTTACCCAGTGTAACTATACTGTATTCTATTCGACTTTTTGTTGTTCAGCAAGGACTTGCATAAGTGATCCTTGATAGATAAATTTAGTTGCTTTATTGTTTTGGTGTTGATAATGCTTTTTTGGCTGGCGTTAGCTCGTAGGGCCATCGATCGATTTTGTAAATATTACTGTCATTGCTTCGACGGATGTAACAACCTACGGACTGATGAGCGTTGTTGCCAACAATAATCTTATGTTTGCCATTAAATTCAATCCAGTTTTTGTTGTTGTCTTCAACTCCATATTGTTCGTTTTTTGATGGATTCATTGAAATTAGGTTAAGTGTAGCTTCTCCGTAAAATATTTTCAGATAATGAGATATACGTTCTTGATTGCCTGATCGTCCATCAATTAAGTAATGTTGCTGGCTAACCTTGATATTGTAGGTTACTCCTTGATTGCTGATTATAATTGATTTGATTGCTTTTGGGGGGATGGGGATAAACGAGTATTGTTCGTTTTGAATGATAGACGATTGATGAATCATGAATAAGCTGATAGCACCAACTACTGAAAGAATTACGATATATTGCCATTTCATAAATGCGATCCCCTAGAATAGATCCGCCATGATTTTCAGCAATCCCTTTGGGTGATGTTTTGCCAATATGCTATAATGATATGTTACGGAATTGTATGAAAATAGTCCTTCAGAAAGATAAGGGAATAGTGTGTCATCGCCAGATTGTTGATGAGCATTTTTATCGATAATGTTATATCCGTATCCTTGCAATGATTTGTTTTTGATGTTAAAAACAGGAATGTTTGTTTCTTTAGATTCTGAAAGACGATCGTGTGCGTTTTCCTTGACCAGTTCTTCCATGTCTTTAGTATTAATCAATTCATTTAGGGGGGATAGTGTTAGCACAAAACGATCTGGCGTAGATGCCAAGAAGGTTAATCTAAAGATAAAGTCAGGATCATTTTGCATGATTATTTCATCCCAGTTTTCTGGTGTTCGCACGCTAAGCATTTTTGTTTCATTAAGATAGAAATTTCGTGTGACCATGACATCTATTGTGATTGCGGTTCCTTTGGCTGGTTGAGTTAGAAATCGCGCTGGCAATGCTTGTGATGATTGTCCGCTTAAATTTGGCAAGGGAAGCTGGCCATTTTTTTCATATTGATTAATGATGTTGGAAATGTAGCTGAAACTTAAATCGTCAGCATTTTTAGATGCGATTAAACGTGATTGATTAAGGAGCTGTTTGCCTTCCTCGTTCTTTCCTAATGCAATATTCGCTAGCCCCATTCCTGCAAAAACTTGAGCATGATTAGGTGCTATTGCTTTAATGTTTGTAAATGTGCTTAATGCTTCTGTGAAATGACGAAGTGCTAATTGACTGGTCCCTACTGCAAGAAGATTTTCTGTTTCTTGAGTTTTATCTGTCATTTGTTTTCCAGCTTTTTTATACATTTGTATAGCTGAATCCCATTGTTGTGCATCAACTAGAATGTTTGCTAGTGTAATCCATGCATCAGCTAGTTCTGTATCTAGTTCCACGCCTTTCCATCCAGCAACCATTGCCCGTTGAGAAAATTTAAGATTGCGTAAACATTCAGCATAATTTAGCCATAAGTCTTGATCTTCCGAATTTTGAAGAAGTTCTTTTTCAAAAAACACTCGTGCATCAATATAGTTTTTTTCTTTCATTAGTCGACTGGCTTGTAATCCATAATCGCTGGCAAAGCTGAGTAGGCTAAATGATATCATTAGAAAAAATAGAAAAAATGTTAAACGGTTATTTCTCATAAATCATATATTATGTGAGATTGTATTTTTTTTCAACTGATATTTTTTGTTACTTGTGTCTTTGGGAAAGATTGTGGTAAGATACACCCTACGTTAAAAGTTTAGATGATAAATTTTTAATTAATTAAATGATACAATAAGTATTGACGTGATGACGAATTTATTGTAGAATTTTTTGCTGCCTACGATGGCATTGAAGATTGAAAACTAAACAGCGGCCCAAAGATGTTTTTTTGTATGATTTTAGGGTTCTTTAATTTTTTTAGGGGATCCTTTCAATTAATTGAGAGTTTGATCCTGGCTCAGGATTAACGCTGGAGGCGTGCTTAACACATGCAAGTCGAGCGTGATTTTTTTTGTAGCTTGCTATAAGAAAATGAAAGCGGCGGACGGGTGCCTAATGTTTAAGTAACCTGCCTACTTGTTGGGGATAACCCTTAGAAATGGGGGCTAATACCGAATGTGCTCGTTAAATCGCATGGTTTGACGAGGAAAGGCTTTTGTCGCAAGTAGAGGGACTTATTTCTGATTAGCTAGTTGGTGAGGTAACGGCCCACCAAGGCCAAGATCAGTAGCTGGTTCGAGAGGACGGACAGCCACACTGGGACTGAGATACGGCCCAGACTCCTACGGGAGGCAGCAGTGAGGAATTTTGCGCAATGGAGGAAACTCTGACGCAGCGACGCCTCGTGAACGATGAAGTCTTTCGGGATGTAAAGTTCTGTCAGCAGGGAAGATTATGACGGTACCTGCAGAGGAAGCTCCGGCTAACTACGTGCCAGCAGCCGCGGTAATACGTAGGGAGCGAGCGTT
>CAYUBI010000063.1:0-2248 GCA_964443005.1 uncultured Candidatus Marinamargulisbacteria bacterium
CATTATCATGGAACCCATGTGGCTGGAACGATTGGTGGGGTTGGTAACAATCGAAAAGGTATTATTGGTGTAGCATCTAAAGCCAAAATTATGGCAGTAAAAGGTTTGAGTTTCAATGGATCTGGAGACATTAGCGATTTGGCAATGGCGATTGAATACGCAGTTGAAAATGGTGCTGATGTTATTAATAATTCGTGGGGTGGCCAGGGATATTCTAGCATCATTGCAGACGCGATTACTGATGCATTAGCTATGGGATGCGTTGTGGTGAATGCAGCTGGCAATGCTGCAATGGATATGGCTGATTTTTTTCCAGCTAATACGCCAGGCAGCATTGCTGTAGCAGCTGTACGAAAAAACAGTGACCAAACGATTTCTGCAGCATCATTTAGCAACTTTGGTAGTGGTATTACAGTTGCGGCTCCCGGGCAATACATTTTATCTACGCAAGCCAGTGTTTCCAACCCTACTGTAAAATACATGTCGTTAAGTGGTACTTCCATGGCTGCACCTCATGTAGCTGGGGAAGCTGCACTGATTCTTGCCAATAAACCCTATTTGTCTGTTGAACAGGTCATTGCTACGATCAAAGCGAGTGCTACGTATGATCCGGCAATTCCAGCAGTAAATCAAGGAGCAGGAATTGCCAATGCTTACGCTGCACTAACTTATGGCGGATTAGTGCCACCGTGGGAACAAAATACGTCACCTATATTAGTGACGATTGATAATAAAATCATCAATGAAAATCAACCGTTATGGTTTACTATTTCTGCAAAAAATTATACAACTACTAGTTTGACTTACACTGTGAGTGGGTTGCCACCTGGAGCCGTATTCTCTAATCAACAATTCACGTGGACACCCACGTATATGCAGGCTGGCATCTATTTTTTGACCTTTAGAGCCGTCAATAGCCAAGGTGCCTTTGATGAAAAAATAATGATGATTACTGTCAAAAATGTGTATCAGCCTTCTGTGCTTGTTCGTATTGGTGACAAAATTATTAATGAAAATCAAGGGTTATCTTTTTTAGTTCAGGGTGGCGAAACTGAGGGGGTTAGTTTAAATTACTCAGTAACTGGATTACCTGAAGGCGCTGTTTTTGTATCTCAGAGATTTAATTGGACGCCCTCTTACCTTCAGTCTGGGTGTTATCCATTAACATTTAGCATTACTGATGGATTAGGCGGTCAAACAATGGAATCTGTTATTATTACAGTTAATAATGTTAATCGTGTTCCCTTTGTAGCCCCATTGCAAGATATGCAAATGAGTGAAAATCAGTTAGTGTCTTTTCAGGTCATGGCTATAGATCCTGATAATGACTCGCTGACTTATACTGTGTCTGGCTTGCCTAGTGGTGCAACTTTCACAAACCAGGTGTTCAGTTGGACGCCGAATTATATTCAGTCTGGACGTTATACTTTGTACGTTAGGGTTACAGATAGCAATAGTGGCTTTACACAAGTTCCGGTTAACATTGTTGTTAATGATGTTAATCGTTCTCCAGTTATCACCCAGGTCGAAAATCAGCTCATTAGCGAAAATCATTTTTTTCAGTTAGCTATTAATTCAATGGATCTAGATAATGATCCGCTCTACTACAGTTTTAGCTCGTTGCCTGTTGGCATGATATTTGCTAATACCTCGTTGCTTTGGACGCCGACTTATACTCAAGCAGGAATTTACCCTATTACAGTATCTGTTACAGATGGAAAAGGTGGGCAAGATGTCGTTGCGTTTAGTATTAGTGTTAATAATGTATATCAGAAACCGATATTAGCGCATATTGGGAACAAAACCGTTAATGAAAATCAAGCCTTAACTTTTACGTTAACTGCAGCACAAACCGAGCAGGAACCCTTGTTGTTTTCTGTGACTGAGCTTCCATTAGGTGGTGTGTTTACTCGTCAGCAATTTAGTTGGACGCCATCTTTTACGCAAGCTGGCATCTATCCACTGACGTTGTCAGTTACAGATGGCTCAGGTACCCAAATATCTGAAGCAATCACGATTACAGTGATTAATGTGAATCGTCCTCCAGTAATGAGCCAGTTAAGCTCTCTAGTTTGCACTGAGAATGATGTGATAACGTTTGCAGTCACTGCTACAGATTTAGATGGAGATCCGTTAGTTTATAGTGTTGTTGGTTTGCCAATTGGAGCCTCGTTTGTAAACCAAGTATTCAGTTGGACTCCCTCCTATAATCAAGCTGGGAATTATGCTCTGACATTTAGCGTAAAAG
>CAYUBI010000063.1:2348-14403 GCA_964443005.1 uncultured Candidatus Marinamargulisbacteria bacterium
ATAATCAACGCGTGAGTTGGCTGCCAACCTTTACGCAAGCAGGCAAGTATCCAGTAACTTTTACTGTTAATGATAATAATGGTCTGTTTGATACTATGGTTGTGATCATTTCCGTAAATAATGTGGTTCAAAAACCAGTGCTGTCTAAAATGGGTAATCAAAAAATAGCTGAAAATCAATTACTTGAATTTCACGTGAGTGCTAGTCAAACAGAACCGGGGCAGCCTATTTTTTCAGCTTCTGAAATTCCTTTGGGCGCTGTGTTTGTTAACCAAATATTTTCATGGACACCTACATATACGCAAGCTGGAAGCTATCCACTTAAGCTAATTTATACAGATGGTGGAGGTGGAGTAGCTTCTGAATCGTTGGTCATTACAGTTGAAAATGTCAACCGACTTCCAGTGTTAACTGTGCCCGAAAGTTTGGAACTTAGTGAAGCTGAGTCTGTAACGTTTGCCGTCACTGCTATAGATTTAGATGGAGATCCATTAGTTTATAGTGCTGTTGGTTTGCCAATTGGAGCCTCGTTTGTAAACCAAGTATTCAGCTGGACTCCCTCCTATAATCAAGCTGGGAATTATGCTCTGACATTTAGCGTAAAAGATGGTCAGGGTGGGCAAACCCTGCAACAAGTAGCTATGGTTGTTCGTGACATAAATCGGCCTCCTGTATTTGTGAAAATGGCAAATCAAATCGTGAGTGAAAATCAATTATTAACATTTACGCTTAATGGCCAGGATCCTGATAATGATGTCTTATCTTATGGTGTTTCGTCGTTGCCTAAGGGTGCTATTGTAAATAATCAACGCGTGAGTTGGCTGCCAACCTTTACGCAAGCAGGCAAGTATCCAGTGACATTTACTGTTAATGATAATAATGGTCTGTCTGACACTATGGTTGTGATCATTTCCGTAAATAATGTGGTTCAAAAACCAGTGCTAACCAAAATTGGCAGTCAAAAAATAGCTGAAAATCAATTACTTGAATTTCACGTGAGTGCTAATCAAACAGAACCGGGGCAGCCTGTTTTTTCAGCTTCTGAAATTCCTTTGGGCGCTGTGTTTGATAACCAAATATTTTTATGGACACCTACGTACACGCAAGCAGGAAGCTATCCACTTAAGCTAATTTATACAGATGGTAGAGGTGTAGTAGCTTCTGAATCGTTGGTCATTACAGTTGAAAATGTCAACCGACCTCCAGTGTTGACTGTGCCCGAAAGTTTGGAACTTAGCGAAGCTCAGTTCGTAACGTTTGCAGTGACTGCAATTGATTTAGATGGAGACCCGTTGGCATTTAATGTTGCTGGCTTGCCTGCAGGAGCGTTGTTTGTAAATCAAGTATTTAGCTGGACTCCATCTTATAATCAGGCAGGTGATTTCGCAATTATTTTTTCGGTTTTTGATAAAACTACAACTGTATCGAGTGTCACATCTATTCATGTTGAGAACGTAAATCGGTTGCCAGTGATTACGTTGTTAGCAGATCAAATCATTAGTGAAAATCAAGGGGTTAGTATTAAAGTAGCAGCTATGGATCCGGATGGCGATGCATTAACTTATACATTATCCGGATTGCCTTATGGGGCCTCTTTCTTAAATCGAACATTAACGTGGACACCTACTTATGTGCAATCCGGGGTATATCCACTCGTATTCAGTGTTCAGGATACGAGTGGCGGCATTGCCACAAAGTTGATGACGATAACTGTGAATAATGTGTATCAATCACCTGTATTAACTGGAGTAGCCAATCACATTGTTTTTGAAAATCAGTTAGTTAACTTCAAGGTAATTGCCCTTCAGACTGAAGCAGTGCCTCTTGTCTATAGTATAAGTGGGCTTCCAAACGGAGCAGTATTTGACAATCAGCAATTCAGCTGGACACCCTCGTATACCCAAGCTGGACGATATTCGATAACTATCAATGTGTTGGATGGGCTCAGTGGCAATGATGCCAAGTCCATGATTATTACTGTGAATGATTTTAATCGATTACCTGTTTTTTTGCCTTTATCAGATGTGGTTGTCAGTGAAAATCAGCTTGTATCGTTTTGTTTCAATGCTACGGATCCAGATGGAGACACTCTTAATTTTAGCATGTCTCCAATTCCAAGTGGAGCAACGTTTACGAATCAAACGTTTACGTGGACGCCTAATTATCTGCAGTCTGGGATATATACTCTTGCTTTAAGTGTGACAGATGGAAAAGGCGGTGTGGGAAAAGCTGCGATGACGATTCAGGTCAATAATGTGAATCGGTTACCATTGATGGGTCTATGTCAATCCATTATTGCAACGGAAAATGATACGATTGCAGTTCGATTTAGTGCTACAGATCCGGATGGTGATGCCTTGACGTATGTGGTGGATTCGCTGCCTGCAGGCGCATTGTTTTTTAATCAACTGCTCACATGGAAACCGAGTTATACGCAAGCAGGAATTTATCCGATAACGTTGTTTGTTACGGATGTTTTAGGAGGTACAACACAAACCTCGGTTATTATTACTGTCAATAATAAGTATCAGTTGCCTGTTTTGGCATCCATTCCGAATCAAGTTGTGAACGAAAATTCTCCAATTATTTTTTCACTTAGCGCATTTCAAACCGAAGGGCTTCCTCTGACGTTTAGTATGGAAAATTTACCAGCCGGAGCCATATTTGTTAAGCAAGTGTTTAGTTGGACGCCATCATATAATCAGTCCGGGAGATATTTATTGTCTGCGGTTGTAAGCGATGGTTTAGGCGGAGAGGATCGCAAGATTATTATAGTAACAGTTAATAACGTAAATCGATCTCCTGCATTTTTAGATATGTCAGATAAAAGCAGCAGTGAAAATCAATTGATTACCTTTAGTGTTACTGCAGTTGATCCTGATGGAGACATTTTAACGTATAGTGTGACAGGTCTTCCGATAGGTGCAACGTTTAAAAATAACATGATTTCATGGACACCTAGCCTAACACAGAGCGGTTACTATTCTCTAACATTTACGGTTGTAGATACGCTAGGGTTAAGTGATAAAAAAATCATAGGAATCATGATTCAAAATATTAATCGGCCTCCGGTAATTGCGCCCATTGAGAACCCGACGATTTCGGAAAATCAGATGCTTTCGTTGACGCTAAGTGCTACTGATCCGGATAATGAATATTTGACGTACTCGATAATTGGCAGGCCTATGGGTGCTGTATTTAGTAATCAGACGTTTACGTGGATACCTGCTTATACTCAGGCGGGTGTTTATCCAGTTACTTTTAGTGTGTCGGATCGCTCGGGTGGGGTAGCACAATTGCCTGTTATTATCACAGTAAAAAATGTGTACGTTGCTCCTTTGCTGACAAAAATAGCAGATAAAACTGTTAATGAGGGACAGCAGTTAATGTTTTATGTTCAAGCTTCCGGAACCGAGGTTTCTACGTTGATTTATGAAATATCCCAGATTCCGCAAGGTGCTGAATTTAATAATCAGGTGTTTACATGGACTCCCACATATACTCAGTCTGGTGTATACATGTTAGCGATTAAGGTTACAGATCTATACGGAGGTAGTGATAGTCAAACGCTTTGTGTAACTGTTAATCGGGTGAATCGGCCACCCATTATTTCAGTTCCGATCAATCCTGTAACTATCGAAAATCAAGTGATTAGTTTTAATGTTACAGCTGTAGATCCGGATGGAACTTCGGTTATTCTTTCAGTCGCGGGTCTCCCGGATGGTGCGGTCTTTGCCAATAATATTTTGACGTGGACACCGACATTTTTTCAATCAGGCAGGTATCTTCTTACGTTTAAGGCAATAGATAGGGAAGGGGGCATCTCATCAGCTAATTTGATTATTGTTGTTGAAAATGTTAATCGTCACCCTGTGTTGCAGCCTATACCTGACAAAGTTGTTAGCGAAAATCAACAACTAACTATCTTGTTGGATGCCACAGATCTAGATAATGATACGTTAAAATTTATGTTGATAAAGGCGCCACCTGGAGCTTTGTTAAGCCAGCAAGTGCTTACTTGGCTTCCTAATTACTCGATGGCAGGTGTTTATCTTGTGACTATCGCAGTTGATGATGGTGTGGGTGGAACAGATGTTAAATCATGTGTGATTACCGTAAATCATGTGAACAGGTTACCGGTGATTGACTATATTCCTAATAAAATAGTTGCTGAAAATCAACCAGTTGCTATTGTTGTTAGTGCTACAGATGCAGATAATGATGCATTAATTTATAGTAGTGATAATTTGCCTGAAGGTGCTATTTTTTCTGGACAAGTTTTTACTTGGGTTCCTACGTCAAAGCAGTCTGGTAAATATAACCTTAATTTTATTGTGACTGATAGCAACGGTGGGGTAGCTCAACGGCAAGTTATTATTGTTGTGAATAATGTGAATCGACCTCCGGTTTTGCCTCCGATTCGTTTTAAACTTCTTCGTGGAACTGAGCCCTTTTCTTTTCTTATTTATGCGTTTGATCCGGATGATGATGTGTTAACTTTTTCGATGACAGGTAATCCCAGTGGAGCTACCATTAATAATGGCGTGTTTCAGTGGACACCGGGCCTGGATCAGGTGGGGATTTATCGTATAAAGTTGATTGTTTCTGATGCATTGGGTGGTATAGCAAAGCGTTACATGTATTTAATTGTATTTAATGATCTTCAAGATTTGAACGGCTTTGTTACAGCGCTAAGCCCAGTTCCAACGAGCGATCTAACACCAGGTTCAGAATTTTACACGCAGCGCATTATGCCTGATGCGAGTTTTATGTCGTTAATCGGATTGCCAGCAGGCGTATTCCCTGTTGCAATGACCTTGAAGCAGCTCATGATGAATGCTGAAGGTTTAGCTGATTATTCGCCTTATATCTCCAATACTATTGAATCTGGAAAAGGTGCGTGGTTGATGAGTACACAGGATATTATGGTTTTTTATGGATCTGATGATGTAACCACAATGGATAAAATTGTATCGTTAGCTGCTGGTTGGAATTTGATTAGCAATCCAATGGTTACTTCCTTGAATTGGTTGAGCGTGAGAGTCAATGTTAATGGGAAATTTTACACAATGACCCAAGCTATTAACCAAGGATTTGTGCAAAATGGAATTCATACTTATAGCAACGCGGCAGATGTATTTCAAAACGATCTTCTTTTGCAGCCGTGGCACGGGTATTTTGTTTATATAAATCAACCACTGAATATTATTTTTCCTGCTCAATCCTCGACTGTGAAGCTGGAACCTGAAAACGTTGCTGCATCGAATCTGTCGATTCTAGTTAAACTTAATAATGGAACATGGACACGTAGTGTTCGATTGCTTGCTGGAACTGTGTTGAGTTCTGCAGAGGATATACTCTCGCCGCCATGGGCTCCGTCTCAAAATTTTGATGTATGGGTGCAAAATGGAAGTCGCTCCCTTAAATCGTGCAGGGTTAACCAAAATTCAGATGTTTTAGAATGGACGATTACTGTAAGGAGTCGCTGTAGTCAACGTCTTTCATTGCAATTTTCCCAAGAATTTTCACAGTCAGATAAAATCTATAGCTATTATGTTCTGGATCAAAATCAACGTCGCAACATGGGGGTAGCTAACCTATTTTTCGATGTAGTAACTGGAGATACAACCTATAAAATTCAAGGTGTTTCTGCTGCTGCTGCATCTGGCATTTCGTCTGTCATCAATTATCCAAATCCTTTTAATCCTGCATTTGGTGAAACTGTTAAGCTGAATTATACGCTGAGTGATATCATGAGCGGAACTGTTAAGATTTATTCTATTCATGGCAAGCTTATTCGGACAATAAGCGTGGAAGGTGCCAATGCAACGAGTGGCGTGCATACGGGTATTAGTATGTGGGATGGTCGCGATGAATCCTCAATCATCGTTCCTTCTGAACTCTATGTTTATGTTATGAATCTTTCGACTTCAGATGGAACCCATTTTAAAAAGTCCGGAAAAATTTTGTTATGGAAGCAATAGCGTAATTATTGAACTAAATATGATTTTTGTTAATATGGTTAATCTCCCCATAAAAACAATTCTCAATTGTTCAATAGTGTACTAAAATAAACAGTAATGAAAGAAAAACTCACAGCTATTCTACAAACAGCGAAAAATGATATTGCTCAGGTTACAGATTTGAAACAGCTTGAAGAGTTGCGTTTGACATATTTAGCTAAGAAAAGTGAGTTATCCCAAACGCTTCGTTTACTAGGAAGTTTGCCTGAAAATGAACGCAAAATTATGGGTAAGCTGGCAAATGAGGTTAAAATTGAAATTGAAGCATTGCTTTATGAGAAAAAAACGATTTTGCAAGCTAGCGTTTGGAAGCTACAGTTAGACACAGAAGCAGTTGATGTGACTTTGCCTGGGTTGTCAGTAGGTGCAGGCAGTTTGCATCCATTAACGCATATTTTGCGCGAGATTACTGCGATTTTTATGGAATTGGGTTATGCAGTTGCTGAAGGTCCTGAAATGGAAACGGATTATTACAATTTTACTGCGCTGAATATTCCTGAAGATCATCCTGCTCGTGCAATGCATGATTCCTTTTACCTTAGTAATGGCAAAGTATTGCGTACGCATACTTCGCCAGTTCAAGTGCATGTTATGGAAAATCAAGCCCCTCCAATTAAGATTATTGCTCCAGGGAAAGTGTTTCGCAAAGATGCAGATATTTCGCATTCACCTGTGTTTCATCAGGTAGAAGGTTTGTATATTGATGAGAATATAACTTTTGCAAATTTAAAAGGTACCTTAGAGTATTTTTTGCGACGTATGTTTGGTGAAAACAAAAAAGTACGTTTTCGACCCAGTTATTTTCCATTTACTGAACCCAGTGCTGAAGTTGATATTGAATGTATTATTTGTAATGGAAAAGGGTGCCGGATGTGTAAGCAAACGGGTTGGATCGAAATTTTAGGGTCTGGCATGGTGCATCCGAATGTACTAAAAATGTCTAAGATCGATCCTGCTGTTTATTCTGGATTTGCTTTTGGCATGGGCATTGAACGTATTGCTATTCTTAAATATGGTATTGATGATATTCATTTGTTTTATTCTAATCATCGCTGGTTTAACCGGCAGTTTTAACGAAGGAAGGTTTTCATGCGGGTACCCCTGACGTGGCTAAAAAAATATGTTTCTGTAAATCAATCTACTCAAGAAATTGCGGATAAATTAACTATGATTGGTTTCGAAACTGAAAAAATTGACGATCCTAGTCAAATAATTACGCAGGTTTTTGTAGGTAAAATTGTGATGATTGAACGTCATCCAAATGCAGACAAACTAGTAGTATGTCGCGTAGATATTGGCAAAGCAGTTCCG
Organism: uncultured Candidatus Marinamargulisbacteria bacterium; assembly: GCA_964443005.1. Lineage (GTDB taxonomy): Bacteria > Margulisbacteria > Riflemargulisbacteria > GWF2-35-9 > CAYUBI01 > CAYUBI01. The sequence continues at coordinate 9,683 of CAYUBI010000063.1, forward strand.
TTGCAGATTGTAACTGCAGCAACCAATGTGCGAGAAGGGATGTTTATTCCTGTAGCATTGCATGGAGCTACATTAGCTGGAGGACTGGAAATTAAACGCAGTAAACTGCGGGGTATTGAAAGTGAAGGTATGATGTGTTCAGATGTAGAGTTAGGCTTGGCAAAAGAATCAACAGGAATTAAAGAATTGTCTGTTGGCTTGCGATTAGGCGCGCCAATTTTTGAAGCTTTGGGACTCACGCATGCTTCCATTGAAATTAATGTGTTACCTAATCGGCCTGATTGTTTGTCCTTAATGGGTGTTGCGCGAGAATTAGCAGCAGCTTATGATTGTTCGATTGTTCACCCAACAGTAAATAAACCATTAATCAGCGAGTTAACTGATTCTATTGTTGTTATAAATGACTCGCCAGATGTTTGTTATCGATATATGGGGCTTTCAATTAATAATGTAGTTGTTAAGCCATCGCCTGACTGGCTACAGGATGCTTTAAAAATGATGGGGCTTGAACCTATTAATAATATTGTTGATTTATCAAATTACGTGATGTTTGAGTTGGGACAACCGTTGCATGCGTTTGATCGCGACCTTATCAAGGGCAATAAAATGATGATTCGTTATGCAAAGCCAGGTGAGTCAATAACATTATTGGATCATCGAACAGTGGAATTAAAAACGAATCAGCTAGTGATTGCAGATGCGATTGATCCCCTTGCAGTTGCTGGAGTGATGGGCGGACAACAGTCTGCGATATCTGATCAAACAACGTCTATATTTGTCGAAGCTGCATTGTTTTCGGGTCCATTGATTCGGCGAACAGCACTAGCATTGGATGCACATACAGATAGCGGGTATCGATTTGAAAGAGGGCTGTCATATGAGGGTGTTGAGCTTGGTTTTTGGCGTTTTGTGAGTCTGATCCATGAAATCGCTGGAGGCGATATTGTTTCTAAAGTGATTGATGTAGCAGGAGACTCTCGCGTGAGTGTGGATTTTCTTCCATATGATATTAACGTATTCGAACGATTAATGGGCATGACTCTTGATCGTGAGTGGGTTGCTAACAAATTAACTAGTTTGGGATTTGAGGTTAAGGGTTCACTACTGAAAATTCCATATTTTAGGCAAGATATTCGAGAGTCTGCTGATATTGCAGAAGAAATCGCCAGACATTACGGGTATACAAAATTACCTTCAATTGTGCCAACAAAAACGGTTTTTCATAGCCAGCTTGTGTCCTTGCTTTCGGGATTGAAAGAACGCGTTCGTGATTATTTTACTCATAATGGTTTTCAGGAAATTTATACTTATGCTATGGTATCTAAAGAAGATTATTTAGCAATAAATCCTTCGATAAAACGTGATGAACAAGCCCTTACAATTACGAATCCGTTAAGTCAGGAATTGGAGTACTTGCGGGATTCTTTGATAGTGCCAATGTTGTTGCATGTTCGATACAATGCGCATCATCATGTTTTGGCAAATCGTGTTCTAGAAATTGGAACAGTTTTTAAGCAGGGTATTAGTCCTAGTGATGAAGCAATTATGGTGGGCGGATATATTTTAAGCGAAACCTTGCCAACGTTTTATAAGCCAAAAATTACTGGAGAGACAGCAGATACTTTTTTCACAGTTAAAGGTTTGTGGGAGAGTTTTTTGAGTTGTGCTGGATTTCGAGGCATTGTTGTTCAAGCAGGTGAAAAGTCAGGGACTCATGCTGGGCGAACTGCTATTTTTCGAATGGGTAAAAATGAGCTTGGATTTGTAGCAGAATTAGCACCGGATTTGGCTTTGCGCTATGATGTGCCTGGGCGCATGGTTGTTTTTGAATTTAATTTGGATATTTTAATTAAGTTTTTTAATCCCAGTAAACGTTATAAGTCATTTTCATTAAATCCCATGATTCGTCGGGATATTTCGTTTTGGGTAAATAAAGAGATAACGTCGTTGTCGTTAAAAACATTTTTTGAAAAAAATTCAGGATCATTTTTTAGTTATTGCGATATTCTTGAAGTTTTTCATTCTGACAAGCAAGGTGCTGATTATTACAATATTGTGTTTTCTATTTATTATCAAGATAAAACTCGTACTTTAACTGAAGATGAAATAAACAGTGAATTTGATAAAACTGCAACGTTGTTGCAGCGTACGTTTCTTGCTCGATTCGGAAGTTAAATGTCTGCTGAACATACTCCGTTAATGCGCCAGTATCTGGAACTGAAGTCCCAGAACCCAGATGCGCTTTTGTTTTTCCGCTTGGGTGATTTTTACGAAATGTTTTTTGATGATGCAAAACGTGCTGCAGCTGCTTTGCAATTAGTCTTAACTTCTCGGGGTCAAGATGAGCAGGGTAATCGAATTCCAATGTGTGGAATCCCCTACCATAGTTTAAAAAATTATTTACCCAAATTGCTGCAAGCCGGTTTTAAAGTAGCTATTAGCGAGCAAACCGAGGATGCTAAGCAAGCCAAAGGTTTAACTCGGCGTGAGGTTGTTCGCGTGTTAACGCCAGGAACGCTAACTGAAGAAGATGTTTTATCTGCAAAGAACAATAATTTTTTAGTAGCAGTGTACGAAGATATTTCCCATGGATTATTTAGCTTAGCTTGTGTTGATGTATCGACTGGTGATTTTCATGTAACACAGTTAGCATCTAAAACAGAATTGCAAGATGAAATTCATCGTTTAGGTCCTTCAGAATTGTTGCTTCCTGAAGGGTTTGAACTGGGGATGGGCCCACTGATTACACGGTATAAGCCAGCATCTGTTGCTTATGCAGAAACAGTATTAAAAGCGCATTTTCAAGTGAATAGTTTGGATACATTTGGACTTAATGATGTGAAAAGTGTGATGCCGCCAGCAGTTGAGGTTATGGATTATTTAAAACGTATGCAACGATCTACGTTGTCGCATATTCGCAGAATTCGCTATTATGCTACTGATGATTTTGTGTTTTTAGATCGCAATACGCAACGGAATTTAGAATTGGTATCTGCATTGCGCAAAGAAAATGTACAGGGTACATTGCGATGGGTGTTAGATCGAACAAAAACCGCAATGGGATCTCGGTTGTTGAAAAAATGGATTTTGCAACCGTTACGAAATATTGATAAAATTAAGGTTCGGCAGGTGTTGATTAGTCATTTTGTTAGTCAATTATTTTTACGAGATTCGTTAAGGGAATCACTTGAAATGATTTACGATATTGAACGTATTGTAGCCCGTTTATCCAATCAAACAATAAGTCCGCGCGATTTTATTGCACTTAAAGTATCGTTACAGTCGTGTGAGGTTATTTGGACAACATTCACTGAACCGTCACAATTACTTCCAGACTTACACATTCGAGATTCTATAAAAGCGATTTCAGCTGAAATTGATCGTGTTTTGGTTAATGAGCCACCTATTACGATAACTGAGGGCGGACTTATTAAACGTGGTGTAGATTCTGATTTAGATGCGTTGTTAATGTTAACTCAGGATAGTCAGATTTGGTTAACTCAGCTGGAGTTAATGTTACGAAAACGTTGTGGAATAAAAAATTTGAAAGTTGGATATAATCGAATCAACGGTTATTTTATTGAAGTATCAAATGGTAATCTTTCCTTGGTCCCTTCTGATTTTATTCGGAAGCAAACATTAACAAATGGTGAACGTTTTATTACTGAAGAGCTGAAACAAAAAGAAGTGGATATTTTATCTGCAGATGATCGTAAAAAAAAGCTGGAATATCAGTTGTTTGATCAGTTGCGAACCTTTGTTTCTGTGCATATTGTTGCGCTTCAAGACGCAGCTTCTAAAATGGCAAATTTGGATGTTATTTTGTCATTGGCAGATGTGGCACATCATCATCGGTATGTTCAGCCTAGCCTAAATACGGAAGGGCGATTGATGCTGAAACAGTCTCGTCATCCAGTTGTTGAACGAGGTTTAGGGGATCAAAGTTTTACGCCGAATGATGTATGTTTTGATAATAATACACAATTTATTATTTTAACAGGGCCGAATATGGCTGGGAAATCAACGTATATGCGGCAGATTTTGCTAATTACTTTAATGGCATTAATGGGTAGTTTTGTTCCTGCTGATGAGGCAGATATTTCGGTTGTAGATCGGATTTTTACCCGTATTGGGGCAAATGATGATTTGTTTTCTGGTGAATCGACGTTTATGGTAGAAATGAATGAAACTGCAAATATTCTTCATAATGCGACGAAGAATAGTGTGATTATTTTGGATGAAATAGGGCGTGGAACCAGCACCTTTGATGGGATGAGTATTGCAGCGTCTGTTGCTGAATATTTATATAAGCATATTGGTGCTAAAACGATTTTTGCAACGCATTACCATGAATTAACGAGTTTGGCAGCACAGTATTCACGCATGAAAAATTTTACTGTTTCAGTTGAAGATTCTGGCCATACAATTCAGTTCCTTCATAAAGTTGTTGCAGGACAAGCTAATAAAAGTTATGGAATTCATGTAGCAGAATTAGCTGGGTTACCTTCAGAAGTCATTTATCGTGCAAAGGAGTTCTTGTATCATTTGGAACAAGATCAATCCGAGCTTTTAAAAAACCAAGCCCAGCCTGTTCAATTGGCCTTATTTGAGTTATGAGTTCGACAGATTCCTCGCTTGAATTTGTTAGCTTTAGCGTGTCAAAATTTAATTTGACTTTTAAGTCAGCAGGAAAAACACCGCGAATAAGATCTATAACATTT
>CAYUBI010000064.1:0-14192 GCA_964443005.1 uncultured Candidatus Marinamargulisbacteria bacterium
TTTTCTTGACATTTTTAACAATTAATGAAAAGATGTTAGTATGTGCTAATTTTTTGCACAAATTTTTTGCATGCAAGCATCACCATCCTGGACATAATGTCTACTGTTTGCAGAAGTTAAAGGAGTCCGAAAATGACAGAAGAAGTAAAAGACAAACCCGTTCGTGAAGTACCCAAAGATGCTATAGAAGCAATTGTAGCCAAACCAGATGATCGCGATAAAGACAAAAGTGTAGTTTCAATGAGGCAACTCCTTGAAACTGGAGTTCATTTTGGACATCAGACCAAACGTTGGAATCCCAAAATGAAAAAATATATTTTTACTGCACGAAATGATATCCATGTCATTGACTTACAAAAAACATTGAAAAAAATTAATGAAGCACATAAGTTCATTAAAACACTCACAAGCAAAGGCGGCGTTGTTTTATTTGTAGGAACCAAAAAACAAGCGCAAGATACGATTGCAGAAGAAGCTACGCGAGCAGGAATGCCCTATGTTTGTAATCGCTGGCTAGGCGGCATGTTAACCAATTTCGAAACAATACGCAAATCGTTATATCGCCTTCGTCAAATGGAAGAAACCAAAACTAACGGCGGATTTGATTCCATGTCCTCTAAAGAACAATCCCGTTTTACTAAACAAATGGCAAAAATGGAATTCAACCTAAATGGTATTCGAATTCTAAAAAAAGTTCCAGATGCCGTATTTATTGTTGACACACATAAAGAAACCATTGCAGTTGCAGAATCACGACGTCTGAATATTCCTGTTGTTGGTGTTGTTGATACGAACTGCGACCCTGATGTTATTACTTATCCTATTCCAGCTAATGACGATGCAATTCGAACGATTCGTTTACTTGCATCAATTGTTTGCGATGCATGCCTTGAAGGCAAAAAACTGTTTAATGGCACTGGCATTGAAAGCGCTGTTGAAGAAATGGTAGCAGAATCCATCACAATCCCAGCTATTCTTGATGAATTATCTGAGGATGTTCAGCCTGTGACAGCAACGAATTTAACCGCAAAATAAGGAGAACTCTGATGGCAGAAATTACAAGTACCCAAGTAAAAGAATTACGTGAAAAAACAAATGCAGGCATGATGGAATGTAAAAATGCACTTGTCGAAGCTAAGGGAGACATGCCAAAAGCAGAAAAAATACTTCGGGAAAAAGGTCTGGCTGCAGCCTCTAAAAAAGAAGGCCGAGATGCAAAACAGTGGCTTGTTGCTTCCTATATTCACATGGGCGGAAAAGTTGGCGTGCTACTTCAGCTTAATTGTGAAACAGATTTTGTTGCACGCACAGATCAATTTCAAACATTAGCTAAAAACTTAGCTATGCATATTGCAGCATCTTCACCCATCTATGTTAAACCCGATGATGTTCCAACAGAGATACTTAGTCAAGAACAAGACATTATTGCAAATCAACTTCGAAATGAAGGCAAGCCTGAAGCAATTATTCAGAAAATTATGGAAGGGAAATTAAACAAATATTACGAAGATGTCTGTTTACTTAAGCAGCCCTTTGTTATGGATACCGATAAAAAAGTAGAAGATGTTATTAAAGGTGCGATTGCTGAAATTAAGGAAAACATTGAAGTAGGCCGTTTTTCTAGGTTTCAAATCGGATAAATTTCAAAGTAAATTAGTTCTGAATTTTTGAATTCAAAAGGGGCGAAATATGAAAACCGAATCAAGTCAACAACAAAATGTAACGGAACATAAACGCTTTCTGGAACAATATATTGTTGATATTACTCATGATTTAAAGAATCCCATTTATACAATTCAAGGCATTACAGATCTTATGCTTCGTGAAATTTTTGGACCGCTAAATGAAAAACAACGTGAAGCCTTAAACAAAATCAAAGAACATGTCCGATTTTCCTATGATTTAATTGAGCGAGTTCTTGAAGTCAGTCGCATTGAATCTGGAGAATTTAAATTACAACGTGAAAACGTACATATTGTGGGACTTCTTCATGAAATTTGTCAAAATAATCAAATTCTTGCAGATAAAAAAACAATTCATATTGAATTTATCCCAGGCGACGATCCACTCATATTTTTAGATCATTTGCGCTTTAAACAAATTATGAACAATTTAGTCTCTAATGCCATCAAATTTTCAAATCCACATACCAAAATTCTAATTTCAACAAAAATCCATGAGCATAATTTTAATATTTATATCAACGATCAAGGACCCGGAATTCGACCAGAAGAAATAAAGGATTTATTTGTAAAATTTAAACAATTAACGCCAAAAGCAACTGATGGAGAAAAAGGATCAGGGCTGGGATTAACTATTGCCAAAACATTAGTGGAGCAACACCAAGGCGAAATCACGGTAGAAAGCCAGGTTGGCATTGGAACAACCTTTTGTATTAGCTTGCCTATGGTCGAATAGGCCGTGGCTCTGATTCTAGGGAATCTTCTTTATTGGATTAATATGCTAATCCATAAAACTGTTCATATTGAATGCATTAATCCTAGTCATACTGTTCTATTTGATCAACAAAATTATATTTTTGCACTGTGGCATCAAAATACATTTACGCCCTTTTTTTTATATAAACATCATCATATTTCCATGTTTGTATCAACGAACTTGCAAGGTAAAATTTTAGCCATTGCTGCTAAGAAAATGGGATATAATCCGATTCAATTACAATCCGATCTCATTAAATCAACTCGAGTCATGACCCAACAACTGAAATCAGGAAAAAACATTGTTATGGCAGTTGATGGACCCAATGGGCCACCGTATCATATCAAAGACGGTTGCCGATATCTTACTGAAAAAACACATGTTCCTACTATTGGTGTATCTGTAAAATATCATCAATCACTTTCCTTGTTTTGGCGCTGGGATCGCTACTTATTTCCTCTACCTTTTTCTAAAATAACACTAACGTTTTCAACGCCTTTCACTGATCATGCGGACTGGGAAAAGCTCGCGACTGCCTTATAAGTTACTTGTTTTGATATGAAGAAATTCACATTTCATCTTCAGCGAATTTTAGGACTTCGAGAAAGCGAAGAACAATTATTTCGGCAACAATTAATGAATCTTTTGTCTAATCGAAAACGTGAAGAAGAACTCATGACTCAATTCGTTGACCAATTAGAAGATGGATATATATGGTTGCGTGAAAAACAAACATTTTCAACTCAAGAGCTTGTTCACGAAGAAAATTATTTAATCAAAATCAAAAGTGATATTCTTGGCCAAAAATTGATTATAATGGATATTGATCGACGCATTAAACAAAAGCAAGATCAAATAATTAATAAACAAAAAGAAGTGAAAGTACTTCAACGTATCAAAGATGTGCAATACGAAACATATCAGTATGATGTGGCGCTTGAAGATCGTAAATTTATGGATGAACTAGCCTCACGTGCTCGGTAATTACAAACCACAACTCATCAAATCAATGATCGCTCTTTGTTTTGTCGTTACAATGTGTAATGCCTTACCTCTTACGAACAATATGCTTTCTGAAACACAAATAGATCTACAAAACTGGGATTTTTTCCCTTTTGAATTAACACTGAACATAGGTAGCGAACTTCAGGATATAAAGAACCTAACACAAAATGTACTGGATTATATTAATTCAGAATCTACGTGTGACTATCTCATTTCTCCAAACATTCAAGCTGCTATGACTCTGCGATTCAAGGCCGCGTATTTTCGTCCATGGGCACTCACGCATTCCGATTTTTCAAAACTAGAAATAAACAACATTATAATGCGTTTTAAGCGAAATCCTGGTTTTGGTGAAAATAAACTTTTCCACCCAATGTCCTGGATTATTGACCTTGAAAACAATATACAGCTGTCTACGTATCCAAATTTACAAAAAAAAGGTATTTCGCTGCGACGCACAAGCCAACGCCTACTTCCTACACACAAACCTCATTTTAATAATTTCATCCTAGCTGGTGAAGGCTTTCCTTTTGATAACCTACAAAATACAGGGATTATGGCAAACACGCCTTTATATTTATCGCACTTATCCATGGATCGTGCTTGGGTATTGGCAGAATCCCCGTATGCACTAGGTTGGATTCCGATTGATGATGTTGCTTTTGTAGATAATGGGTTTATTAATGAATGGCAGTCTCACAGCCTAGCTGCTTTTATACAGGAAAATGTCCCAATTATTAGCGAAGGTCATTTCCGTTTTAATGCAAGTATTGGAGGAGTATTACCGTTTGCAAACAAGGAAATCTTTTTCGTGTCTAATTTTTTAAAACGCTTATTCCCCCCCAATGCTAACGAACCCATTGAATGCTTAGTAGCGCTAGCAAATGCCAATCGGCAAGCGTATATTTCTATTTGTCGTGTTTCTGCTAACAAGATTGCTACCATACCTATTTCTGCTACATCCCAGCATATTGCGGAAATAGCCAATCGTATGATTGGCCAACCCTATGGTTGGGGCGATTTTTTAGGTAATCGCGATTGTGCATCAATGATCAAAGATATTATGGTACCTTTTGGACGTTGGCTGCCACGTAATGGCAATGTTCAAGCCAACCAAAAACGCTCGATTCCTCTAAAAAATGTTTCTGCTGATGTTAAAGAACAAATAATTATTGAACAGGGCATTCCATGGGTGTCGTTGCTGTGGATGAATGGTCATATTATGCTGTATATTGGCCATAAAAATGGCAAGGCTGTTGTCTTGCATAATATTTGGGGCCTTAGGCTTCAAGACGCTAATCATAAAGAAGGACGATATATTATTGGCAAAACTGTTGTTACCTCACTCCAGCCTGGCATAGAAATTCCTATCTTAAAAAACCCACTCATTAATCGAATTGAAAAACTAATATTTTTAACTGAATAATGCTCTTGCAAAAACTACTACCAGTATGGTATGAATATAATTAAGGAGGGAATCATGATGAAAAATGGTAAAAATGTTCGGTTCGGTTGTGGCATGGTGGCAGGATTTGCTGGAATGTTATTACTAGGGGGGCTAGCATTTGCAGCAGATGAAGCAAAAATTGGGGTTAATTATCCGGAAACAGGACCGTATGCTAAAGAAGGTGCAGATCAAAAACGCGCTGCAGAACTCGCAGCAGCAGAAATAAACGCTGCAGGTGGAATCTTAGGCAAGCAAATTGCGTTAGTTTTTAAAGATGACAAAAATAGTGCAAAAGTAACCAAAGAAAATGTAACTGATTTGTTTGATAATGAAGGTGTGTCTATGGTATTCGGTGGTTCGTCCAGTGGCGTAGCAATTGCTGCAGGAAAAGTAGCTAAAGCTAAGAAAAAATTATTTTTTGGTACACTCACCTATTCAACAGAAACTACAGGTGAAGAAGGCCATAAATACATTTTCAGAGAATGCAATGATTCAGGAATGTCTGCAAGGGTTTTATCCAGCTACATTAAGAAAAATTTAACTGGCAAGAAATTCTTTTACATTACAGCAGATTATACATGGGGATGGACAACTGAAGAAATGATTCGCAAGTATTCAGATACAGTAAATAAGGATTCCAATAAAGGTATTCTAACCAAATTAGGGTCAACAGACTTTAAGAAAGTGCTTGAAATTGCACGTGACGAAAATCCTCAGGTTCTAGTATTAGTGTTATTTGGCAAAGATATGGAAATTGCTATTAAACAAGCCTATGACATGGGCCTCAAGGATAAAATGCAAATTATTGTTCCCAATTTAACAGACGATATGGCAGATGGAGCTGGTGTAGAAGCAATGGAGGGAGTCATTGGCACAGTACCATGGAGCTGGAAAATAGCTATGGATAAAGGCTTTAAACGAGGCCAGGAGTTTGTAAAAAACTACGAAGCAAAATACAATCGTTATCCAACATGTTCAGGTGGTTCAGCGTATACCATTCTGTATGAATACAAAGCAGCTGTTGAAGCTGCAGGTACCTTTGATACAATGCCTGTTATCAAAGCACTCGAAAACCATAGTTATACTAGTCTTAAAGATGAACAAACATGGCGTGCTTTTGATCACCAATCTGTTCAAACTGTGTATGCAGTTAAAGGCAAAAAAGCCGCAGATGTTAAAAAGGATAAACATCAATTTGACTTTTTTGAGATTATTGGCGAAATGAAAGGATCAGATGCAACAATTTCGTTATCTGATTGGACAGATATTCGCACTAAAGTTGGCGCGTCAACTACACTCGCAGAATAAACAAGCTTAAACAGCGATTGGCAAAAAGTAACTTGCCAATCGCTGTTTATCAAACCAGACTTTCATACTATAATACTCTTATTATGCTCCTGTAGCTCAGTTGGTAGAGCACCACCATGGTAAGGTGGGGGTCAGCGGTTCAAGCCCGCTCGGGAGCTCCAGACTTGAAAAATATTGCATATTTATCAATAAAATGAGATTATTTGATCATGAAAATATTACCCGTTTACGCAGATACATCAGTTTATGGTGGAGTTTTTGATTCTCAGTTTTCAGTAGCTAGTAAAACATTTTTTGAAGAAGTTCAAAAGAAAAAATTTAAACTTCTAATTTCTGATGTTGTGCGAAGAGAATTAGAGGCAGCTCCTCAACAAGTGCAGGATTTATTTAAGGAAATTTTGCCATTAAGTAAAATGGTAACCATTTCCTCAGATGCCTTAAAATTACAGCAAGCCTACATCAACGAAAAAGTTTTATCCGAAAAATGGGATGACGATGCCCTTCATGTTGCCTTGGCAACAGTTGCAAAAGCAGATTTTATTGTAAGCTGGAATTTCAAACATATAGTACATTTTGATAAAATTCCTCGTTTCAATGCCGTTAACGTATTGCTTGGCTATAAACCAATTGCGATTTATTCTCCATTGGAGGTGATTAACTATGTCGAATAAACAATTTAGTTGCGTGGAAATGAAGCGTGCAGCAGCAGAAAAAATCCATAACGAAACCCATTCAATGAGCTTGTCAGAAAAACTCGAGTACTGGAAACTTGGAGAAGCAAAACTTCGTAAAATGATTAACGGATCAAAAAAAATCCATTAATCATTATTACCCGGGAAATGACTAACTCAAACGATCGTCTTTACCCAAAAGCCCTTCAAGAAATAATAAAAAAATGGTCAATATTTTGACCTCAGTTAAAGGTTGGTCTGCTCATCTATATATTTCCATAAATATTATTGAACGTTAATTATAATATGTACTTTGAAAAATAAAAAAAATCTCATATATAATTTTCTGGTTTGGTTTTATTTATACTAGGTATATTGTATTTATGAAAAATAAAATTGTGGCATTAAAGTTCAAGCCCGCTCGGGAGCTCCAATTAACAATTTAGTTACGCAGGGATGTAACGAACCATTGCAAAAAAGATTCATTCAACTATCAAAACATCCATAGTATAATTGACGTTGATGCACATTACGCAAAAACAATTAATAAATTAGGAATTCCTAGTGAAAATATTAGATAATATCGTGTTAATGGATGAGTTAAAAACAATAGCAACTAATACTTTTGGCGATTTAGTAAAAGCAGTTGTCGATGTTGAAAAAAAGTTGCTTGCTATTGATGCAGAATTGCATGCAGATTTGGAAGCTATTCTTTTGGAAAATGGCTCTAAACAAAGTGATTTATGGGGAATTAATCTATATCCAGACTTAACTGGAGAAGATTTTCTTGAATTTGATTCAATGATTAACCTGCGCCCATCGCTACCCAATATGAGTCGCGGTGTTGATAATCCACAAACTCAAAAATTAATAATTAAAATTGTAAATACATGGATTAAACAATGACAATTCAACATAAAAATCTTGCTTCTGGTGCATGGAATCAACTATCGATTTGTGAAAAACTAGCAAATATCGGAAGTGAAGTCAGTCGCGCCCTTAACTGGCAAAAAAAAGGTAACCCTGATTTTTCTCAAAAAGCGGCCACTAGAGCGCTAGAGTTGATTGATATAAGCTTTGATTCTATTGAATTATTGCCTCAACTTAAAGAATTTGCTCGTTTACGGGAAATTATTGTTGATTATTTCTATGGATCAAACCAATTTTCTTCCTCTGAAGTGTTATTTCGCAAATACTTTGATCATTTTAATTATGCAGTACGAAAAAACTATTAATCTGACGTCCTTTTAATCAACACGTAAAGCTGTTCCAACTAGTAACACTCCGTTGGTAATACCCACAATATCATCAAAACCGAACATCAATCTTTAATTGAATGCCGACCACTGTCATGCTGCAATATCTATCATAGAAAAACTACAAAGATTCGACTGAAATTATGTTTAGATTTCTCGTATTTAGGGAATGATATTAATGCTACGTATTACACTCACTGTTAGGAAGAAAAAATGGTTGATAGAGTATCTTTACCAACGAATCAAACGAATAAAGGAGTAAAACAAACAACAAGTAAGGCTGTTCCAACTAGTAACACTCCTTTAGTGATACCCACAATATCATCGAAACATATTTGTGCTGATACAATATCTTGCCAACAACATCAACTACTTGCACAAATCCCCAGTTTGAACAGTACCTCAAATACAATTAATCAAAAATCACCTAATTTTGATTCTATTAATAGCATTGCTGAAGAAACGTGGGCAAACATTCTGCATAATGATGTTCGTAGCGATCTAAATAAATCACAAAAAAAACAGATAAGGCAAAAGATATATAATGTATTTGAAAGCATGAAAAAAGCCCCTATTTTAATGCTTTTAACATTTTCAAAGATGGATAGAGATTCAAACATGAAGGAATTCTCCCCTCAAAAAATAATCTTACCATTGTTGGCAAAAATAAATATTCCAAGGCTATTTTCTTCGGAGATTCAAAAAGTGCCGCTTTCAATTAATAACATTTTGATTCTGTTGTACTGTGCTAATAAGCTGGGTGTTAAGATTGAAAATGATCAAGAAGCATATAATAAGCTGCTATCTGTCAATACATCAAAAGAACAAATAACTCCAGATATTATTCATTGGATGCAAGATTTGGGGATGAGTCAAGAAATAAAAGACAAAATTATTTCGAAACTTGACCTCCCTCTCTTTGATTTAACCTTAATGGAAAAAATACGGTATACATCTGTTAAGTTTGATTCAGAAGAAGCCATACTGGCAAATATTTCTAAATACATTAATAAACCAATTTCGAAGGATCATATTTTAGAACAAATAAAGCTCATCTCACTTTATACTCAGGTTAAAGAAAACGGAATATCTGGCATTTATTACGTCGACGATAAAATGACTGGATTTTTTGAAAGCACTGCTCATTATTTACTCAACAAGTTAGCAATATATCTGTCTAAGAAACCTGAAAGCCTTGAACAAGTATTAAAAGAAATTCCGAGTAGATTACAAAACGAACTTAAAACAAGTATTCAAGCAACTCAATCTTCAGCGACAGTTGAAGACGATATCTTATCCGAGTTGCTAAATGAACAAGAAACAAACGCCTCCATAAAAATAGTGAAAATACAAAATGAGACAGAGTTGTTTTACATATGCAATCAGTATTTCATTGAAAAACAACAACAGGATAATGATCCACAATTAATGTTTCTTCGTAACTTGGTTCTTGATTATGTAAAAGATCCCAGCATACAACAAAAAATTTCTCAAGATACAAGACTATTAACCTTCCCTTCTGGAAAATCAACAATGCACGACTTTATCAAAAAATTTATGGATATTGATATTGACAAGCAAAGCTCAGGCTTTCTGGATAAGGCAACAAAAATGTTTAACAGAGTCATGAGTGGTGACTTCAGCTCAATTACTAGGGGATTAACTATTGCTTCAAGCACATTGCTTGGAGGCAGTGAAAACAACAAATCTACCCTTAAACATGGAGCTCAAATCAACGATTTAATTATTACAAATTCAGATTTACCTAAAGGCGTCACTCTATATACTGATGTTACGAACGGTGCTTTATTAATTGTGGGTATTCAAAAAGATGGAGGGAGCGTTGAGTTTATTTATCAGCCAGAAAATAATGGAAGCTCGCTAGATACCCAAATTGAAGCTACTTATGGAAAAAAGCTAGGCTTTTCAAGTATTGGCCCTATTGTAAATGCATCCGGACAAGCAGATGGGAACATCATTTATCGTGGCAAATGGAAAAATGGACGTACAATCATGTCTGGAAGAATGGATGGGTACCTCTTAATAAACAATAAAAACAAGGCACATCTTCTAAACAAGAACAATATTACGGGTGCTGATTTATCATCAATAATTGATCTAAACCGTTATCAACTATCTTTAATCGAAGCTTATGCATCCGAAAGAAAAAACACGCAAAATAAGTTCAGAGAATCAGGGCTAAACCGCAATGAAAATATAAAATTATTGCAAAATGAACTTAGTCAATTAAAAAAATTAAAAACGCAGCTAAACCTAACTGCTGAATTGATAAATACTCCATTATTTAAGCTTGATATTACACATAATTTAGACCATGCAGAATATTTCTGGAAGATAATGGAGTCAGAAAATATATCGGGATTTCAAGCTACATTATTAAATGACCAGGGTCACTCCGAAAATCGATTTCACTCAAATATAGCTGATAATCGGAGGGCCTTCATACAATTTGATGATGATAATTTTGCAATTGTTCATACAACTCAAATGATGTCACTCAAGGATTTTTCAAGTTATTTATCAACAATTACTTTGGATAATCACAAAGTTAAGTTTGCTATTAACCTAGATACTGGTGGTTTTGATTCTGCATCTCTTTACCAAAACGGCACACCCATTCGCCTAAGTAGAGACGCAGAAAGTGCTGGGAACAGAATCGTTATTTTTTCTTCAAACAATGATATAGGAGAAAAAGAGGAAATATAATGAGAATTGAACATTTAAATTTGGCACCTGTTATTGCACAAAAAACAATACCATCCGACTCAATCTTTGATGCAAACCAACTTTCTCTTATAACCAGAAAAGAATGGAATGCTGTTGAACCAACAAACAAGGCATCCCTTACAATCTATCATGGCAATCTAAAAAATGTACTGAAATGGATAGTTATACATCATTCAGCATTTAGTGATGCTCCTGGGCCCAAGTTGTTGCAAACGTTTCATATGATGAGCAGTGGATTCAATGATATTGGATATCATTTTATTATTGGAAAAGATGGAAAACTTTATGAAGGAAGATCGATAGATATCATGGGCGCACATACAGGATCAACCAAGGAAGCAGATGCAATGGCTTCTGCGATAAGAAATGGGACTCTTAAAATAGCAATACCTATTAGCGATGCAATAGACATCATAAGAAAACTGTCTCCAAATTATGGAACTATCGGAATCGTATTAGATGGTGAATATGAGTATAATGGTAGTACACCTCCAGTAGCTCAAATTGAGACATTAAAGAAATTGATTCTTTACCTGACAAAAAAGTATGAAATTCCTCAGGAAAATATTATAGGACATAGTGATGTTCAAAATATAATGATCGAATCAGCAGGCCTTACTTCTACACATCAAGATAATACAGTTTGCCCAGGAAAAGAAGTTCGTAATGAACTAAAGAAAATTTTAGAGAATCTTCCAGCAAATACTGCCTTTTCTAAGAGAAAAATTGGGAGTGTGTATACGATGAAAGAAGTAGAGGCTGATATTAAGTTTTTATCTTCAACTTCATCAAAATGAAAAGACTTTGAGAGATTTTAAATAGGATAATTATGTATGAACTTGTAAGGATTATTTACAAGTTCATGCTCAGTTTACTAATAGCAAAGCCTCATTTCACCATGAAATTAGCCCTCAAATGAAGTTCCTTAGAATATACCCACAATATCATCAAAACCGGACATCAATCTTTAATTGAATGCCGACCAATGTCATGCTACAATATCTATCATAGAAAAACTATCATGAATACTTTAGCATGGAAACGAGAAAAATCATTATGAGTAAACGATTTATTTTTGATCGAATTGTTGATCGAGAAAATATTTGTAATTTTCAAAAAGAATTCGAGCTAATTATGACAAAAATAATGAATAAAAATAATGTAGTATTTTTTGGTCCAAGAAATTTTGGAAAAACTTCGTTAGTAAAAAACGTTATAATTGAGGAATTCAAAAAAAAGACTCAGCTGCCTTTTGTTTTTTTTGTTGATTTATATGAAGTTAAAGATGAGCAAAGTTTGTTAATACGCCTAATTAGAGCACTTGAGGCAACAATAAAAAATTATATGCCTGTAAAAAGTTTAATTAACCTTGTTAAAGAAAAGCTAACTTCTTTTGAAGTAAGCATCAATGTTGATAGCTTTTCTGGTTCTCCTGTATTAAGTTTGAATCCTAAAGAAAAAAATATTCCGCAAAGTATTTATCAAATATTTAAGGTATTAAAAGAAACTGCGTTAAATCGTGAATGTTTAATTGTTATGGATGAATTCCAAGATATATCCTTTATTAAGGGAATACAAGGAGAAATGAGAGATATCCTTCAAAATATAGGAGATATCCCTGTAATTATTATGGGTTCTAAACAACACTTATTAGCAGATATTTTCTCTAATCCACAATCACCTATGTATTCGTGGGGTTATTGTCTGGAAATTAAACCTATTCCATATCAAGAATATCATCACTACATTCAAGAAAGATTTAATCCAAACAAAATAAAGATTTCGGAAGAAATCAGCAAGCATTTACAGGATGTGTTACATAGGGTTCCAGAATCAATAAATATTTTATGTCAGGAAATAATTGAGCATTATAAGGATGTAGAAATTAAGGACGAACATGTAAATTCGATGCTAGATAGTGTGCTTCAAAGTAGAGAAAGTATTTTTGAAAAGTATGTAGCATTATTTTCCATAAATGAAGAAAAAATCCTTATAGAAGTTGCTAAAAACAAAAAATTAAAAGAACCACAAAGTCACGAATTTATTGTTCAAACAGGTTTGAGCCACGGTACTATTGCTACCCTCATTAAAAAATTAATTAATAAAAGTACATTAGAGTGTATCAACGGTATATATCGGCATACGGACCCGTTATTAGAATTATACTTACAAAAATATAGATAGTAAGTGCGCACAATGCTTTTGACAAAAAAGAAGAATTTAATCAATAACGAATCTGCTACCTGAACAAATTTTCCGTCAAACACAATCACCAATTTTTTGATTTCCGTTATTCCAAGAGCTCGCAGTTCAGCAGATATTGAAATTAATAAAAGAAATATTTGCTTGAAATTATGTCTAATTTTCCAATATTTTGGGAATGATATTAATGCAAAATAAGTTCAGAGAATCAGGGCTAAACCGCAATGAAAATATGGAATTATTGCAAAATGAACTTAGTCAATTAAAAAAATTAAAACGCAGCTAAACCTATAAAAGATAAAGCATAACTATTTATAAAATTCCGCATTAGGCTTTAACTGCATTAAGAAGTTTGTTATGGGTACACATAATATTTGATTGATTTCTAATTGTTCTGCTCCACGATATAAGAGTATAGGCTGACACATTGGATAGTCTTTTATAAATTCTTTTAAGCCTCGTAAATCTGTATTCTTAATTTTCTTTGAATTTTTTACTTCAATAGCATAAAAGCCTATTTCTCCATAAATAATAAAATCAACTTCTAAACCAGACTTGGTTCTCCAGTAATATAATTTTCCCTCTTTATTGGAATAATCCAACCAAGCATTTAAGTGCTGAAATATTATTGTTTCTAGGGCATGTCCATCTATTTCCTCTGGCTGGTCTAACGGACCTGTTGGCCGGATAGTTCGATAAACGCCAGCATCAAAATAGTAAAACTTGGGATGGTGTACTAAATTACGTTTTGCCTTTTTTGTAAAAATATATACGCGATGGCTAAGCAATAAATCCTCTAAAATATCGATATAATTTTCTATACTTTTACTGCTAACTCCACAGTCGCGGGCTACATTTGAATAATTGATTATAGATGCTTGAGAAAAGCTTATAGCTTCTATAAATCTGCCAAAATTTTCTATATGTCTAACTATGCCTTCTACTTGAACTTCTTCTTTCATATATAAAGCTACATATGTTTTTAAATCTTCTACATAATCAGCTGAATTAAATACTAAGGGGAGCATTCCTCTAACCAAAGCTTTTTCAAGATTAAAATTATTAACTTCTGAAGCGATAAAAGGGTGCATTTTTTTTAGTAGGGCTCGTCCAGCC
>CAYUBI010000065.1:0-13996 GCA_964443005.1 uncultured Candidatus Marinamargulisbacteria bacterium
AGGTATTTTGAATTTCTTTGGCTATTTCTATTTGCGTTATATTATCTAAAATCGGTTTGTCATATTCGTCAATTAGGACGACTACTTTATTAATCTTAGCTAGCTTCATTATTAACTCTTCAAAACGCGTATAATAAGCTTCTTCTGTTAAGTTAACTCCATATTTCTGAGCATTAACATCCAATTGCCAAATAATATTTTTTTCCAATTCAAGTACTGTTGTTGATGGAGTTTTACTAAAATCAATTCGAATAACTGGATACTCTTTCCATTCAAACGGCTGATCATGAATCCAGAGCCCCTTGAAAAGCTCTTTCTTTCCCTTGAAAATTGCGTCTAAGGTAGAGAGTAATAGCGATTTCCCAAAACGACGCGGACGGGAAAGGAAATAGACGCCTTTTGCCGGACGAACCATTTGATAAATATATTCGGTCTTGTCAATATATAGGAAGTTGCCTTCAATAAGATCTTGGAAGGTTTGTATTCCAATCGGCAAATCTTTCATTTAGTTAGTTCCTTTACTATTTCTGCGTACAATGACGTTTCCTTAAATAAGTATATAGCCAAAATTGCTTATACTCAATCAATTTTCCTTAGTGAACCACTATATTCCCAAACCGAGCCTTGGCATATTGTATCAAAGCGTATTTCTACGGCTGTATTCCCTTCTGTTTTTTGGAAAAAGCTATTGATGATAACAAGTGTGGATATTTGTTCACTGACGAATAGGGTAGCGAATAATTACGATACCGGAACCACCATTTCCGCCATTGACATGTGAAGTGCCACTACCACCGCCGCCGGCATTTGCCCTTCTATTTATGCCAACGGCCTACTATCTCTTCAATCAGGGCGGTTCGCGAACCGCCCCTAAGGTTAATTAACGAACACCCTCAGCCCTCAATACAATGCCCTTCAGTGGATCACTCGGGGCGAGGTTCAGCTGCCCATTTCCCAATATTACGCGTTTTTTTGTTAAACTCTACACCCACTAAAACAAGTTGCTTGCCTGTGTTCATGTATTTTTCAGCATATTGTTTTTGATTAATTTGCGCCAGTGCTGCTTTCTTCGTTCTATTCAGTTTAAATTCGAATACATATACCGTATCCTTTAACTCAATCACTGCATCAATGCGCCCTTGATTGGTCACCACTTCTGCTTGAATACGTAGGCCCAGCAACGTAAAAACAATATAGAATATTGTTTGATAATACTTTTCTAAAGGAATATTGATTGTATACGGAATATTCGCAAAAAATACTTTTAACGTTTCAAAAAACTGGGCTAAATTGCCCTGTTTAAGCGCATTTGCTAATCCTACAATATACCTTAAGGTTAGTTCTTTGTTTACATGACTATAAGCCTCTGATAAATATTCTAAAAATGAATGTTCAACTTCAAGATTTGGGAATCCCAAGGTATATAAATCCTCTTCTATATTTTTGATCGTTAAGTACCCTGTTTGATATAAAAGTGCTATAGATGATAAATTTCCAATTTCATAACTCGCAAAAGCCTGTTGCCCAACAGTCAAATGCTGCAAGCTGGGTACATCAAATTGGCTTGTTGTAATTAAATCAATTAAAAACGTTGGCGTTCCTGTTTCAAACCAGTAGTTTTTAAAGGAATTTTTATTAAATAACAACAAAGTTGAAAAAGGATTATAAACATATTTATCAATTTCGGAAAATCGATACCCGTTATACCAAGTCTTCATCATCGCCAATACTTCCGCAACTGTCATGTTTTGTTTTTCGGCTAATAACGTTAGCTGTTCTGCAAAATTAGCTTCTAGTTCCTCTTGCGTATATCCCAGCAACTGAGAATAATTACTGTCCATTGTAATGTCATTTAAATTATTAAGTCCTGAAAACACACCCACTTTGCTGAATTTGCTAACCCCTGTTACGAAAATAAATTTAAGGTGCTCATCCGAAGCTTTGATTACTGTATAAAATCCTTTCAACGTTTCCTGTATTTCTTTAGCTATTTCGATATCTGAAATATTATCTAAAATGGGTTTATCATATTCATCAACTAGGAATATTACCTTTCCTATTTGTGCCAATTTTCTAATAAGCTCTGCAAAAATGTCGTCATAATGTTCCCGAACAAGCGTAATATCATAGTGTTCTGCAATATCCTGCAGCTCTAATTTAATGAATTCTTTCAATTCAAAAGGTGTTTCAATATGCTTTTTACTAAAATCAATTCGAATCACTGGATGTTCTTTCCATTCAAAAGACTGATCATCAATCCATAGTCCCTTGAAAAACGCTTTCTTTCCCTTGAAAATCGCATCTAAAGTCGACAACAGCAGCGACTTGCCAAATCTCCGAGGACGGGAAAGAAAATATACACTACCCGACTGAATTAACTGATAAATTAACTTCGTTTTATCAATATATAGACAACCATCATTAATTAATTTTTCAAAGGTTTGAATGCCAATCGGTAGTTTTTTCACGTGGTTGCCTCCTCAAGTATACATTCTAGTGGAAATTAAAAAAAATAACAACGCAGAGTCTTGTCCTATGCATAATGAGCCTGAATGAGGCGTCAATTTCTAAAAGAAACTGAACCACTCGGCACAAGCTGCAACTCGATTAGCTGATCTCGAAGTTGTTGATTCGATTTCCGAAGTTCTCCAGTTTGATGCATCATAATAAGTGTTTGTTGAAAAACTGATTCAAATACGCTTAAAAACACGATAATCACTGCTAAAGCAATCAAACACTCTAACAAAACAAACCCCTTACTCACGACGAATCCGTCCCATAGCTGTAATTGCAATAACAAACGAAGACAGCCCACTTGTAGATGCAAGCCGAATCGTTCCTGGAAGATTGGCAGTCATTTCAGTCGTAAAAACAATACGGGTATCACTCATTGCGAGATTTGGCAGCTGCCGATGACGCAGCGGCTGCGTAACAGCTCGAATGTCAACGTCAGATCCATGCGCTTGAATCGTAACTGGTGTATGACGAGCATATGCATAAAACCGAGCCCAATCTGCATCATCCCAGACCATCATCGAAAGGGCTTGATCACGATTTTTTTTTGAAACTACAATCAACGAAGCATTAACAACCATTGCTAACATTGCCATGATTCCTAATACAATCAGCAATTCAAAAATAGAAAAACCTCGACTAAAAACCGCTCCACCTACCTAAAATAATAATAATCGCTCCAAAAACAAGGAATGGCCCATAAGGGATTTCCCGTCGCAACGATTTTTGGCCTAACACATACATTAACACCATATAAAAAATACCAGCTACAGAAGAAATAAAAATTATCACCACATTAGATTGAAACGAAAACAACCATCCAAAAACGTATAAAAGCTTCAAATCTCCACCACCTAACGAATCCTTTCGAAATAGTAGTGAAACTGCCTTAGCTACAATCCATACAAACATTACAATCAAAAAACTATAAACAAAGCTTTCAAATACAACACCACGAACCCACGCCAAAATTACCGAAACTACCCATAATGACAAAACAACACTATCATAAATATAAAACGAATAAGCATCTATAACAGCTACGACCACCATCAAGGTAATAATTAGCCCCCACAACGCCCATTCTGCCATAGGATAATGATGAAAAAGAAACACACTAATTAATCCAAGGCCTAATTCCATCCACACAACATATGATCCAATTCTCTCTCCACAATAGCGACATTTTCCGCGCAAGCCCAAATAACTTAGAACCGGAAACAGATCCTTAATTCCAAGCAAATGCCCACAATGGTCACAAGAGCTACGCAAAGCTTTCATGGAGCGTTTCTGAAGCAGCCGTGAACTTAACATAGCAGCAAAGCTTCCAAACACAGTCCCCATCACAAAAACAAAAAAATCTAATAAAAATGACATATGAAAAGCTTATCATAGCAAGTGAACCCGGACAATGGGCTTTCGTAATATCTAAAAAAATTAAAGTTGCGATAACATCAATTTATGTGTACAATCCATTAAGATATGAAGTTTTTTATGCTCGTTTGGGCAACCTTTTTTTTATTTCAATCTTGCGTATTATTGGCCTCTGATATTTCCGATTATACAGAAGGCAAAGCGCAACTAAAGCAAAACAATTACGACAAAGCTTATGAAGCTTTCAGCAAAATTCCTACTGATTCTCCGCTTAACTCATACGCGACTTATTATCAAGGCTTGTGTGCGATCAAAAGCAAAAACTACACTGCAGCGCAACAAATTTCATTAATTCCTAAGCAAGAAGAACGCTCGAATACACCATTTATGACGCTTCGACAACAATTACATGAAGTAACGTCCTACTTCTCAGGAAAAAAACAATCAGATAGCACGTTAAAGCAATTAGCTTATTACTTTAAACAAGAAGGTGATTATGATGAAGCGCTCAAATGTTTTGAAAACATTTCTCCAACATCTCCTCAATTCCAGGATATTCCTATAGCTATTGCACGAACATATGCAGCAAAAGGCAACAAAGACGAAGCAAAAAAACGCTACAAAGAGCTTCCAGTTACGCCAGAATCGCTATACTATTCGTCTTTTATGGAAAATGAAGAAGATCGGATGAAAACGTTTGAAAAAATTGTAAAAGCTTATCCTCAACATGCTTTATCAAAAGAATGTGCTTATTCCTTATACACTCCAGCAAAATGCAAAAAAAATTTTGATAAAGCCCTAGACTACTTACATTATCTTCAACAATACTCCTACTACCAAAACAGCAGCCACTTTGAAGAAGGCCTCATTCATTATATGCGTCAAGATTATCCGGCTGCACTTAAAGGTTTCAGAAAATCTCAAAATGATATATATGCGGATGCTTCTTTATATTGGCAAGCTAAAACTCATGACAAGCTAGGCCAACAAAACGTTGCAACTGAATTACGAGAAAAATTAATCAGCCTTTTCCCTTTTTCTTATTACTCCTACCGCACGTTTTTGTTAACTCGCAAAGAACCGCTTATCCAGTCATCAGCAGAACTCCCAACACTAGCAGCGCCTAATGACCTTCATCCTCGCCTCAAAGCCTTGATTGATGCACAGGCCTATGATGATGCGATTTACGAACTAACAGTATTTCAACGATATCGGGCAACTAAAGATCCATGGAATTACTTGGCAGCCTTAATGGCAGAGAAAAAAGAATACTACTATCTTTATCGCGTTTCCGCACATTTACACAATAATTATTTAGCCTATCCACTAGCATATTGGGATTCAATTAAAACAGAACTTACAAATATGCCCTTGGATCCCTATTTAGTTCTTGCAATTATTCGCGAAGAATCCAACTTCAATGCTTCAGCAGTGTCCTATTCCGGCGCAAAAGGACTCATGCAATTAATGCCAGCTACAGCAAAATTAGTAGCAAAAAACCTTAAATTAACAGACTACAACCTAAAATACCCTACGGATAACATTCGTTTAGGCATTCGACACTTCAAATACTATGTTCAACAATTAGGTGTACTCAAGGGCGTTGCTGTATATAATTGTGGAGAAGGTAATCTGAAAAAATTTAATGCCTTTGACGACGAAGATTTATATGTTGAAAACATCCCCATTGCACAAACTCGGCATTACGTAAAAAAAGTATTGGGCAGTTATTGGGCTTACAAATTACTATATGATAAAGAAAATATTGCAACGATTTCATAAAAAAAAAAAAAAAATCACATTGACTCGTTGCTTTTTTACATTATCGTAACTAGCTATAAACTGCAATCGTCTTCCAGTTTTAGAAATCGAAAATGATTGAATCAGTTTGGGCGTAAACGTTAAATAATCATGGCGAACTCTGTGCACATATAGTTGCCCATTACTGATTCCAATTTCTGTTGTAACACCTTTAGCATCACTCACAACAACACTATCAAATTCGCCGTTTTCAATAATAGACAACACCGTAAATCCAGTATAATGCAATGCTAAGTATCGCAAAGCATAATCTACTTCCTTATAATGCTGTTCAGCTACAATCCACTGCATTGAAACATGATGCCACCGCTGAAACATCGGCAGCACGCAAACCAACACAATCGACATGACGACCAGCGCAGAAAGCAGCTCAGCAAGGACAAAGCCATAACTGAAAAAAAATGATTGACGGTTATTCGCGATCTCTTTATTGAACACTTTTACTTTTTGCAGTATAATACCCTCCATGCTTGAAACCCTTAATGATAAGCAGAAAGAAGCGGTCTTAGCCTTAGAAAGCCCACTTCTCATTATGGCTGGTGCTGGTTCTGGAAAAACCAGAGTGCTAACCCATAAAATTGCCTATTTAATCAAAGAAAAAGGTTACCACCCTAAACAAGTTCTAGCGGTAACGTTCACAAACAAGGCAGCAAAAGAAATGCTGCGTCGTGTTCATGAACTTATCGTTGACATTGATGCGCCTGTTGACGGCTTATGGATCAACACCTTTCATGCAATTTGTGCGCGGCTTCTTCGTCGTGATTGCGAAAGATTAGGCTATCAACGTAATTTTATTATATATGACACACAAGATCAACGGTCTATTATTAAACAAATTCTGGTTGAACTTGATATTAACTCAAAACAATATACACCAGACTCGATACTTTATGCTATTAATCATGCCAAAAATGAATTGATTTCACCGGAAAAGTTTGAACAAACTGCTGCTGATTTTTATCAACGCTTAATTGCCAAGGTTTATTATCGTTACCAAGATCAACTGAAAAAAAACAATGTAATGGATTTTGATGACCTATTATATAATACTGTACGCTTATTACAAGAATTTCCAGACATCACGCAGCATTATCAGCAACAATTTCGATATATTTTAGTTGACGAATATCAAGATACTAATTTAGCACAATACCTAATTCTTCACTTGTTAGCTCGTGAGCATCATCATATTTGCGTAGTTGGAGATGCTGATCAAAACATTTACAGCTGGCGCGGTGCAAACATTCAAAATATTCTCAATTTTGAAAAAGACTTTCCAGGCTCTCAAACTATTCTCTTAGAACAAAATTATCGATCAACACAAGTCATTCTTGAGCAAGCTAATCAACTCATTCAACATAATGCTAATCGTAAAGAAAAAAATTTATGGACAGATAATAGTGAGGGTGAAAAACCTCATCATTTTATTGCTCATAATGAAAATGACGAAGCCAGACATATTGCCGAAACAATTGAATCCTGTGTAGAGCGGGGATTTTCTCGAAAAGACATTTGCATATTATATCGTACAAACACACAAAGCCGAGTTATTGAAGAAATGTTTATTCAACGCAGTATTCCTTATCGGATTTTTGGTGGACAAAAATTTTATGAACGCAAAGAAGTGAAAGACATTGTTGCCTATCTTCGATTAATTTTTAATCCAAATGATAACGAAGCACTTAACCGTATTATCAATGAACCTCCGCGAAAAATTGGCAAAGTAACACTTGCCAAACTTCAAGAAACAGCCAGCCAAAAAGATATGCCTATTTTCTGGACACTCTGTAGCGCTGACATTTCAGACAATTCACGCGCGAAATCTTATTTGGAACAATTTTATGAAATGATCATTGCCATGCGCACTCAATGGGAAGAACAACAAATTCCTTTAGCTGAAATGATCGAAATAATTCTTAAAGATACCGGATACGAAGCCATGTTATTAGAACATAAAACTGAAGAATCTACGAATCGAATCGAAAACATTCGCGAACTAATGACCATTGCAAAAGAACGCGGAGACGAATCCTTGGAATATTTTCTTGAGAACTGTACATTGGTTACAGACATGGATCGCTCTAATTCTGATGAAGACCGCGTTGCAATGATGACCATGCATAATGCAAAAGGACTCGAATATTCTGCTGTTATTATTGCTGGATTTGAAGAAAATTTATTACCGCATTATCGTTCACTCGAAGATGCAAACAGTTTGGAAGAAGAACGGCGATTGTGTTACGTTGCAATGACACGAGCAGAAAAAGAGCTATATTTTACCAGCGCCATTAATCGATCAATGGCAGGCTCAACTTATCATAACAACTTATCTACTTTTTTTTATGAACTAGATCCTTCGTTGCTAGAAGTTGAAACCAGTTACAAATTATCACCCATTAATGAACTGGTTAAACAACTTAAAGAAAAAGGATATTCAATCACCAAAAATTTACCTCCTGAAAATGCGATTCGATCTGCCTTTGTAATTGGAAATCCAGACAAAGGAAAAGTATACAAGCCAAACTTGGAACAATGTTTTGATTTTGACACAGGACAAGAAGTCATGTCGCCCTCGTTTGGCACAGGTATTATTCTCAAAACCTTTGGAAAAGGAACTGACGTTACCTTGCAAATTCAGTTTAACAAAGAAGTCAAAGTTATTATGCCTAAATATACTGCATTACAAAAAGTGTAATGCGTATTCACGAAATTTTTTCATCGATTCAAGGCGAAGGCCCATACATTGGATATCGACAACTTTTTATTCGATTTACTGGCTGTAATTTAAGCTGCGATTACTGCGATGAACAAAACCTGTTAGATAACGAATGGACAATTAACGATATAGTTACTGAATGTCAAAAATTAATGAAAACCTATCAACATTGTTTAGTTTTAACAGGTGGAGAACCCCTATTGCAATCCCAACAAATCAAGGAACTTCTTCCCCGAATCAAATTACCCGTTTACCTTGAAACAAATGGTACGTTACCCGACCATTTGGATGATATTAAACATCTGATATCTATTTTTTCTGTAGATTATAAAGCTGGTTATGAAAAAGAATTCTTTCGGTTTTTAGAAAAAGTAAAAAACGACGATGTATTTATTAAAACAATTTTATTGCCAGGGTTCAAATCAATTGAGCTTAAAACGATTGTTGAAGCAATTGCAAAAATAAACAAAGATATTCCATTCATTATCCAGCC
Source organism: uncultured Candidatus Marinamargulisbacteria bacterium (assembly GCA_964443005.1). GTDB lineage: Bacteria > Margulisbacteria > Riflemargulisbacteria > GWF2-35-9 > CAYUBI01 > CAYUBI01. Next base: position 8,919 of record CAYUBI010000065.1, read on the forward strand.
AGTCACTCCACATCATATTATTAAACATAGCCCTGCTCCTGACGAAATTATTAAAGCATATCAAGTGGCAAAATCAGCTTTAAATGATGTACGCGTTATTCCGCAAATTCATAAATTACTAAAACTCAAATGAAATGGACGCAGGGGGCACTTACTGCGTGGATCTTATTGCTAATTATAGCTACACGTGTTCACGCAGAATCGATGGAACCTATTTTTGCTGCAACAACCAAAGAAAAAATTATTGCACTGACCTTTGATGATGGCCCTAAACCGCAAAAAACAACAGCTATTTTGGAAATATTGCAAAAGGAGCATATCCCTGCTACCTTTTTTTTAGTCGGATTATCCTGTATGCAATACCCGAACCTAGTACGAGAAATTGCGCTTGCTGGCCACGAACTAGGCAATCATACTTTTCATCACACACGATTAGATACACTTTCCCAAGGCATTATTCGCGATGAAGTGGAGCAAACTAATGAATTAATTGCCAACATCACTGGACGAACACCTAGAGTTTTTCGCCCACCTGGAGGACGATTTAACCGACTTGTTTTAGATTCTATCACTCAAAGCAATGTTCAACCCATTTACTGGAATGTAAATTCCTTTGACTATTTTCCAGAAGAAGCCTCTCGCGCTAGTGAAAAAACCATTCAAAATCGATCCAATCAAATTGCGCGACTTGTACTACGAAAATCAGGCCCTGGCAGTATTATTCTCATGCATAATGGCAACCCTTATACTATTCGTGCGTTGCCGGAAATCATTCAGACACTTAAGCAACATGGATACAGATTTGTAACAGTAACTGAATTACTAAAGCATACAGTCAATGGCAATGGAATGCTAGCGAACCTAAACAAATTATGATAACATTGTTGTTAATATGCAAGCAACGACATTACCCTCTATTTCAGTTCAAATAAATCAAACACCTTATCAGTTTTCTGCTGGGCTAACGATTTTAGATGCAGCAAAAAAACTTGATATTTTTATTCCAACACTCTGTCATAACAAAGCGCTAACCCCTTTTGGAAGCTGCTGGTTATGTGTGGTAGAAATTAAAAATCCTAAACCACGCATGGTGCCAGCCTGTTCAACTGAGCTATTAGATGGAATGATTATCGAAACTGATTCAGCATGGGTACATGAAACACGAAAAATGGCACTAGAACTCTTATTGTCCGACCATTTTGGAGATTGTGTTGCACCCTGTCAATTAACTGGATGTCCTGCAAACATCGATATTCAAGGATTTCTTAAAAATGAAGCTGAAGGCCAATATGCAAAAGGTGTTGCACTTATTCAAAAAAAAGCACCTATCCCTAATATTTTAGGTCGCGCCTGCCCTCACCCCTGTGAAACAGTATGCCGGCGCAATCGTGTAGATTCAGCAGTTAGTATTGGCGCTCAAAAACGCTATTTATACGAAAAAGAACTTGCTGCGGGAGGTCCATTTTTCCCTATTACAGCAGCACTGACAAACAAAAAAGTCGCTATTATTGGCGCAGGTCCAGGCGGAATAACTGCAGCCTATTACTTGCGTTTAGCTGGCCATGAGGTGACGTTATTTGAAAAAAATGACAAACCAGGCGGCATGACACGCTATGCAATACCAGCTTATCGACTCCCTCGATCTATAGTTGATAAAGAATATTCAGATATTATGACACATTTGGGCATTCATTTTGTGCCTAATACTGAGATCGGTAAAACATATCCACTCGAAACCCTTATAACAAATTTTGACGCAATTGTCTTAGCTGCAGGGGCATTATTATCCAATACCATTGGCGTAAATGGAGAAAACAATGCCAACGTAATCTCTGCATTAGATTTTTTAGGCGACCTAAGCCGTGGCAAAAAAATAAATCTAGGAAAAACTGTATTAATAATAGGTGGCGGCCATACAGCAATGGATGCTGCACGATCTGCTGTACGTCTAGGATGTACAACCACCTTAATTTATCGACGAAGTGCTAACGAAATGCCAGCGCGCAACGAAATCCACGAAGCCCAAGAAGAAGGGGTTACCTGTCAGTTTCTTGTTGCACCTATCAAACTTGAAGAAACATCAAAAGGGATAACACTTACGTGTCAACGTATGCAGCTAAGCGAAGCAGATGCTACAGGTCGGAAAAAACCAGTTCCAATTATCGGAAGTGAGTTTTCGCTAACTGCAGACGTTGTTATCAGCGCTATTGGACAACATGCTGATTATTCATGGATTCCAGCCACTTGGCTAAATAATAAGAAACAACTGGCAATCAACCCAACAACCTACCAATCCTTAGTCAATCCTACGATTTTTGCCATTGGCGATTTTCTAACAGGACCTGACTTAATCGTTACTGCTGTAGCTCAAGGAAGAAAGGTTGCAGTATCTATTCAACAATTCTTTAACAAAGAACCCATAATTGGCGAACTTCCTATTTATAGCTCAACCTGTGGTGATTTAGCTGCGTTACCTATAGAAATGTTTGCACAATATCCGAAAAGCCAACGCATCAATGCACAGTGTATTGCCTTACTCGAACGTCAAAAAACATTCAAGGATATTGAAATATCAATAACATCAGAACAAATGATGCAAGAAGCCTTACGATGTCTTCGCTGTGGATGCGTTGAAGTCGTTGATTGCAAATTGCGCGAATTTAGCGAACTATATAATGCAAATCAACAACAATTCAAAGGCAGCATGCGTACTTATGACAAAGACATCAGTCATCCACTGATTCATATAGAAACGAACAAATGCATCAACTGTTCGTCATGCGTACGCGCATGTGAAGAACAAAAAGAACTTTATATTTTAGGCTACATTAATCGTGGATTTCTATCACGAATTAAACCAGAATTTAATCATCCATTAGGACAAACAAGTTGTGATGGATGCGGCAAATGTGTTGACGTCTGCCCAACTGCTGGGATTACTTGCCATTCAACTAAATAGTCGGTAAGTTAAAGATACAAAGTCTATTTTAAGGAGGGGCGCCATGTTTAAAGGCAAAAAAATTCTAATTACAGGTGGCACAGGATTTGTAGGGCAAGGTTTAGTTCAGAAATTACTACCCTATGACCCCTCAGTTATTCGCATATTCAGCCGTGATGAATCTAAACAATTTGAAATGATGCATGATTTCAATAATGATCAACGCCTGCGCTGGCTAATTGGTGACATCAGGGATCGTATGCGTCTTCAAAAAGCAATGGAAGGCATTGATTACGTTTTTCACACTGCAGCACTAAAACATGTACCTTCCTGTGAATATAATCCATTTGAAGCAGTTCTTACCAATGTCATTGGCATTGAAAACCTGATTGAAGCTTGCTTAATGGAAAATGTTGATACTGTAATTTCATTATCAACTGATAAAGCAACTAGCCCCAGCAACACTATGGGTGCAACAAAATTGCTTGGCGAAAAATTAATGGCTACAGCAACTGGACGTCGCGTTGATCGACGAACCAAGTTTGCCTCTGTTCGATTTGGAAATGTCCTAGGATCACGTGGTTCGTTTTTATGGCTAATGAAAAAGAATATTTTAGCAGGCAAAGAAATCCCGATTACTGAACGAAACATGAGCCGTTTTGTTATTACATTACAACAATCCATTGAACTGGTTCTTAAAGCAACACAGGCAATCAGTGGTGGCGAAGTATTTTTATTGAAAATGCCAACAGTCAAACTCGATGATTTGATTACTGTATATCGGGATCTTGTTTGCGAAAAACATCATATTGCAATAGACAACGTCAAATTCAAAGAAATTGGAATGCGACAAGGCGAAACACTTTATGAAGACCTAATTACAATGGAAGAAAGCCGAAGAACCTATGAAACTGATGCAATGTATATTATCGTTCCTACGATTTTAAGAGAAGAATATCCATTTGCCAACCACTATCGCAAACTCGCTGAAGGGGAACAATATCGCAGCGATTTACAGCAAATTATTTCACGCGATGCTATTCGAGAGATCCTTATCAACGCTAATTTAGCCTAAATCGTTCACATAACAAAGAGACGCAAAGCTTTGCGTCTCTTCTCAATAATCCAATCATAAATCTTTATCGAATAACACCAATCATATATCGGGCTTTATCGCCTTTTCCTACTTGCGCAGACTGTAACAACATAAAATATCCACCCTTTCCAACCTTTCGCCCAGCTTGATTCGTCCCATCCCACGCAATTTCATTAACCCCTTGAAGCGCACCCGGAATTCCCGGATTAAACCGTAACTCTCTCACAAAATAACCCATTGCATCAAAAATCCGAATGGTGATTGCTGTATCCTGATTTAAATCATAACGGATCAAGGCACTTTGTCGACTTGCATCAAATGGATTAGGATGTGAAGACACATTTGAAATAATTGAATCACTAAACGCCATTCCCGTATAGGTTGACATCATATAGGACCCATTAATACCAGCACGATTTTGCGCATATACACGATAACGATAAGCTTTATACGGATCCCTGCCCAAAACTTTTAATGCAGGCTCATGAACATTTGTCGAAACTTTTTCCCACATATATCGATCGCCGACTAACTCCTCAACTTCGTAATGATCAATTCCAGATTCAGAATCAACACACGGTGGCCAATTTAAATAATGAGCAACACCGGATTTGGGCCCAACGAGTTGCGCTTGAGCGATATTTTGTTCAACAACGATTTTTGGCTCGCCCAAAATAATAGGCGGCGTAATGTCTACAGTAAAGGGAACTGTCCGAATTCTCGAACCAAACAAGGAGTTTCCGTCTGTGCTATATGTTTGAAGCGATAAATAATATGTTTGCCCCTGATCTAAATTAAGACCTGTAATCGGAATCTTTTCCTGGAACACCCATTTGCTTGCAATAATTACTGGAACAGTTTGACTCGTCAGCTTATCTGAAGCTAGTGGCACGGAACCTACCCAATAACGAAGCCCTTGAAATACTACATTTGAACGCTGATCATAAAGCTCGGACGCATAATCAGCAAGTAACGCAGTCCGGCTATTAACATAGCGACTACACACAACATCTGGCTGTGATGGCTGTCGAATATCAATGATAT